>NZ_JAZNAN010000064.1:0-53917 GCF_045586545.1 Methanobrevibacter sp.
ATGCTCAAATACAAAGCCGAAATATACGGAAAAACATTCAGACAAATCAGCAGATGGTACCCATCAAGCAAAACATGCAGCAACTGCGGATACTACTATCAAGGCCTAAAATATGAAAAAAAATGGAAATGCCCACAATGCGCAATGATACATGATAGGGACATTAATGCAGGTAAAAACATTCTAAAACAAGGATTAATCGATTTAATCGATGAAACAATGAACCTCTGGGACAGGGGGGATAGCACGGTAATTCTACTTTCATGGGAGAGTATCAGCCCGTGAAGTAAGAATCCTCGACTTCTACAAAGTCGAGGTAGTTCAATTCTTTCAGTGCCTTTCTTGCTTCAGGAATAGGGAATAACGGATAAATATGGAATAAACCATTTCCCGTGACTAATTTTACATTAACATTATCCTTTTTTAGATTTTCAACATATTTCACGATGTCCTTGTAGAAAATCTCATTTTCCCCTGCAAAGATTAAAGTATCCGGCAAGCCAACATTATCCCCGAAAAGCGGACTTACACGATAGTCTTGAGTGTCCAAGTCACCGGCCCATGATTTTCCTATTTCCTTAAGGCCAACTTCGCCTAAAATAGGATCGTTTTCACTGTCATAAGGAGGATTGCTCATTGAAATATCAACCCAAGGTGAAAATGTAATTATTTTATCGGGCTGAGGCAGATTAACAGTTTTTAAATATTGGCAAAAAGAGTGGGCGAAACCTCCGCCTGCTGAGTCTCCCATTAATATCAAATTATCCCTTTGAATTAGATTTTTATATAAATCAGTGATTATTTCATAAGTTTCTTCGGATTTACCCTTAGGAGCGAGTGGATAAATCGGCGCCAGCACATAAGCATTCAGTTTTCGCGACAGCATAAGGCAATATAATAAATGCTGATAATTGATTTCCATTACGTAGGCTCCACCATGTATGTACAATATGGTGTTTTCGTCAGTTTCATCCCCAAATGTAAAAACTTGAGTTCCATCAAAATCAATGCTTTTGAAAATGCCTTTAGGTAACCTATTGTCTGATGGATTATTTAACAATTCGTCTACTTTTTCTTTTGAATCCATGAAATCCAGTTTTGTAGACCTTAAAATAGCTTCCTCTATTTTTGCGATGAATGATTTCTTATTTGACATTATATCAGTTAACTATTCAATTTTTGATTGTGATAACAGTACTATTCAAACCCAACACCCGTGAATAATCGATTTTATCAGCAATTTTATTTAAAATGCTGATATTGTCAAATTCAAGATTTTCATTTTCAATAACCGGGTTAAAATCAATCCCATTATCCTTTACAGATATCAGTATGTTTTCCTCATTATCTCTAACAATAACATCAATCGTATCTACCTTTTCATTAATGTTAATGATATTTACAAGCATTTCCTCAATAGCCAAACTAACCAATGCGGCTGATTTATTTCCCGCAAGATAATCTTGAACCTCCCTAGACAATTCAACAGCTTCTTTAATTTCACCATCAATTGTATGCTCGAATACCTTTTCATCATCATTGTGTTTGTTGATGAAGAATCCTGTGTATTCTTTATTGGTTTTCTTGTTAATGCGTTTTGAATAAGCAAAAATGAACAAGATTGTCAATAATTCTGCAATTGCAAATGAAATCCAAATTCCATTTCCTCCAATTATAAAAGACAATATAACTGCAACTGAAATCGGCAATGCAAAACCTTCAAGGAATGAAATGATTGCAGACAATTGATTTTTTTGAATTGCTTGAGCATAGAATGTATATAAAAATGTAATGGCAGTCCCCACATAACTTATTGCAAATATTCTTAAAGCGTTTAATACGACAGGAATGTCTGCAGGATTTTTGACACTATACAAGAAAAGTAAAGCATTCGGGTAAACAATGAATAAAACGGACAGTGCTAAGCTTGAAGCAACAACAATTTTTAAAGATCTTTTAATGATAAAACTAACTCCGGAATAGTCTTCTTCCTTAAAGTAGACAGATACGATTGGAGACATTGTCTGTGCCGTTCCGATTAAGAAAATATATAATATGAATAAACTGTTATAACAGATTCCAAATGCAACAACACCGGATTTTCCAACATAAAGACCGACTAAAAAGTTTATGACAAGCAATTTTAAAGTCAGATATAATTGAGTTGATGCGGATGAAAATCCTGAAGTTGCGATTTTTTTAAGGAACTTAAAGAAAGAATCGACTTTTAATTTTATAAATTCCAATGTGCGTTCTTTTTTAAAGAAGTAATATGAAATTAAAATGGATCCTACCAAATAACCTGTTGAAGTAGCTAATGCGGCACCTGAAAGACCTAAATTGAAAAAGCGAATATAAATTATATCACAACAGATATTAACAATATTGGCTATCAATATGGCTCTAAACGGTAATGTTGGTATACCGTCCGCCCTTATAAAATAAGATAGACTCATCATATAACATAAAAAGGGCATTCCAATAATTAATGCAACGAAATATTGTGTAACATCAGAAACCAGTTCAGGTTGTGAAGAGCATAAAAATTGAGAAATATTGCCTGAAAACAAAAGCCCTAAAATAGCAATCAAAATTCCGATTGATATAAGTGAAATAAGGGATACTGAAAAGTACGTATTGCTCTTTTCATCGTCAAATTCCGCTTTTGCAACAGAACAAAGTACGCTGCCACCAAGTCCAATCATCCAGTAAATAAGATTAACGAATGTCATTACTGGAGCAACAATTTGGATTGGAGCAAGATTGCTTGCACCAATTAAAAAACTTACAATTAAACCATCCACGAATAAACAGATATTACCTGCCATTGAGGTAAATAATGTGGGAAGGAAAAATTCTGAGAATTTTGATTTTAAAAGATTATAATTTCTATCATACATTATTTCATACTCCTAAACACTGAAGAAATCCAAATCATCCAAGAATTTAATAAAATTATAGATGTACTCTTCAGATACAAATGGCCATTTAATACCTAAGCGATATAATGCTTGAACAGTGTAGGTATTATCAACAGGCATCCAAATCTTTTTAACTTTTCCAGAACCGATTGAAGTAATGAGGCCAGATACCCCCTCTTGCTTTGATTTATCAGCAAGTGCTTCATCCAAAGCATTTTCATAATCTTCTTCTTCAGCAGGCTCTATATCCAATCCTAAAGGTTTGATAATGTCAATTATGTCTCCAAAGCAAACACTATGATAATCATATGGGTGGAAAACTGTGCATTCCTTAGGAGTTTTTGAAAGATTTACAATAGCTTTTGCTGTCATGTCAATTGGTGAAAATTCCACATTGCTCATCAACATTGAATAAGGCATTTTTCCAATTGTTACGAATGCCTTTAAACGATTGATGAATCCGTTTGATTCAAAGTTAATTTGGAATTCACTGTCTGAGCTTCTTGCCATTAGGTTTCCAACTCTCATAATTTTTACATCCAAATCATCTTCAACTGCTGCTTCCAAAACAGCACGTTCCGCTAAGAATTTAGAATTGAGATACTGATTATCCACTGCTTGGCCAATGAATAAATCATTTTCCGTGAATTTGACATCAATTGGAGGATAATTGTTTATGCTTTCACCCGCAATACTGTATGTGGATACTTGGACATACTTTGCACTTTTCATTTTTGCAAATTTAAGTCCATTTATTACACCCCCAAGGTTAATGTCTTCAATGTCCGTTCCAGATGAGAAGTGTTTCACGTTAGCTGCACAGTTGATTACAGTATCGATTTTTTCAGGAATGAGTTTTTCAAAGTCCGCAAAACTGGTAATGTCCCCTTCAATAACATGCAATCTTTCACTGAATTGTTCTGCATATTCATTTGAGAAGTAATAGAATAGCAGTGATTTTAATCTTTCTTCACCGCTTAATACTTTGTTGGATCTAATGAAACAGTAAACATCACCCATCTCATTTTCAAGTATTTCACGAAGCACATGGATTCCTAAAAATCCGGTAGCTCCAGTAAGCAAAATATTTCCAAGACTATCTTGAATTTCACCGTTGATAATTGTTTCGAGGTTGTTTTTCTTAAGAAACTCATTAATTTTAGAGTAGTCATAGGACAATTCTGATTTTTTCTCAACGGATTTGTCCGATAAGATAAATTCAGATAATGCTCTTGGAGTCGGATTTGAGAAAACATCTCCGTAGCTTAAATTATAATTTCTATTTAAAGCTTCCATAGTAATTTTAGTAACTAACAGTGATGTTCCACCAATTTCAAAGAAATTGTCAGTGACACTTACTTCATCAAGACCCAAAATCTCTGCAAACAGGTTTGCAAAGAATGCTTCAATGTCATTTTCAGGAGCGACATATTCTGTGATTAAAATTGGTTCAGGCAAGTTTCTTAAGTCAGTTTTACCATTTGCTGTCTGAGGCATTTCATCAAGTTCCATGTAAACTGTTGGAACCATATAATATACCAATTTTTCAGCAAGTGAAGCTTTTAAATCATCAATATCAATGGAATAACCGTTTTCTTCACGGTTTTCATCTTTGTATTCATCATGAACTGTGAAGTAAGCACATAAGTGGTCATTGCCTTTAATTTTTTTAACAACAACTGCTACAGATTTGATTCCAGGGAATTTTGAAAGTCCCACTTCAATTTCACCTATTTCAATTCTTAAACCCCTTAGTTTAATCTGGTTATCCATTCTTCCGAATACATAATAATCTCCATCTTCAGTGACTTTAACAAAGTCTCCTGAATGATAGAACCTAATTCCATTAATTACCTCATAGCTTTCAGCATTTTTCTCAGGACGGTTCAAATATTCTCTTGAAACTCCTTTTCCTCCAATAAACAACTCCCCGATAACATTAGGAGGTAATGGATTTGAGTCAAAGTCCATGACCCTTTCGTGAACATTGAATAATTCTTTTCCTATGTGGATATCTGGACTTTCAAGTAAAGTACCATTACAATAAACTGTTGTTTCTGTTGGCCCATACATATTAAATAGTTTACCATTGGAGTTTTCGGAAAGCAATTCATATAATCTTTGTGAAAATGGTTCACCCGCATGAATGTATACTTTAAATCCATACATTGTTTCCTGCATTGCTTCTATTTCCAAATATTGAAGCAATCTTGAAGGAGTGGCGATGTAAACATTCGCTCCACTTTTATGGATTAAGTCCATCATTTCAATCGGGTCTTTATATTCAGTATCATTGGCAAATACCATTGGAACTCCATTTAATAGGGATCCCATTAATTCTTGCTGGAACACATCGAAAGCGACTGTGGTTGTGGACAGCACCTTATAATCTTCTTTTTCAAGATTGTGCACCAGTTCATAAGTACAGACATTTCTTGGATCAGGATATACAAAGTTTGCAATGTTTCCGTGCTCTAAGATTACTCCTTTTGGAAGTCCTGTCGAACCGGAAGTATAAATAAGATACGCCATATTATTCGCATGCACATCAGGGTCAGGGTTAGTGGTATCTTCTTCTTCGAGCAATTCGTTAACATCCAATAAGTTTTCACTATAGTCGCTTAAATCAATGCCTTTTTTCTCAATTACATCATCTACAATGATGAATTTTGATTCACTGTCTGTTAAAACATGCTCAATTCTTTCTGAAGGATATTCTGAGTCTACAGGAATGAATGCCCCACCAGCTTTTAAAATACCAAATGCAGATGCTATTAGATTACTGTTCCTATTTAAGATAAACATTACCCTATCTTCAGGACCAACACCCCTTTTGATAAGGCTGTGGGCAATCCTGTTGGCTTTTTCATTTAATTGTGAGTAAGTGAATTCCCCATCAGTAGCATATAAGATTACTCTATCCGGATGCAGTTCAACTTGATTTTCAAATATTTTATTCAATCTGTCTTCAGGGATTTCATCATATTCCAAATCATCAACACTCCAATTATCGTTTTCGATGATTGAAATGTCCTTCATTAAAGTATTCTCATCAAATGTCTGGAATTTGTTCAAGACAATTCCAATACAATCAAGGAATGTGCTAATTAACCCTTCAGAATACAATTGATCATTATATTCGCAGAATATCCTGTATTTATTGTCAACTTCAACTACATTTACGTTTATTTTAAATTTCAATCCCTCATAGTCAATGGATTGCCTTTCGACAGTCATCCCCCCGATTTCAATGTCTTCAATAATTTTTCCGTGATATGCATACAATATTTCAGGAGCAATGTCAAATTCATTGGAAATCTCTGTTAGAGGATAGGATGAATAAGCCAATACATTCAACCATTCCCCATTGACATATTCCAAATATTCTTTAATAGTCGAATCTGAATTTAACTTCAATGCTAACGGAAGTGTTTTGACCATCATTGCTAATGTTTTTTGTTGATTTGGATTGAATCTACCATTAGTGATTGTTGCAATTAACGTATCGCGATTATAAACAAATTTGTTTAAGACAAATGATGTTGCGGCCAAGAATAAATTATTCTGACTAATGTTTGACTTGGAACAGAACTCATCAATAGGCTCCTTTTCTAAGAAAATATCAATCATTGAAGCCTTTCCTTGCGATTCATCGCCGTTAATATCTTGTGCGATAACAGTTGCATCATCAAATTCTTTAATTTTATTTGAGAAGAACAACTCTGCTTCTTTGTATAAACTGGACTGCTCCGTTTTGATTTCATTCAATGAATATTCAAATCCGTCGAGTTCCTCCAACTCGTAATCTTTTCCATCGTAGATTTTAGAGATTTCATCAAATAATATGTTTAAAGAAGTTCCGTCAACAATAATATGGTGGAAATCTGCAAGCAACATTGAGTCGCCAACAATTTTAAATCTGAATAACGGCCCTTCATCAAGTTTGAACGGTTTTACGAATTCTTCCAAATTCGCCTCGTCTGCAATCTCAATTAGACCATCAACTTTAAGGCCATCCCTTCTTTGTTGATAGACTTCACCATTATCCATGACAATCCTGGTTTTCAAATATGGATGATTTTCGATAGCGGTTATTATTGATGATTTGAGTTTATCCACATCAATACCCTCGCTGAATTCCATTTTCTTCGGAAGGTTATACGCCGTGTTTTCAGGATTTTTAATACAGTCGAAGTAAACTCCAAGTTGGTTTGAGGTTAATGGATATAACTCCTGAACATCACTGGATTCATTACTCTCAATTCTGATTTCAGAAGCTATTCTTTCAATAGTTTTATATTTTAATATTTCTGTAACATTTAACTGTGCGTTCAAGCTATTATAAATTGCAGAAGTTAATTTGATTACTGATAATGAAGTTAAACCTATGCTAAATAAATCCGTATTGACCCCGAACTCTTCAATGCCCAAAATTTCTGAAACTATATCAAACAATTCATTTTCAATATCTGTTCTTGGCTTTATGAATTCATCTACATCAATTTCAGGATCCGGCAAGTTTTTAAAGTCAGTTTTTCCATTTGGTGTTTTTGGAAATGCATCAAGTTGTGTGAAATATGATGGAACCATATACTCCGGCAATGAATCTACTAGGTGTTGTTTCAATTCTTCTGGATTAATATCCTCGGATGCAGTGAAATAAGCACATAAATGTTCAACATTATTAAGTTTTTTAACAACAACTTTTGAAAGGGCTATGTTTTCATAATTTGCAATTGCCCCCTCAATTTCAGATAACTCAATTCTTAAACCTCTGAGTTTAATTTGAGTATCATTACGTCCTGAAACATATAATTCACCATTCCCATCTTTTTTGCCCAAATCTCCAGTATTATAATATGGGATGTTGTTTAATGTTAAAAAGACTTTTTTCGTTTGTTCAAGGTTGTTTAAATATCCCCTAGCAATTCCTGCTCCACCGACATATATTTCACCAGTTACATAAGCAGGCAGCTGATTTCCATCGATATCCATTATTTTATCAACTACATTAAGCATCTTCCATCCTGCAGTAACTTCATTGGAATCAATTAATTTATAATGTGAAGCAATAGTCACCTCTGTTGGGCCATATGAATTATAAATATCCGCATCAGTGTATTTTGATAATCTATCATACAATACTGGAGGGAATCCTTCACCACCGACAATGATTACCTTACATTTTCCGACAACTTCCTGAATCTCTTCAAGTTGTAAGTATTCGAGCAATCTTGTTGGTGTTGAACCGAAACCTTCCGCATCAGTTTTTTTGAATAATTCGACTAATTGCAAGGGGTCAATTGCTTGTTCATCGTTAGCAAATACCACAGGCAAACCATTCAGAATTGTACCGAAGATTTCTCTTAGGAATACAATGAATGAAACGGTTGAAATAGAAATAAACTTGTTACATTTATGGTTTAACTCATAAATTGGAACATTCTCTTTAACATTAGCAATATAGTTTGTTATTCCCCTGTGAGTAATCATTACTCCTTTTGGTTTTCCGGTTGAACCGGAAGTATAAATTAAAAAACAAAGATTATCCGGTGTTAAATTAATTTCAGGATTAGCATCATCAGTTTCTTCAAGCAATTCAGAAATGTCAATTCTATTTTCACCATCATATTCAATCTCAGAGGATGTGATGACAAATCTTGAATCGCTGTCTTCTAAGATTTGATTAATTCTATTTTTTGGATAATTCGGATCAATAGGGATAAATGCTGCTCCTGCTTTGTTGATTCCTAAAACAGTAGCTATTAAATCACTGTTTCTCCTCATCATAAACATTACTCTATCTTCAATCTCAACTCCACGTTTAATTAAGCTATTGGCAATTTTATTTGCCTTTTTGTTTAATTCATCATATTTAAGCTCACCATCTTCAGCATAAAGTATTGTCTTATCAGGATTTTCGCTTGCGATATTTTCAAATACCTTATTTACAATTCCCTCATTAGCAAGTTCTATTTTAAAATCTTCATCTAATTCTATTTCGCTTCTAATTGAAATATCTTTTAATAACGCTTCACTTTCATAGAATCTGTCTAATAAAACATCCATTGAATCAAGGAAAGCTCTCATCAGTTCTTCTGAATAAAATGACTCATCATAACTAATGTTAATGTTTCCGCTTTCGAAATTGAATACTAATTTATAATCTTTCTTATCAAACTCATCAATGAAGAATAAAATTTCGCTTTCAAAGTTTAGTTTTTGATTATTTAAAAGAGGATATTTGTTGAATTCCTTGAATGATTTTTTAAAATCGCTTAAATATTCTTCTACGCTTAAATCTGTGTTGAAATGATAACCGGTAGCTTGTTTATTATATGCAATCAAAATATCTTTTGAAAATGAAAATTTAGTCAGATTATATAAGAAAGTTGCAAGCAATAATTTTTCTTTTGATAAACGATATTTATTAGCCAGATTTTTCAATTTATCAATATCTATCGGTTTAGATATTTTTATGAATTTTACTTTATCCCCGCTGACATCCGGAGAGATTGCAGTAGGATTATCAAAAGAGTTAATTAAATTATTATAATAGTTTTCCGCTTTGAAGAATTCTATTTCATTAACATTATAATCCCTGCATTTTTTAGAAGAATCCTGACTAACTTCTTTTATTAAATCTTTTAATCCCTGACCGATTAAATCAATTTCGCTTGCGCCGAAACAGGATTTGTCATATTCTATAAATATGGATTGAAGACCTTTTTTATCTGAGAAATTCTTATTGATTCTGAAGTGAAGTGGGAATTTAATGTCTTTTTGAAGTGTTAGAAATTTAGAATCATAATCTGTGGAATTTGACACTATTGAAATCATGGAAATGCAATCAGGATCAATACCTTCATTTCTCAAATCTGTAGTATATTCACTGAATTGTAATTTTGCATGGCTTAATCCTTCTTTTAGAACATTTTTTGAGTAACTGAGCAATTCATCAAATGTTAACTCTTCATTATACTCCAACCTTAACGGAATGGTATTTACAAACATTCCCAAAGCATCATTCTGTCCGAAGTATCTTCCATGAACTGAAGTGTTTAAAACTAAATCTTTGAATAATTTATTGTCTTTTTTAGATTTAGCCAAATATAAAAAACAAAGCGCTAAAGATGTGACAAATGGAGAATAATTGAAATTACGAACATTATCAAAAAGAACTTCGGCATAACCAAGTTCGGAATCCTCAAAAGAATACCAATCTTGAGAGTAGTCTTTTAGTGCATCCAACCAATATTTTTTATCGTTTTCAGCTTCGTCTGATTTTAAATAATCTAATTCTGCATCAACATATGTTTCATAGGAATAATCAAATGGAACAAATTCTGTGTTATTTTTAGCACATTCCACATACCTTTCAATTTCTTTAGGGACAATTGAATAAAGTGATGTTCCATCAAGCAGAATATGTTGCACAACACCTATAAGCACAGTTGAATCTTCTGTTTTCAAAACTGCCCATTTGTATAAAGGACTATCGAATATATCCTCAAAAGGATTATCCAAATAATCTTTTATAAAATCATCGATATCTTCGTCCACAATATCTAAAGAATCGACATTAACACTACTAACATCACTGAAATATTGCTTAAAATCCCCATTTTCATCATATTTAATTTGTAAATTTAAATATTCTTTTGAAATACATTTTATAGCCGATTTTACAATTTCAAAATCCTCCAAATCATAATTTTTTCTAAATTTAAGATAGAAAGAATCATTATGAGGATTATTAATTTCTGAAAACAATAACATTTTCTGAGCTGAAGATAAATTGAATAAATACATATGTCTCATCCCGCCTTGATTTGAGTCATTTCATTAAAAAAAAAATGATTTCATCCTATTTAATTAATAATATATAAAAAACCCATATAAATTTTTTATAATTTATAATCTTTAACATTTATAAAAAAAATTTGTGAATAGTTAAAAGAAAGAAAAATAGTAATGGCGTTAAAGGAAAATATTCCCCTCAAATTAACAACACACCTAAAAAGGATATCCGGGAACAGTCCACCAACGTCTCCAATCAATGAAATCAAAGAAATCCATATTCTCACCTCCAAAAATCTATTTTTTTAATTCAACAGTTTCGATACAAATATTTTTAAGTTTTTCAGTTTTGAACTATCACACTTAATACTTAGTATATTAAAGGCCATATATAAATTTTTTCGAATGTAAGCGCTCACTTGCATCTTAAAATTATAAAAAAAGAAATTTAAACAATTATTTAGAAAAAATAAGCAATTTAAAAAATAATATACTATAAAAAAGCCATGAATACAATTAATTATTTTTTAATTTTTAATAGAGGTCTAACTCTACTTTAGTCAACTCCCCTTGTCATCATATTCTAACCGGCAGGGGTTTTTGCACCGATTGTGAACTTGACAACCCCCTACACCAACCGTTAATCTCTTAAGAAAAAGAAAATATTGCCATCATATTGCCCGGAATGCCACTTTATTGATGAATCCCTCCATCATGCCAACCTACATACTTGAACAAAATATTTAAAATTAATATAAAACAAAAATAATTATAGTGATTTTATGAATATTATTAAAAATTATAATGAAAAAGAGTTAACATTTTCAATTGAAGGCCGTATTGATACAATAACTTCGCAAGAATTAGATAATGAGATTCAGGAGGAAATAGGTAATTTCGACTCATTGGTAATGGATTTTAATGATGTGGAATACATCTCAAGTGCAGGACTTAGAGTTCTAATTGCAACCCAAAAGAAACTGAAACCCGAAAATATTCCATTTATTATCAAAAATGTTAATGATAGTGTTAGTGAAATATTCAGAATGTCAGGTTTTGATAAAATCCTCAAGATAAAATGAATACAATTACATTAAAACCAGAAATAAACGAATTATACACTTTAAACGAGTTTATTTTAAATAAACTTCCAAAAGAAAATTTTCAAATCAATCTAATCGTTGAAGAGGTTTTTGTAAATATTGTTTATTATTCAAAAACTGATTTTATTACAGTTAATGCAGAGTATGAAAATGAAACATTGACATTGGAGTTTATTGACAATGGAATTGAATTTAATCCTCTTTTAAAAGAAGATCCTAAAACTCCTGAAAACATTGATGACACTCAAATCGGAGGATTGGGTATTTTTTTAGCTAAAAAAATGGCTGATGAACTGGATTATCACTACATAAATGGTGAAAATCACTTGAAAATAATTAAAAAAGTGGAATGATGAAATCTAAACTAAAAAAAATAGCAATATCTTTTATATTAATATTACTAATTAATATCCTATTTTCTCCAACATTTTTTTGGGAATTAGGATTGGAAAATCCCCACGTTGGACTGTTATTTGTTTTAGGTTTATTATTTGGCCCATATGGTGCTTTAGGTGCAGTACTTGCAAATATACTATTGGATTTTTTAAATGGATTCAGTCCAATCGAAATAATTGCTTCAGCCATTTTCAGTTTTGGAGTTTCCTATTTAGCATATAAACTTTGGTATTCTGGTTTTAAAGCCAAAGAAATTACAAAACCAAAATTAGATAATACTTATCACCTACTTCTATTCTTATCAATCATATCTATATGTGGATTGGTCTATTCCGCAATTCATGGAAATTTATTAGGCATTTTTATCGAACCTAAAATAAGTATCTATTACTTCATTACATATTTTTTAAACTTTATTAATGTTGCATTTATTTTTGGAATACTAATTTTGTTGTTTTCTGATAAAATTGATTTTATAGAAACTCCTAAATCATCAAAAAAAGTTATCAATAAAAGATTATATCGAATAATATTTTATTTATTAATTATTGCTACAATAATTGCATCCATATCCGCAATTGTAGGTATGGACAGAAATATTATGACTGGAGTAACAATATTAGTTGGAATCTTATTATTCGGTTATCTGACAAAACCTTTTGTATTTGAAATCCAACCTAATGATGAAGACACAATAATTGAAAAGATTATGAGGAATTTTCTCATAATAATACTGGTCATTACAATTTTTGGAGTATTAATTTCCATTTTAAGTTATAATTTTATTACTCAGATTAACAATATAAATCCATATATATATTTAATGCCTTTACTCTTCATAACTGACGTGAGTATACTCTTATTCTTCATTCCGGGAATTATTATTTTCAGATATGTTGAAACGAAAGTAATTCAGCCTATTTCATCATTTTCTGAAATTGAAAGGTTTATTAAGGAAGACGAAAAAATCGAAGCCGAAGGATTGGTGAATGTCTATTCCAAATATATCAATGAAAAAACTGAAATTGGGACACTTGCCCGCTCTTATACTGATTTAATCAAACATAATAACAATTATATTGAGAATATTCGCGAAATTGAAGGTGAAAAGGAACGCATTAATGCGGAACTGGATATTGCAACTAAAATTCAAGCAGCCAGCCTTCCTACCGAGGAAATTGAGTGTGATGAATTCATTGTTAATGGATTTTCTCAACCTGCCAAAGAGGTTGGAGGAGACTTTTTCGATTATTACATGATAGATGAGGATAATTTGGCCATTGTAATTGGTGATGCATCAGGCAAAGGTGTTCCAGCAGCGCTAGTCGCAATGATTACTCAGGTTGTAATTAAACAAATGATTAAACACGACCAAGATCCATCAAAAATACTGCACTCGCTAAATAATCAATTATGTCAAAACAACCCTGAATCCATGTTTATAACATTATGGCTTGGAATCTATAATAAAACAAC
Organism: Methanobrevibacter sp.; assembly: GCF_045586545.1. GTDB lineage: Archaea > Methanobacteriota > Methanobacteria > Methanobacteriales > Methanobacteriaceae > Methanocatella. Next base: position 13,697 of record NZ_JAZNAN010000064.1, read on the forward strand.
TCAAAAAGTAACATTTTCAAATGCGGGACACAATCCCCCGTTAATAAGAGAAAATGATGAATTTAGATATTTGGATATTGATAGTGGAATCGTTTTAGGAGTTATGGAAGATTTTGAATATGTAACCGAAGAGTTAACATTGACAGATGAATTGATTACCTATACTGATGGAATAACTGATGCCAATAACAGCAATGATGATATGTACGGTGAAGATAAATTATTAAACTTCTTTAATGAATTCAAAAGTGATAACGATCCTATTCGACCATTATTAAAAGATATTGATAACTTTACTGAAAATCAAGCCCAATTTGATGACATGACACTAGTATATTTAAAGATAAAATGATTAAGATAGCTTATTGTAATGTGGAAAATTTAGATTTGAAAAAGGCTTACGGATTGGTTCCTAAAAATCGTCAGGAAAAAATAGATTTCTATAGATTTGACAAGGATAAAAAGCTAAGTGCCGGAGCATATCTGCTTTTGAAAAAACTACTTGATGAGGAGAATATCACAAAACCCGTTTTTAAAACTGAAAAATATGGCAAAGCATACATCTCAAACTATGACAACATACATTTTAATCTGAGTCATTCAGGTAAAATAGTTTTATGTGCAATATCTGATATGGAAGTTGGAGTTGATGTTGAATATAACGACCCTGCAATTGATTTAAACATAGCAAAAAATTACTTCTACAACAGTGAATATGAAAGCATCATGAAATCCAATGAACCATCAGCGGAATTCTTCAAATATTGGGTTTTAAAAGAAAGTTATATGAAATATACTGGCCTTGGAATGAATTTAGAATTAGATAGCTTTGAAATAATAATCAAAGATAGAATTAGACTTAAAAATGATGATGAAAATTTAAGATTTAATTTGTTTGATATTGATCAATATAAAATAGGAATCAGCAGCCATTATGATGTTAGCGAGTTAATCGAATATAATGTCAATGAACTACTAAATTAAACCTCCCCAACCTTAAAGAGGTTAGGGCATTCTTTCATTATAAGATAAAAATATTTAAAAAAATTATTTAAATTTAAAGACAAAAAATTAATCAAAGGAGGTGTGAAAATAAAAAAAGCTACAACAATAGTTTTGATATCTCTAATATTTCTGTTATCTTTATCCTACACTTATGCACAGGATTTAAATGATGAAAATGATGAGCTGAATTTAGATTCAAATGATTTGCAACAATTAGAAATGACACCCCCCCTCTGACGATGAGTCTTCTGATGAAACTCTTTTAGCCAGCGAATCAACAAGCGATACTAACCAACAGGCTTATTTAGTATTGGATAATGATGCAGATAAAGAGAATATCTGCCTTGGAGATACTGTTACATGGATTGTAAGCGTCCTAAACAAAGGCCCTGATACTGCAAAAAACGTTAAAGTATCTGACCAATTGCCTGATGGTTTAAAATATATCAAACACACAACCACTAAAGGAACATTCGATCCAGCATCAGGAATATGGGATATAGGCGATTTAAGTGTAGACGATGGAGAAGTATTCCTAAATATACTTACCAAATCAGTATCTGTTGGTGAAAAAATAAACAAGGCAAAATTAACAAGCGACACCGACAATCTGAATGATAATGGAAGCTATGAAGAAGAGATAGATGTTTTTGAAAACTCTGGAAATTCAGAATCTGAAAAGCTTCACAAATCTGCACATACAGTTATGCACCCAACCTCAAATCCAATCGCCATGATTGTTATTTCATTATTTGCAATTCTGATATCCTTTAAAAGAATCAGAATATAATTCTGCATAACATGAAATTTTAAAAAAAAGAATAAAAAAAGGGATTATATAATCCCTATCTATTTATTTCTGTGGATGGAAAATTAAACAACAATATAAATCATTGTTCAGCCCTATTCCTGCCCAATTCCTTATCTTTTATATTGCAGTACACCGCACCAATACCCAAATACTGAGCAGCAAATATTAAAAGTCCGAGAAACATACCTACAAAATCATCGATTCCATAAACCACAGGCAAATGGGATTCTATAAATGTTAAAATTACAATAACGACTATAATTGAAGTATAGTCTCTTGCATAATGTCTCCATCCAAATAAATCAATAATTCTGTATATGGCTTTTAAATCAAAAGCTGCCATGATACTTTTTGTATCCGCCAATCTAGCTAAAGCCACTTCTCCAAAAAAGCTAGTAATGTAAAATACCATTCCTCCTACAATGAGGAAAATTATTGTATGGAGTGGATTGTGATTAAATAATAAATATATAGTTTTATTAAAGTCTAATAACATTTCTTCTAAATTAAAAGCCGGAAAATTTAATGGATGAGATATGAAAGTTAAAATAATTCCTTGAAAAAGAAAAAATACCATATACACAAATGATCCTTTAATTCCTAAATCAAGAACATCTTTGGGCATGATTTTAGGCAATCTATGACCATGATTTATCCTATCACGGGTTATTGACAACCCATAACCTGTTAAAATAACTGAAATACTAACCGAGATTATAAATCCCACTTCCCAACCAGGATCCCTTACAGAAAAATCTGAAATCAGATTTATTATAAATATCAATATGGTTATAAATACAAAAAATGGTATATTATAACTGCAATACTCCCATACTTTTTTTAATGTATACGCCGGCATTAACTACTCCCCAATAATTAATTGTAATTTAAAAAATAAATAGTTTATTTAAGCAAAATTTTAGAAAACAGATATAACCATTCCCGATTAATATAAATTTCAAAATTCTTCCTCACAGAATATTCCAAATAATACTCTTTTAACAATGAATATATTTTTTGATTATATATACCAATTGCGAAATAATTTATTAACAATGAAAATAAAAAATAATTTTATGGATTACATGCCCATTTTCGAGTTAATAGTTACAGTACTAATATTTTTAGTTTTATTTAAAATAGGAAAGAGGATATACAATAAAATAGACAATAGCGAAAGCAGATATCTAAATCCCGATGAATATCTTCCTAAAGAAGAGATTCAATCATTAAAACAAGTTTTTTATTTGATTATGATGCTATTGTTCTTCATATTCCTATTATATACCTTAATATATGTGGATAATGACTATCTCGCAATAGCAGGATTGGAAATCGTTGTCCTATTGTATGTTACATTAACTCTGGATTATAGTTCCTGGAAAAATAAGATATTATTCCTTTTGCTAATACCTTACGGGTCTATTTCTTTTCTAATTTTTGAATATACTCCTGTGGTATATCTTGACATTCTCCACGTTCTCGCATATGCATATTTAATTAAAATATATTATGATAAATTTAGGCAGTATACACAAACAAACAGTTTAGGAATAACCATTATTTTATTATTCGCAATCATATTCATTAGTTTTCTTGTTACAAGTATCGTTGAAGGCGTTGGGCCATTGAATTCATTGGTAATGGTTTCAAATGCATTCACAAGTAACGGTTATGCAATTTTAGGAAATTCAAGTGCAGGCAAATTAAACGCTTTAATCTTGGTTTGGGCAGGATATGTGCTGTCTGGAGTAGGTACCGCCACATTAACTGCAGCAATTTTAATGAGGCACTTTAATAAAAAATTTGATAGATTAGAAGAATTGATAAAGGAAAATGACAAATAATTTTTTTAAAAATAATCTATTTTTAAAGGCAAATCGCCAATAATATCGGCTCTTTTTGAAATGGCTATTGTATCCTCAAGCCTGACTCCAAATTCGCCTTCCAAATAGATTCCCGGCTCTACTGTTATGACCATACCCTTTTCAATTACTGTTTCATCACGAAGGGAAAATCCTGGAGTTTCATGAATATCAAGGCCTAAACTATGCCCAGTTGAGTGAATGAATTTCTCTTCATAGTCATAATCTGCAATAATATCGCGAGCAACCTTATCAATGTCTGAACATTTAAGACCTGGCTTAATAGCTTTAATTGCCTTATCATGAGACTCGGCTACAATATCCCAAATCTCCTGCTGGTGTTCTGTATAAACCATTGTACGGGTGTTATCGGAACAATAACCTTCAAAAATAGCTCCCCAATCAATTAAAATTGGTTGTTCTAATGTTTTGTCCTGTGGAATTGCATGTGGAAGACTTGAAGCAGGACCGCTTGTAACGATTGTATCAAATGATTCCTTAAAAGCCCCGTTTTCAATCATTAATCTATTCAAATCAAAAGCAACTTCCTTTTCAGTGCCATTATTATTCAGAATATCCAACTGCAGGAATGATTTTTGAGCAATTTCGGTTGCCTTTGTGATTTTTTCAATCTCATCAGGGGTTTTAATCATTCTCTGTCTATCGATATATGTTTTTGCATCGATTTCAAAATCATCCCTAAATTTTACATATGTGCTGAAAGGCAAGCTCGGCTCAATTGCAAGATTTTTAATGCCCTCTTTTTTTAGCTCATCTATCATCACATCATAGGATTCATACTCTTTAACTTCAATTGTTGAATCCTTCCTTGCAAGTTCCATATCCATACCGGAAGCATAGATAATTGGATTTTCTTTTATAACACAAAAAGCGAAACTAGTTGGCTTATAACCCGAGATGTATTGAACATTTGTAAACTGTGTCAGCAAATAAGCCTGAAAATTATCATTTTCCAAATCTTTTAAAATATTATCAATATGTAAGTCCATAATACTATTTAGAAAAAACTTTTATATATAAAATTAGATATTTTAAAATCATGTTCAAATTTACAAGCAGTGAAGTGAGAGATTTAATAATTGCATTTATCGTGATTTCACTTTGTTTTGCAATAGCTAATGCAGGACGGGATGTTAATGCAATACTTTCCTTATTACCACTGATTATGGTTGGTGTAGGTGCAGGGTTTATTCTGCACGAACTTGGACACAAATTTGTGTCAATGAAATATGGATACTGGGCCGAATTCAAATTATGGCCTCAAGGACTCCTATTTGCACTGATTACATCATTTTTAGGATTTGTATTTGCAGCACCTGGTGCAGTTTACACTTATGCTAATTATATGACTGATGAAATCAACGGTAAAATATCAATTGCAGGACCGATTGTCAATATAATCCTTGCATTAATATTTTTAGGCATTGCAGTTTCAGTTTATCAATCCGCATTATATTCAGAAACCTATGCATTAATATTTATTGTATGTGCATTAGGTTACTCCATCAATAGTTTTTTAGCAGCATTCAACTTGCTTCCTATTGGAAACCTGGACGGATCAAAAGTTCTTAACTGGAACTTTGGAATTTGGATTGTTACAATAGCGATTGCTGGAATAATGACAGTGCTATCAATGACAATTGGTGTTCAAGATTTAGTTAGAATAATATTGGGAATTTAAAATGGTAGAAGAACTTACATACTTTAAAGGAACTCACAGAGTAATAGCTCCTAAAAAGACAATTGAAATCAATGAGGATAAATTAAAAACAGCTGGAATAACCCGTATTGCAGACATTACAGATTTAGATAGGATTGGAATGCCTGTCTTTACTGCAATCAGGCCAACTGCTGAAGAGGGAGCCATTAGTATCTATGGCGGAAAAGGAATATCAAAAGACCATGCCAAAGCTTCGGCAATGATGGAAGGCTTTGAGAGATATTCCGCAGAAAGGCAGGACACCGATGAAACTATAATTGCAACCCCTCAAGAGATAGCTGAAAGAGGAAATTATATTGAACTAAGATCTTTAAATCTGCCTCAAAATTTAGAAAAGCAGGATTTAAGCAATGTTAAATTAGAATGGAGTGTTGCACATGATTTAATTTCAACTGAAGATTTTTATGTTCCTTCAAATGCTGTTTTCCATCCTTATAACAATGATTCTGTCCTAAGCCTATTCAAATCAAATACCAATGGACTTGCTTCCGGCAATGTCCTTGAAGAAGCAATATTACATGGAATGTTTGAAGTGATTGAAAGGGATGCATGGAGCATTTTTGAGTTAACCCATAAAAATTACTCACAAATCAATTTAGACACTATTGAAAGCGACCTCATTAATGAAACAATTGAAAAATTTGAATCTGAAGGCATTAAAATCAAGTTAATGGACTTTACAGCCGATATAAAAATCCCAACAATAGCGGCTTCAGCTGATGATACAATAACTAAAGACGCCGGACTTTTAACCTTAGGAATGGGAACCCATTTGGACCCGGAAGTCGCAGTTTTAAGGGCTTTGACTGAAGTGGCACAAAGCAGAGCAACACAGATTAATGGAGCCCGTGAAGATACCGTTAGAGCAGATTTTGCACGTGAAGCAGGTTACAGACGAATGAAAAAGATTAATAAAATTTACTTCCAAGAAGAAGAAAATCAAATTAATCTTTCAGATATTGAAAATAAATCAACACCTTCAGTAACTGAAGACATTGAAATTGTTAAAGAAGAATTAATCTCCAATGACATTAAACAAATTTTATACACTGATTTGACAAGACCTGAACTGGATGTAAGCGTTGTTCGTGTAATAATTCCTGAAATGGAGCTTTATGCACTTGATCCGAACCGTGCAGGATACAGATTTTTAAAAGTATGATATCATGATTAAAGTTATAATCTATGCTGGTTTATCAATTCCTTTTGATGAAGCTAAAGAAATTCTAGATTCAACCGATGATGTTGAAGTAGTTTATAAAAGGCCGATAAAAAGAGGGGATTTGGGTGCGGCCTTAAAAGAAAATCCCGACATTATCGGAATAATCGATGGAGTTTTTCACCAGAACTCCGCAGTAGGGCATAAGGAAATCCTTAATGTGATGAAAAAAGGAATTGAAGTGTATGGTGCATCAAGCATGGGTGCCTTAAGGGCATCAGAACTTGATACATTAGGAATGACCGGAATAGGTTATGTATATAAACAATATGCCGACGGCATTGTTGATTCTGACGATGATGTGGCAGTGATGCTTGACTCTGAAACCTTAGAAGCATTATCAGAACCACTGATTAATATGAAATACGTTTTTGAAAATGCAGTATCTGAAAACATCATTACTGAAGAGGAAAAAGACGAATTATTATCTATTTCTAAAAAAACATATTATCCTAAAAGAAATTACGCTCAAACATTAGCTGATTCCAGCCTGGACAGTGACAAAAAAGACAAGCTTATCAATTTCATTCGCGAATCCAAAGATATCAAAAAGGAAGACGCAAAAGAACTGCTAAAGTACATTTATGACATGATACAATGAATATAGAAAATAGAATTGATATAGTTAAAGACATTTTAAAAGACAAAAAAGTAGCTATCGGTTTTTCTGGAGGGGCAGATTCTACATTAATAGCCTATTTGTCCTCAAAAGTGGCCGAAGAAACATTAGCCATTACAATTGACAATCATCTAATGCCAACTAATTTTATCAATCATGCGAAGAATATGTGCAATCTGTTTGGAATAAGGCATGAAATAATTGATATTGACTTCTATGATGATGAGGAATTCCTTTCAAACTCTTCAAGCAGATGTTATACCTGCAGAAACCTAATGTATACAAAAATTAAGAAACTAGCCATGAAAGAGGGTTTTGATTTTATTTGTGATGGAAATAACATTAGCGATCTTGTTAATGACAGACCCGGAATTCTAATTACATACGCACAGGGATTTGAAACTCCATTGATTAAAGCAAAATTAACTTCAAAAGACATTCATGAATACTTAGACAAAAATCATGTTAAGTATTCTAAATCCACAACCTGCCTTGCCACTAGAATTCCAACAAATACTCCAACCACAAGAGAAAAAATTGAAAGGATTAGTCATGGTGAAGACTACATCTTATCCAACACCAACTGCGAAATAGTGAAAGTTAGAGATTTTGAAGAATTTTGTATATGTGAAGTAGATAAGATTAGTGAAATTCTAGAAGATGATAAATTTATGCTGATTAATGATGAATTAAATGGACTAGGTTGGCAGAAAGTTACTTTAAATTTATCGCAAATCGATGATAATGACAAGATAACTATTGACTATTATGAAGGTTCATTTTCATACAAACTCCCATTCAAAATCAACATTGAAAATTCGAAAAAACAACTCAAAAATGAAATAACTTTCGAAAATGAAAATCAGATAAAAATAGAAAATATTGAAATAAATGAAAATGGCTTAATAAAAGGAAATAATTTCAAAAGTTATGAAAATGCCTTAGATAACTTTATGGAACTGTTACCTAAGCTAAGAAGAAATGTTTAATATTACCTTTCTCGCATTTCCCTATACTTTTTTAAGACAATGTCTGGAGTTTCAATGCTCAAATCAAATGTAGTGTTAAATTCCTTGCTTTCAAAATCATCATCGACTTTTTTAATTCCTTTTAAGGAAATGAAACCGTTTTCAATTTTGAAACCAACATCATCAGCTGAAAGAGAAATCAAATTTATTTCTAATTCAGAAGCTTCGTCTAGAACCCCATTCGCCCTTACATCATATTTTAAATTTAATACCTTATGAGGCATGATTTCATTTACAGTCCTTTTGATGACTGAATCAAAGAGTTCTAGGAATTTAACAGCAGGAGGAAGATTATTAGCCCACCAATAAGTAAGAACAGAGTTTAAAACAATGTCATGTTCGGAAAAATCATCATATAATCTTGCACGAACATGAACACTTATGTCATCAACTACCTTAATTACTAATACTGGACTAACGGCCATCTTACCACAATTATTGGACTAAAGCTCTAATTAAGTCGCTTGCTCTAACAAGACCCACTAAATCTCCTTCAACACCAATAACAGAAATTTGTTCGATGTTTAAGGATTTCATTTTTTTAGCACAATCAGAAACTTTAGTTTTTGAGTTAGCTACTTCCACATTACCGATAGCGACGTCGCCAACGAGTTTATCAGTGAATTTTAAACTATTTTTTTCAATGTATAATACTGAAGTACTATCCCATGACCATTTATCTCCTTCAGTTCCTACAGTGGAGCTGTGTTCGCTTCTCTCAGAGATAATTTCAATTTCTGAAATAAAATCAGTTTCAGTTAAAATACCTGATAGTTTTGCATCATCATCTAATGCTAAAATAGATTTCAATCCAAATTGTTTCATGGATTCAAATGCAACATTTAATGGAGTTTTCTCCCAAGTTGTTGGAACAGTAGTAATCATGTAATTTTCAACAGCATCATTAACTTCAATTTTAGTTAAAGCTTTAGATACTAAATCAAAAGAAGTAATAATACCTACTAATTCACCATCATCATTAACAACAGGAACTCTTCTAACATCATTCTCCATCATTTTACGAGCAGCAACAACTACATCATCACCAGGATTTACGGTGATTAAATCTCTAGTCATTAACATTGCAATTTGTTCTTCATCAGGATTATTAATTAAATCAGAACGAGTTACTAGTCCTACTAAAATGTCAGTGTCTTCTTTGACAACTGGCAATACTGCTTTTTTCTCTTTTCTCATTAAGTCTAAAACTTTTTCTCTGTTACCCGGAACAGAAACACTTACTACATTTTTAGACATTGTTCTTTTAACTAACATAAAAACACCTTTTATTAATACTTACAAAATAAAATGTTAAATTTGATTAATGAACTATAAGTACTGCGCATTTGGCCGAATTCACAACCTTGTCTGCCACACTACCCATGATAAATCTATCGAAGCCTGATTTTCCAGAACTGCCCATGACTATTAAATCAATATCTTCATCCTTGGCGACCTGTAAGATAACTTTAGCAGGTGATCCTTCACGAATAACATGAGTAATTTTTAAATCATCCTCGACTAATTCATCAAATTCCTTAAGATTTTCTTCAGATCTTTCTTTTAGAACTTGATTCAATTGATATATTTCATCATCTAACGGAAGTCCATTGACAAAGTTGTTTTCTGTGACACTCACAGCAACAATTTCAGCCCCACTGTTTTTTGCCAAGAATAAAGCATGTTTTTGAGCTTTCTTCGCAAATTCAGATCCATCTGTTGGAACTAAAATTTTCTTATACATTATCAACATCCTCCACAAAAATCTACATTTTAAAAATAGGCTATACAATTATCCACAATACGATAAAGAATAATTTAAATAACCTTTTTGTTAATAAGATTTGCATACAATCAGTTATTACTATAAAGTAATAAATAAATTGCATTTTAAGATGATATTGTTTAAATAAATATCATATATCTATTTTTTTATTAATAGTATATAATATATTTTTCGTTTCTACCCTATTACATATATTTAAGTAAGGATTTTTAGAAAAAGATTTTACCACAAAAAATTCGGCGGAATTGTCTGTGTCGATAACTGATTTTTGAATAATGTCGTTTATATTAAACCCACAGATATTAGTGGTGGCCATTTTCAACAATTCTAAAGGATTAATATAACTTTTATAACAAACAGACATGATTTTTAATGTGAATTCCAACTCACGAAACATATTTGGCGAATTCAACATGACATTATCAGTTCCAAGTAATGGCTTTATGCCTAAATCAATGATTTTCTTTAATGGTGCGACTCCCACATTTAAAGTAGCATTGGCTCTTGGACATACAACCACGTTTGAATTTGATTTTCCAAGCAACTCCAAATCATTTGCTTTTGGATTTGTAATGTGAACCAATTGGCTGAAATTATTTTTAACACCCTTTCCAATTTCTGAAATTCTAAAGTTATTCAAGGATTCAATTTGATTAGCTTCAGATTCAGCCACATGGATTGAAGAGATTTTTCCAGCTTTTGCACATTGTGATGAAATCAATTGTGCCACTTCATCAGTTATTTCACCAAAACCGCTTGGAGCTATACCGTCAGCAATTTTTAAAATTTTGCGAATAGCAATTTTGACTTTGCCCAAGTCCGGATTATCACCATAAAAACTATTATCACGACCCAAAATTATCGGTTTAATTGGAATATCCTCGCTAGCTTTTTTAAGAAGCTCCACACCTTTAATTCCACCTTCTCTATAATCAATAAAATGAGTGGTTCCGGAATTAACCATTTCCCACATGGAGGATTTCATAGCTTCAATCATCTCATCATCACTTGCATCAGCTAAGGCGCGATGCTTAACACCATTTGGCGGTTTGACCATTTCGCTTAAACTTAATCCATATCCTTCATCCTTTATAATTGAATCGCCAATGTGAATATGGCCATTGATAAAAGATGGGCAAACAATAGCTCCATCTACATCGATGATTTTGCCTTCTTTTGATTCTTTTCCAATTTCAATAATTTTACCGTCATCAACGACAATATTTTCCTTAGTTGGAACAAGATTATTGCCTTTTAATATGATTCCGTTTGATATAGTGAACATTAAAGGAAAATCTAATCTTTTTTATTAATATATTTTTTCATTAAAAAAATTTATTAAATTGAAAACATAATATTATAACAGTAATGTTGAAGCAAATTAAAATCCAACATTATTAAATTAAAATACCTTTTTTAATCTCTTATTAACCGTTGAAGATATTTGCAAGACTTAGGGGATGATTCTTATTAACTCTGATGAATTAAGATATTTTTACAGGAATATTGTAAAAACTGGCAATGTATACAGAGTTAAATATAACAATAAGGATTATGGAGAGTTCAGTAAATTATCTGATGCGTTATACGAAAGAGATGCACTATTTTTCTGTAATTTTGACTACGATCTTCTTGTTGAATGTGACTTGGAAAACAAATATGAAAATATGGAATTGCCTCCATTTCCAGAAAAAAGGCCAAAAGGCAGAATAAAAGGCACTAAAGTCAACAAAAAGGAAAGGGAAGGGGAAATTCTTTTTGACCATAAACTACGTAAATTTTTCATTCAAAAAGGTGAAGAGATTATTGGACATTACGACACAATGACTGAGGCATTCTACTATAAAAAACTATTAATGAACAATCATTGGAATAAAAACGTCTTAAAAACCAACATCAAAGAGAAAATTGAAGTCAATATCATTATTGATCCGACTAAAACATATAAAGTCAAACTTAACTTTTGCCCTAAATGCAAAAGCAGACTTAAGATTGGCGAAACTGATTGTCCTAATTGCGGAATCAATATTAAAGAATATTTATATAATAATTAAAAAAAGGATAGAGAAAAATTATTCTCCATCAACATATTTATTTAAAGATTTTACATTGATTTCATTATTTTGAACAGCTTGAATACCATTTAAAACTGCTCTTGCTCCAGCTAATGTGGTAACATAAGGAATACCAAGTTCAATAGCTAAACGTCTAATGATATAACCATCTTTTGCAGATTGTTTACCTTCAGAAGTATTAATAATTAAATCAATTTCATTGTTTAGAATAGCATCTCTGATGTTAGGAGACCCTTGTGATACTTTTAAGATTTTTTCAACTGAATCTAAACCAGTAGCATCACCGGTTCCATCAGTAGCCACAATGTCAAATCCTAAATTAGCTGCTTTTTCTGCAATAGGCCTGATTTTTTTCTTATCGGATTCTTTAACACTGATGAATATCTTACCTTTTTTAGGCAATTCCATTCCTGCTGAAAGCTGGGACTTGTAAAATGCCATTCCATAACTTTCATCAATACCTATACTTTCACCAGTGGATTTCATTTCAGGACCAAGAACTGTATCTGATTCCGGAAGTTTTAAGAATGGGAATACTGATTCTTTTACTGCAACATGCTCGATTTTAATTTCTTTGGTTAATCCAAAGTCTTTTAGTTTAGCACCTTCCATAATCCAAGTTGCAACTTTAGCTAGTGGCACTCCAATAGCTTTACTTACAAACGGAACAGTTCTACTTGCACGAGGGTTAGCTTCAATGATGTAAACCATTTCCTCATCAAGTTTCACAGCATATTGGATATTCATTAAACCTTTTACATCCAATTCTAATGCCAATTTGGTAGAGTTTTCACGAATGGTGTCTAAGATATGTTCAGGAATAGTTTGAGGAGGTATTACACATGCGGAATCTCCAGAGTGAACACCTGCTTCTTCGATGTGTTCCATGATTCCTGCAATAAATACATCTTCTCCATCGCATAAAATATCTACATCAAGCTCGATAGCATCTTCCAGGAATTTGTCTACTAAAATTGGATGGTCTGGTGAAACTTTTACTGCCTCTTTCATATACTCTTCAAGCTCATTCATATCATAAACAATTTCCATTGCCCTTCCACCAATAACGTATGATGGACGTACAAGAACAGGGAATGTGATTCTATCTGCAATTTCTTTCGCTTCTTCAAAGGAATTAGCTGTTCCATATGGAGCTTGGTGAATGTGTAATTTTTCTAAAAGTTCAGCAAACAATTCTCTGTCTTCAACTCTGTCAATGCTTTCATAAGGAGTTCCTAGGATTTTGACACCTGCATTCGCCAATGGAACTGCCAAGTTAATTGAAGTTTGTCCACCGAACTGCACAATTACTCCATCAGGTTTTTCTTGGTCAATTACCCCCATTACGTCTTCAAAAGTAATTGGTTCGAAGAATAACTTATCAGAAATGTCATAATCGGTACTTACGGTTTCTGGGTTGTTGTTGATTAATATTGTTTCAATTCCGTCTTCTTTTAATGCAAGAGAGGAATGTACACAACAGTAATCAAACTCGATACCTTGACCTATTCTAATAGGTCCCGCACCAAGAATTACAACTTTTCTTTTAGTGGTTGATACCAATTCATTTCCAACATCATAACTGCTGTAGTAATATGGAGTTTTAGCTTCAAACTCTGCAGCACAGGTATCTACCATTTTATAGGATTGTTTGATATTGTATCTTGAAAGCAAGTTTCTTATATACTCTTCAGTTTGGCCGGACAAATCTGCTAATCTTTTATTAGAGAAACCAAGCTGTTTTGCTTTTCTGAGATATGCTTCATCATTTAATTTGTCGGCGGTAACTTCATTTTCAAAGTTAACGATGTTTCTGATTTTGTATAAGAAGAAATTATCAATTTTAGTGATTTTTCCTATTTCATCAATATCCATTCCATCCTTAATGGCTGAATAGATTTGGAAATAGATTATATCTGTAGGTTTTGCCAAGTCTTCTTTAGTCCATTCGACATATTCAAACCCGTCAAAGCCCATGTCAAGTGATCTTAATGCTTTTTGGAATGCTTCTTCAAAGGTTCTTCCAATAGCCATTACTTCACCAGTCGCTTTCATCTGGACTCCGACTTCACGGCTGACTCCTTTAAATTTGTCAAATGGCCATCTAGGGATTTTGATTACAACATAATCAATAGCAGGTTCAAAGGAAGCAGGGGTTTCTTTTGTAATATCATTTTTAATTTCATCCAAAGTTAAACCTAATGCGACCTTTGAGGAAATCTTAGCAATAGGATAACCTGTTGCTTTTGATGCAAGAGCACTACTTCTTGATACACGAGGGTTTACTTCAATGACTTTATATTCATCAGTCTCAGGGTTGAGTGCAAATTGAATATTACATCCACCTCTAATTCCTAATGCCCTTATAATTTTAATTGATGCGTCACGCATCTTCTGAATGGTTTCATCACATAAACATTGAATAGGTGCAACTACAACACTGTCTCCGGTGTGGATACCCATTGGATCTATGTTTTCCATGGTACATACAATAATACAAGTGTCTTCCTTATCTCTCATTACCTCAAATTCTATTTCCTTCCATCCTAAAACTGATTCGTCAATAAGAACCTGATTGATGAAACTCATGTCTAATCCATGATTTGCAATTTCGATTAATTCCTCTTCATTATGGGCTATTCCCCCACCAGTTCCACCTAATGTGAATGCCGGCCTTACAATAACCGGATAGCCAATGTCTTCAACAGCTTTAAGCGCATCTTCTACACTTTCAACAGCTTGACATTTAGGAATTTCTTCACCAATCTCTTCCATAAGATTAGCAAACAAATCACGGTCTTCTACATCTTTAATTGTCTGAACATCAGAACCAATGACCTTAATTCCTTCCAATAATCCTAAGTCTCCAAGACCTGTTGCAATATTTAATCCGGTTTGTCCACCCATGGTTGGTAAAATAGCATCAACTTTTTCTTCTTTTATGATTTTAGCAACAACTTCTGGAGTTAATGGTTCAGTGTAAACAGTGTCTGCCATTCCTAAATCTGTTTGAATTGTAGCTGGATTACTGTTAACAAGCACTGTTTCAATACCTTCCTCTCTCAGTGATTTACATGCTTGGGAACCGGAATAATCGAACTCTGCAGCCTGTCCGATTTGAATAGGTCCGGAACCAATAATTAAAACTTTTTTAATATCTTTATCAACTGGCATATTAAATCCCCTTAATAATCTTCCATCATTTGGTTAAATTCATCAAAAATGCTTCTTGTATCATTTGGACCAGGACCTGCTTCAGGGTGGTACTGTATACAATGCAATGGTAATTCTTTATGTGAAATACCTTCTGGAGTTCCATCATTTAAGTTGATTTGGGTTAAAACCAAATCAGTTTCATTTAATGATTCCTTATCAATGGTAAAACCATGGTTTTGTGAAGTAATAAATACTTTGCCGGTTTCTAAGTCCTTAACCGGTTGATTTTCACCACGGTGGCCGAATTTCATTTTATATGACTTTGCTCCAAAAGATTTAGCTATTAACTGCTGACCCATACAAATACCGAAAATCGGTAATCTGTTGGATAATTTTTTCATAGTTTCAATGGTCTCAGTTACCCTATCCGGATTTCCAGGCCCGGATGTAATCATTAAACCATTAGGAGAATAGTCCAAAATGGTTTTATAATCAGTATCATAAGGGAATAAAATTACACCAATGTCCCTTTCTAAAAATGAATTAATAATATTCCTTTTAACACCACAATCGATTAAAGCAACTTTCTTATCGGCATCTTCATTAAACATCTTAATTTCTTTAGTGGATACTAATGGAACAACATCTCTCTCTTCAATGCTTGGTTGTTCGCGTGCCATCTCAATCAATTTTTCATCATCAATATCCTCAGTAGTAATCGCTGCTTTAAGTGAACCTCTTTCACGGATTTTAAGTGTTAAATCACGAGTGTCAATTCCACAAATTCCCGGAGTTTC
Source organism: Methanobrevibacter sp. (assembly GCF_045586545.1). Taxonomy (GTDB): domain Archaea; phylum Methanobacteriota; class Methanobacteria; order Methanobacteriales; family Methanobacteriaceae; genus Methanocatella. The sequence goes on from NZ_JAZNAN010000064.1 coordinate 29,799, forward strand.
AAATTCTTTTAAAAACTCATCTAAAGTTTTTTGAGGTCCGAAGTTAGACACTTCACGACAAACTTCACGACAAACAAAACCTTCAACCTGAACCTTATCAGATTGGTACCACTCCTCACTTACCCCATGATTTCCTTCTAAAGGATAAGTGGACATTAAAATTTCTCCTCTAAAAGACAGATCAGTTAAAGATTCAGTGTAGCCCCCCATACCTGTGGAAAAAACAAGTTCTCCCAATTTGGTGGTTTCATAACCGAAAGCTTCACCTTTTAAAATAGTTCCATCTTCCAAAGCTAATTTAGCTATTTTCACCATTAAATCACCATCATAAAATATAAAAATTTACTATCTTTATTATATTTTATTTTAATATTTTATTAATGTTTGTTTTTTAGTCAATTTCAGTGCATTTTTTAGAAAAATGATACACAATTCAAATAGAAATTTTTTAAAATCTTGAAAAAAATTTAATTAAAATCATGATTAAAAATATATTCAGATATAAATTTCAAGAGAAGAAATATGGATAAAAATTCTTTAAAACTAATCAAACAGCAATTCAAAAACCCTAGGGATTTCGCAAAGTTCAAAAAGCTAGTCAGTGAAACAAAAGCCTATGAAGTTCCAAAATCTCTAAAGGGAGAATTAAGACCCTACCAGAAAATAGGTTATTCCTGGCTTGTTCAAAATATAAAATACAATTTTGGGTGCATATTGGCCGATGATATGGGTCTTGGTAAAACAGTCCAGGTTTTAAGCACAATTCTTCATTTTAAAGAGCAAAATCCCCTAGATAATGAACCCTCACTAATAATTGTGCCACCTACATTAATTTCCAATTGGGAAAATGAAATTAAAAAATTCACTCCAGAATTAACCTATTACATATATCATGGATCCAATAGAACATTTCCATTTGAAGACTACGACATCATATTAACATCTTACGGAGTAATTCGGCTTGATTTAGACATGTTTATGGATAAAGAATGGTTTATATGTGTTATTGATGAGGCACAAAACATTAAAAATCCTAATACTCAGCAAACAAAAGCTATTAAAAGTGTTCCTGCATTGAATAAAATTGCATTAACCGGTACTCCGATTGAAAACAAGTTAACGGACTACTGGTCAATATTTGATTTTGTAAATAAAGGATATCTATCAAGCCTTGATAGCTTTAAAGCAAATTACGTCATGAGAATTGAAAGACTTGAAGAGACAAAGACATTGGAAAAATTTAAAACAATAACAAAACCATTTGTCCTAAGGCGTCTTAAGACTGATGACAACATTAAGGACGAGCTTCCGGACAAAATCGTTAATGACATTTACTGCAGCCTAACCAAAAAGCAGATATTACTATACAATGCAATAATGGAGGGAATTTTTGAGGATTTGGAAGGAAAAACCGGCATTGAACGTAGAGGAATCATTTTAAATATAATAACCGGTTTAAAACAAGCTTGCAATCACCCTGCACAATATCTGCGCTCAGACAACCCTAAAATTTCAGAATCCGGAAAAATGGAACTGTTGATTACAATTCTGGAAAATATTCTGGATGTCGATGAAAAAGTCATAATATTCACCCAATATGCCCAAATGGGCGAAATCATACAAAAGTTAGTTTCCAAAAAGTTAAAAACTGACGTGCTATTTTTACATGGTTCACTGACACAGCAAAAACGGGATGAAGTGATTACAACCTTCCAAGAGGATGAAGACCATAAAATTCTAGTTGCAACCCTTAAAACCGGAGGGGTTGGATTAAACCTGACAGCCGCTCAAAATGTAATCCATTATGATTTGTGGTGGAATCCTGCCATTGAAAACCAGGCCACAGACCGCGTACACAGAATTGGACAAAAAAGTGATGTGATGGTATATAGGTTTATCACAAAAGGAACTCTTGAAGAAGTAATTGATGAAATGAGCAAAAATAAATTAGATTTGGCTGAAAAAGCCATTAGTAGTGATGAAACATTCATTACAGAAATGAGCAATGAAGAATTGAAAGAAAAATTATCATTGAGATTATGATAATTATTCAATTTTCAAACTAAAGTTTAAACTTCTAGAAGAATGTGTTAATGCACCAATAGAGATGATATCAACACCATATTCAACATAATCCAGTATATTGTCTTCAGTAATTCCTCCAGAAACTTCAATTAAAGAGTTCTGACGAATATCAAGTTTTTTAAGCTCATCAATGACCTCTTTAACTTCCTCACCGGACATATTGTCAAGCATTACAATATCCGCTTTATTCTTTACGCATTCAATAGCATCATCTAATGTTTCTACTTCAATTTCGATTTTTTTAGAAAAGCTAGTGTTCTCTTTTGCCTTTAATAATGCTTCTAGTGGAGTTCCACATACGGCAATATGATTATCCTTAATTAAAACCATATCATCTAAACTGAAACGGTGAGTATCAACACCCCCCACTTTTAAAGCATATTTGTCAAATTTAGCAATAGCGGGGGAAGTTTTGCGTGTCCCGGCAATTTTGACATCATAATCCTTAACTAAACTGGCATAATAATCTGCAGCACTAGCCACACCACTCATTCGCATAGATAAATTGAGTACTGTCCTTTCAAGTAGCAGAATTGTCCTTGCATCCCCTTTCATTGACATTATCAAATCATTCTTATTAATTTTAGTCCCATCCATTAACCAGAATGTAACTTTAACACCATACTCTTCAAATACTTCACGAATAATGTCGCTGCCTGCTAGAATACCTTCATCTTTTGAAATAATATATGCCTTTACTTCACTGCCCTTTTCAATAACAGCATTGGAAGTGATGTCTCCAAATCCTTCATCTTCTGCCAGCATATATTCAATAATTTTATCCAAAAAATCACCTAAAATTTAATAATTATTATTAATATATACAGTTATTATAATATAAAAATAAGTGATTAAATTGGAAATAACATTTTTAGGAACATCTTCAGCGGTCCATTCAAAAGACAGGAATCATCCTTCAATTGCACTTAAAGCATTTGGAGAAGTTTTTTTATTTGATTGTGGGGAAGGCACTCAAAGGCAATTAATATATACAAATGTAAGTCCTATGAAAATTGACAAAATATTCATTTCACATTACCATGGAGATCATATTTTAGGCCTTCCGGGATTGCTACAATCATTAAGCCTGCTTGGACGGGAAGAAAAATTAACAATATATGGTCCAAGAGGACTGGATAGGCTTGAAAGTGCCATTTATAGCTTAGGATACTGTGCAATTGAGTTTCCAATTGATTTTGTTGAAATTGATAGTGGAACAGTGATTGAAACTGAAGAATACATAGTCAAAGCTCAACTCGTCAAACATAATGTTCCTAATTTGGCTTACTCCATTGAAGAGAAGAAAAAACCAAGATTCCTACGTGAAAAAGCAATTGAACTTGGAGTTCCGGTAGGACCTAAATTTGGAAAATTGCACAACGGCGAAGAGGTTGAAGTGGATGGGAAGATAATTAAACCTGAACAGGTACTTGGAGAGCCGAGGAAAGGCATTAAAATTACATATTCCGGCGATTCAAAACCTTGTGAAGAAATGATTATGCTTGCAAAGGACAGCACCCTTCTTATTCACGAATCAACATTTACAAAAGAAGATTATAATAATGCAGAAGAACATTTTCACTCAACATCACAAGATGCAGCCATGATTGCTAAGGAATCCAATTCCAAACAACTGATTCTAACCCACATCAGCACTCGATATGGCGAAGAATATGCTAAAATAATGTTAAAGGAAGCTAAAGAAGTATTTGAAAATACTGAACTGGCTGAAGATTTGATGGAAATAAAATTGCGGTGATACGATGAACATTCCAACAATTGCTGACCCTGCAAAGATTTTACTTTATACTTTAGTGATAATAATAATCGCATCCATTATAACAAGACTTGTAGCCTACTCAATGAATAAAATGCAAAGATTCAAAAAAGACATGACTGCGATTTATCTTATTCGAGATATAATCAATTATATAATTTATTTTATTGCATTTATGATAATTCTACAATTCTTTGGAATAAATCTTGCCGGAACACTATTAAGCTTAGGAATTGTAGGTATTGCAGTGAGTTTTGCTGCCAAAGACATCATATCCAACCTCTTTTCAGGAATTATCCTGATAATGGGTAAAAGTATTAAAGTGGGAGATACAATTGAAATAGATGGTAAAAAGGGTTTTGTCGAGAGAATATCCCTTAGATCAACCATTGTTATTGATGATTTAGGCGTAAGGAATGTAATTCCCAATTCTGTCCTAACAAATAACATTTATTTACAATTTAAACCTCCTGAAAAGTATAGGGTGGACATAACAGCAGGATTGCCTTTAAATGTTGACATTAATGAATTTGAAAGATATATTATTGAAAAAATGGAAAGTTACGGTGATATTGCGGAAAATCCAAATCCCAAAATTTTTGCAAAAGAAATAATATTCAATGAAAGCCGTGTTAAGGTATCCTTTTGGGTAAAAGATTATAACGATAAAGATAGATATAAAATAATAGTCAGTAATGATATAAGAAATTTTATAGAAATGGGTGAGGAAAAATGAACAAAGCTCTTCAAGATGAAATTTTGAAATTGAAAGAAGAAAAAAATGCGATAATTCTTGCACACAACTACCAACCAAAAGAGGTACAGGAAATTGCTGATTTTCTTGGAGATTCGCTAGAATTATGTATAAAAGCTTCAGAGATTGATGATAAAGATTTAGTAATCTTTTGTGGTGTAGACTTTATGGCCGAAACTGCATTCATTCTAAATCCAGATAAAAAAATCGTCATTCCAACATTAGAAGCCGAATGCCCAATGGCACATATGCTGCCTGAAGAGGTTCTCATAGAAGCTAAAAAAGAGCACCCTGATGCAGGAGTAATTCTTTATGTAAACAGTATTGCTGAAGCAAAACAGCATGCAGACACTTTATGTACTTCAGCAAATGCGGTTAAAGTTGCAGAAAGCTTGCCTCATGATAAAATCTTGTTTGGACCTGATAAAAACTTGGGAAATCACGTGGCAGAAAAAATCGATAAAGAAATTATACCGGTTCCAAAAGACGGCCATTGTTACGTTCACAGGCTATTCCATGTGGAAGATGTTGAACTTAAAAGAGAACAATATCCGAATGCAGAGATAATCTGCCACCCAGAATGTGATATGAAAGTTCAAAATGCATGTGATGTTGTAATGTCAACTGGAGGAATGCTAAGACATATCGCTGAAAGTGATAAAGAGGAATTCGTGATTGGAACAGAAATTGACATGATTACAAGAATCAACTCTGAAGTTCCGGGCAAAAAGTTATATCCATTACTGGAAGGGGCAATTTGTAAAACAATGAAATTGCACACTTTAGAAAAAATAAGAGACTCACTTGTTAATGAAGCTCCGGAAGTTGTTCTGCCAAAAGAAGTTGCGGACAAATCTAGAAAAGCCGTTCAACACATGCTTGATGTATCAAAATAGCTAGTTTAACTAGCTACCCATTTTATTTTTTTAAATCATCTAAAAATGAAACTATTTCTGAAAGAATCTCAGTATAATTATTTTCATCATAAAAGCTTTCTTTTTCTTTAAATACTGCGACAGTTGAATTTTTAATAACATCCTTTAGATTGAGAATATCTTTTTCTGCATTGATAAATAAATAATCTTCCAAACCTAAAATTAATGCTTTTGCTTTAATATCGGATAATTTATCAAGAACATCATATTCTAAAATACAATCATTACGTGATTTAAAGTCATGAATATCCATGAACAATCCTTCATCAACATAATCCTCCATTAAAACATCAATTTCATCATTGGATAATTCTTCAAGAATGCCTCTTGAAAAATAACCTGCGAATAATAATCTTGTAATGGCTACGACCAGTTTAGATAAAGAAACGCTATATTCATCAGTGTAAAAATCATCTGATGAATCAATTATTGCTTCTGCACATTTAACCAAAACATAATGATATCCATATGCCTTAAATGAAGAATTTAGAATGACTATAAACTCCATTTCCTCAGGATATTCGCAAGCCCAAGTATAGACTTCAAATCCTCCTGTACCCTCACCGATAATTCCGAAGATTTCTTTGATATTGAATTTTTCAGCTAAAAATTGCCTTTTAAAATTAACTCTATCCCTAAAAGAATATGATGGAAAATTATATCTTAAACCGGTAGAAGACGGAGAACAAGAATCCGGTGTTCCAAGTGAAGTAATTCTAATGAATAAATAATCGTTTTTATTAAAGTTGAATTTTTTAATAAATTCATGATATTTGTCTAAAACGGAATGCCCTCCTTTGAGAGTTGGACAAAAAACAATAGCATTGACAATATTGCCATTATCATCATATTTAGGAATCCCACTAGTTCCATACTCGACATTAACATTCTCTAAAACCCTTCCAGATTCAAATTCAAAAGAGTCCATAACATAATTGCTAGATTCAACATGGGGATTCATAATAACACCAACATTTTATAATTTTTCTATTACCCTATATAAACCTTAATGAGTGTAATATAATCATTACATATCTTCTAAAAAGCTGGACAGAAACACATTCATTTCTAGTTCTTCACGAGCTATGAAATCATCTATCCTAATTTTTGCAACATCACTTTGGAAAGGATATAAATCTGGAGAAAAATGCATAGTTAACCTTAAATGGTTATCTTCTAATGATGTTTCCTCATCCAAGTTGTCATGAAGATAATTCAATTGTTCCGGCAACAGGCCTAATACTTCATAAGTTACAAAGTTTTTCTCCCCACTTTGCCCATAATCAACAATATTAACAATCATCAAATTCCTCCATGAACTCATTTAATTCATTTTTAATGCTTTCCAAATCATTGAAACATAGGTGACCCAATTCAGAATCCATTATAATCAATTCAGAATCTTTAATCATTTTAGACATTGGAATTGCATCCAATTCAGGTGGGAAATGAGGATCTTGTTTACATGCAATGATTAACACTTTAGATTTGATTTTATCCAAATCATCCTCAACATCATAATTCATGCAAGCTGCATTGCAGTACTTTAAATCATAAATATCCGTTTCTATGCTTTCATTTCCAAAGTTTTCAAATTCAGAAGCCAGTTCAATATTGGACATATCTCTCAAGGCTTCCTTTGAAAGACCGAAATTAAATTCCGCCAAACAGGCGATTCTTAAAGTTCTGATTAAAGAATAAGTTAGTTCGCCCTTGGCATAATCGGGATCAGAGGTTATTATCTCATCGACAAACTTTGATAAAATAAAATCATGGCCTGCAACCTTAAAAGTGCTTACTCCACAAATGATGAAATCACAAAAATCTGGATATTCAATAGCCAGTGTTAATCCGACAAAGCCTCCCATGGAATTGCCTATTAATCCTAAAACATGCTCAATTCCAAATTTTTCCTTTAAAAATTGTTTTTGAAAATTGACTACATCAACAAGAGAATATTTGGGGAATCTATTTTTTAAGTCGGTTGCTGATGGGGAACATGAGCCTGGTGAGCCCAATGAAGATATGGAAATGAAAAAATATTTTTCTTTATCAAAAGGATCACTTTTACAGGACAACGGGAAAATCTTTTTCATGGATGAATAATTGCCTAAGGAACCGTGAGCATACAGAATAGCATTATTTAAAACTCCCTTATCATCATATTTTGGAGTTCCAAAAGTCATATACTCAACTTTAACATCATTTAAAACTTCACCGTTTTCAAATTCAAAAGAATCCATTGTAAAATACTTTTTTTGACTTTCCAAATATTCGTCATCGTAAATTTAAATCCCTCCAATTAAATTTCTTAAAAACAAAATATTTAAATTAAACTCAACAATGTTATTGTAATGAAATATAAAATTTTAGAAAAACCTAACCCTGAAGATGCATATGATTTAGTTTATGATGCGCTTCGTAAAAAAGCGACAATAATAATGTTTGCATGTTGTAAAGTTAATTATGAAGGCCGTGCTTTAAGCGAATTAAACTGGGGAGAACGTATTATAATGATAAAACCTGATGGAGCTTTTTTAATTCATCAGGAAAAAAAGGTCGAACCGGTGAATTGGCAACCTCCTAAATCAAGAACAAGAGCTTATATCAAAAATGAAAATCTATTTTTAGAAAGTCATAGAAGAACCCCAAAGGAGCTATTGACTGTTGAGATAAGGCATATTCAATTTATCAGCTACGCTAATGTCGAGGACTTTGAAGAACTTGAACAAGCAGGTTATGAGAAAGATATGAGCGATATGATTATGGAAAAACCACACATTATTGAAGAAGGCTTTTACCCTACCACTAGAGAATACAGCGTTGAACATGGATTCATTGATATTTTAGGAAAGGACAAAGACAATAATCTAATGGTATTGGAATTAAAAGCCCGTAAAGCCGGAGTTACTGCAGTTAAACAACTTAAAAGATATCTCCTAGATTTAGAAAATACTGATAACGATTATCTAAGAGAATGTAAAGCTGAAAAGAAAATAATTAGAGGAATACTTGTTGCACCGTCAATAATGGATGATGCCCAAGAGCTACTTGATGAGGAGGGAATTGAATTTGTCTCTGTAGAACCCCCTCGAGAGTTAAAAAGGGATAAAAAAGTAACTTTAGATGCATTTTAGCTTAATGCATCAGTTATTCTTCTTAATTCCTCAATTGAGTATTGTTTTGTAAACTCATTAGCTGGAGTGGATTTGGTTAAATGATGCTCTTTTTCTAATTTATAAATAAGATACTCCTCCCCCTCAAGAGGAATAGATTCATCATCACCCAAGAGTTCTAAAGCGTCCAACTCTTCAAGAATAGATTGATATTCTTTTTCTTCAAGTTCAATCATATCATCGATTTCCATGTCTTGGATATTTGGATTCAATTGCATTGCAATAGCTATGAACCCATTTACTTTTTTGTCTGAAACATCGAATTCAGATTTCCTAATTTCTTCCATAGACAATTTAACATGGGTTATAGTATGTTTTGTAACTGGAATTTCACGAGATAACCCTACTTGGTTGATTTCATAGTTATTTTCCCATTCGCCAATCTTATAAATTGCATAATTCATGTCATCAATATTAATCATTTCATTGCCATCCATTCTATCACACATATTTAAATATATTTTTATAATATAAGTAATAAATGTAAATTTCAATGGAGGTTTGAACGTGAAAAAATGTCCTGAATGTGGAAATCCTAGTTATGATGGAGCGCCAATGTGTGGAAATTGTGGATATAGATTTCCAAAAACAAAAATAGTTCCTTCAAAAAGAGAAGATATATTCCAACAAACCCCAAAAGCTAAAAAGAATTCCAATGAACAAAGTACTCTAGAAATTATTAAAGAAAAGAAACTCCTTATTGGAATTATAGTACTCATAACATTAATCGTAATTTGTGGAATATTTCTTACTGGATCAAGCAATAACACTAATTCCCCAGCAATGCTCTCAAGTGATTTAGCTGAATATGCTGCTGGCGATTTTTCATTTAAATATCCTAGCGGATGGGAAGAAATGAATTTGACTGATTCAGAACATGAAGATGCAAAATTCTTCAAAAGCAATAATACTATTGTAGAGTATTATAGTGTAGCTAGTGATTCTTCATTAAAAGAAATTAATCAAAACAGAATTAGTTATGCTCAAGAAACTGGCAATTATGTAGATTTACTTGAATCAATTACATTAGACGGTGTGGATTCATCAAATGTCATTTTAGAAAGTGAAAGCGGTGATTACACAAGATTTGTCACAATGATAAATAATGGCGAATTATATGTCTTTAAAATAACTGGAGACTCATATGATTCCGTTACCTCTGATGAAATTAACAACATGTTAAATTCTGCAGATATTGCTTAAGTATGATTAAATTCATACTTTTTTCTATTTTTATTTAAGTGTTTAAAATGACAAAAATCAAGCTTGCTTTATGTCAAATGAATGTTGTTGACAATAAAAAGGAAAATTTAAAAAAAGCCACTTCAATGATAACCGAAAGCGTTAAACAGAATGCTGATTTTATTGTGCTTCCGGAAATGTTCAACTGCCCGTATTCCAATGATAAATTCATAGAATACCAGGAAGATGAAAATGATAGCTATACGTTAAATAAAATATCCTCATTGGCTTTGAAAAACAATGTCTACATTCTTGCAGGGTCCATTCCTGAAAAAGATGGGGACAATCTTTATAATACAAGCTATCTATTTGATAAAACTGGAAACATAATGGCCAAACACAGAAAAATGCATCTTTTCGATATTGATGTTAAAGATAAAATTACATTTAAGGAATCCGATGTTCTGACTGCAGGCAATGAATTTACAATAGCCGATACAGAATTCGGTAAAATAGGCATTGGAATCTGTTACGATATTCGTTTTCCAGAACTTGCAAGGATTATGGTTGAAAAGGGTGCTTTAGTATTATTCTATCCAGGTGCATTTAACATGACCACTGGACCCACCCATTGGGAGTTGTTATTTAGATCAAGAGCCCTAGATAATCAGTGTTATTGTGTTGGCGTTGCTCCTGCACTTAATGAAGATGCAAGTTATCATAGCTATGGCCATTCAATTATTGCAAGTCCATGGGGTGAAGTACTCAGGCAAGCAAGCGCAAAAGAAGAATTGATTATTTCCGAAATTGATTTAAGTGAAATAAAAAAAATAAGAGAAGAGCTTCCACTTTTAAAAAATAAAAGGGAAGACCTCTATGAAGTTGTTGAAAAATAATTATTGTAATTTATCTAATCTTTTTTCAAAGTAATCTGCTTTTTTAGTGCCTGCAAAAACTTCACAAGCTGTTTCGATTACTCTAACTTCATTGTCTTTGTCATTAGCTTTTCTGTACAAAACACATAATCTCTTATATGGCGCATCTTTAGCCTGTTTTGCTTCAACATAACGTTCATATTCTTTAATGGCTTTTTGAGGATTAGTTTTTTCCATCTCTTTAATGGTGCTCATTGGAATAACTTTTACAATTGCCTCACCAGACGCTTTAGCTTTTTTTCTTTTTTCAGCTTTTTTGATAGCTTTATTGCAGGATTTCTTAAAGTCCTTATCATCTTCTGATTTTCTGGCATCTTTGATTAATTTGATAGCTTCATCAGATCCCAAGTCCCCTAGCGCTTGAATAGCTGCAAGTTTAACACCCCAATCTTCATCTTCAAGGCATTTTGCAATTGCACCTAGTTCCTCTTCTGCTTGAAGCTCACCTAAAGCACGTACAGCAACTTTTCTAACACCAAAATCATCATCTTCAGTTGCATCAACAAAATAAGGAATTACTTTTTTATCTTCAGTCTCTTTGAGTGCAAAAGCCAAAAATCTTTTATCTTTGCCTTCTGCATTTTTAAATTCTTCGATTAATTTATCAACAGCTACATCACCCATACTACCTAAAATTTCAGCTGCTTTAAATCTGACTTGTGCATTATCATCAGTGGTAGCTTTAATTAACGGTTCAATAGCTTCTTCATCAGTGATTCCAACTAATGATTCTATAGCTTCTTTTCTAACTTTAACATCATCATCTGATAAGCTGTTAATAGCTTCTTCAAAACTTAAATTTGACATGTTAATAATTAGATTTTAAAAATATATAATCTTTTAAGAAATTATAAAGAAAAAATAAAAAAAGAATAAGAGAAAAAATCTCTTATTTAAATTGCAGTCCATCCACCGTCAATACAGATTAATTGACCGGTACAGAAACTGGATGCATCAGATGCTAAGTAAATTGCAATACCGTCTAATTCACCAGGTTTACCTAAACGGCCTGCTGGACAGTAAGCTGCAATGAGGTCCATGAATCCAGGTAATTCAATAGAGTCAACAGTTAATTCAGTTTCAAATACTGCAGGACCGATTGCATTAACGGTAATGTTGTATTTAGCCCATTCAACAGCTAAGTTTTTGGTTAAGTTCATTACTCCACCTTTAGCTGAGGAGTATGCGCTGATACCTCCACCAGGGAAGATTACTCTTGAGTGGATTGAACCAATGTTAATGATTTTACCATATTCCTGTTCGATCATGATTTCTCCAACAGCTTTACACATGTAGTATACACCGCTTAAGTCGATGTGGATGTGTCTTTCCCATTCTTCGTTGGATTGATCAGTGACCATTTTGTTGTTACCCATACCAGCTGCGTTTACTAAGATGTCAATTCTTCCGTAAGCATCCATAACTTTTGCAACAGCAGCAGTGATACTGTCGTAGTCTCCAACATCACATACAGCATACATTACTTCAGTTCCGAATTCTTTTTCGATTTCAGCAACGTTTTCTAATAACCTTTCTTCTCTTCTTGCAACTAATGCTAATATAGCACCTTGGCTTGCGTATGCTTGAGCAATTTGCCAACCAAGACCGGAAGAAGCTCCAGTAACAACCGCAACTTTGTCTTTTATATCAAAATAGTTTTTCATATTTAATACCACCTTAGGCATGAGCCTATGATAATAATTATAACATTTTAACTATTTAATAATTTTTATTTTATCAAATTCGTAAAATGCCAAACAAAATTTAATGAATTGAAATTTAAAATAGAAATTATTCAAATGAACTTGATTAAAAAAAAACTCTAAAAATTTTAGGAAGCCATGAAACAGCAGGATTGTGCAAAAATTATAATAGATAAGAAGATTTAACTAGAATTATAAATAAATGATTAAGGACGTTAAAATGATTGAAGAGCAAACTAAAAGTTATTCAAAAAAACAGATTTATCAAATCTTACATCCGTGGGTTAGGCGATGGTTTGACTCACAATTCAGTGATTTTACTCCTGCTCAGAAAAGATCAATCATTGACATCCATAAAAAGAACAACATCCTAATTTCATCACCAACAGGTTCCGGAAAGACATTGACAGCATTCTTATCAGTAATCAGCGAATTAACCACATTAGCTGAAAAGGATATGCTGGAAGACAAAGTCTATTGCATATATATTTCACCTCTGAAAGCGCTTGATAATGATATAGAAAAGAATCTAGATGAACCTTTAGATGGCATAGAAAAGATTGCTGGCCGTGAATTGGGAATCAGAAAAGCAGTTAGGACAGGAGACACAACACAATATCAAAGACAGAAAATGCTTAAAAAGCCTCCGCACATATTAATTACAACTCCAGAAACATTATCAATTTTACTTGTAGCTCCAAAATTTAGGGAAAAACTAAGTGGAGTCAAATACGTTATTGTTGATGAAATACATTCATTAGCTGAAAATAAGAGAGGAGTTCATTTAACTTTATCCCTTGAACGTTTACAACACTTGCTTGGGCAATTTACAAGGATAGGGCTTTCAGCAACAGTCAGTCCCCTGGAAGAAATGGCAAAATTCCTGGTGGGCTATGAATATGGCGTTGGCCGGAGCTGCAAAATCGTCAATATTGATTACCTGAAGGAACTTGATATGGAAGTGATGTGTCCAGTAAGCGATATCGTTCTTGCAGATGAAGAAGACACACGTTTAGGAATGTATGACCTATTGGACGATTTGATTCAGGAAAACAAGACAACATTAATATTTACAAATACCCGAAGCGGTACGGAACGTTTTGTTTACAATTTAAAAAAGATGTATCCTCACAACTACAATGATTCTAATATAATGGCCCACCATTCATCGCTTTCAAAGGAAGTGCGCCTTGAAACCGAAAATAAGCTTAAGGAAGGTAAATTGAAAGCTGTTGTTTCATCAACTTCCCTGGAACTTGGAATTGATATCGGATACATTGATTTGGTAGTGCTCATAAACTCTCCAAAATCTGTTGCAAGAGCACTTCAGAGAATTGGGCGAAGCGGACACAAGTTACATGAAAAGTCAAAAGGCAGAATCATTGTAACCAATCGTGACGATTTAGTTGAATGTTCAGTTTTACTTAAGAATGCAAAAGAAGGTAAAATAGATAAAATCAGCATTCCAACAAACTGTCTAGACGTTCTTGCACAGCACATCTATGGAATGAGTATTGAAAATCCATGGGACATTGATTATGCTTATGACGTTATACGGAAGAGTTATTGTTATAAAGACCTCTCAAGAGATGATTACGAAGACGTTTTAAGCTATATGGCAGGAGAATATCCTGAACTTGAAGAGAGATATGTGTATGCTAAAATTTGGATTGATTACAAGAAAAATACCTTCGGCAAACGTGGAAAACTAGCTAGAATGTTATATTCAACAAACATCGGAACCATACCTGACTCCTCCGGAGTGCTGGTTAAATGTGATGGTGAAACCGTTGGAAAGATTGAAGAATCATTTATGGAAAGATTAAAAAAAGGAGACACATTTGTTTTGGGAGGCAGAACCTACAGATTCAATTATGGAAAAGGAATGACAATAAATGTAACTCCTTCAAGTGGCCCTCCTACAATCCCTTCCTGGTTTTCACAACAATTGCCATTATCCTTTGACCTTGCAATGGATATCCAGAAGTTTAGATCCCACATGGAAACCAAATTCGAATACAGAAGAAGCAAAGAGGAGATAATGGAATTCATACACAGCTACCTATATGTCGATGACTTTGCGGCAAATTCAATTTATGAATACTTCATTGAACAATACAAATATGCCAAAATTCCATCAAATCGCCTGTTGCTGATTGAATATTATAAAGGATATGGCGGAAGGCGTTTTGTAATATTCCATTCCTTATTCGGAAGAAAAGTTAATGATGCGCTATCAAGAGCCGTTGCATACATTGCCGCCAAACAATATAACATGAATGTGACCCTATCCATTTCGGATAACGGATTTTATTTAAGTTCAGATGGAAAAATTGGAGGTTTGGAATCATTCAAACAATTAAATCCTGAAAATTTTGAAAGAATCTTGACAAATTCCCTTAATAAAACCGAAACATTGGCTTCCAGATTCAGACATTGCGCCGGAAGGTCACTTATGACTCTTAGAAGATACAAAGGCGAATCAAAATCTGCTGGCCGTCAGCAAGTCAGAGGCAAAATACTTTTGAAATTCGTGCAGGATATGGACGATGACTTTTCAATCCTAAAAGAAGCCAGAAGGGAAGCATTAGAAGATTATATGGATATAAAAAATGCTTTAAAGATAATTAACATGATTGATTCTGGAGAAATGGAAATAAAAACAATAAATACAGTTATTCCTAGTCCTTTTGCTTTCAATTTAGTTTCACAAGGATATCTGGACGTGTTGAATCAAAATGATAAAGGCGAATTTACAAAAAGAATGCATTTGGCAATTCTTGACCAGATTAAAGATAAACTAAACGACATTTATTAGGCATCAACATCAAAAGATATTGAAAATCAAAAGGGAAAAAATAAATACATTTATTAATTAAATTACATAATTATATTACGGTGATACTATGACTAAATGGAGTGCAGTAATTACAGGTTTCATATTAGCTGTAATAGTTAAATCATTTTTTGCACAATATGAATTTATTGGATTATTGATTGTTGGATTCATTACAGGTTATATAGCCCATGAAGGAGCGCTTGGAGGATTATGGAATGCCGCTCTTGCAGGAGCATTAGGAACTATAATAAGCGCAATATTATTTGTATTGGTTGCAACCCTAGGCGGAAGCGTAATGGGCATTTTCGGAGGATTGACTGGATTTACATTCTCTGGAATCACAAGCATAACTGTAATTATAGGAGATCTAATTTATTATGCAATCGTCATGGGAATTACAGGAGCTGTTGGAGGCGCAATAGCTTCTAAAAAATGAATTTTTGGAGATATGATATGGCAAACTTACCGGAAATAAATATTAAAGCTTTGATATTTGGAGCAGCAATAGCTGCCGCATTTATAATATTTGGATATAATTATTGGGATTGGTTTTATCCATTTTCAGCAATAGGCCTCTTATATGCAGGATACGGCCAGAATAACCTTAAAATGGGAACAATACTCGGAGCATTAGCTGCCACACCTATCATAATCTTAACATTCCAAGGATATATGGGGCAATTTGATGGCTTTTTCCTAACTGAAAATGGAATAATGGCATTGACCGTTTTAATACTCGCCGTTGGAGCATTTGTCGGATTCGTTGGTGCATGGACTAAACAAAGCCGTGTGAAAGCACTGGAAGAATACGAAAAAAAGCAAAATATAGGTAAAACCAAAAAGAAAAAAGCAAAATAACAAAAAAGCATTAAACTGGTTTTAAAGAAATTTAAAAAAATAAAAATATGAAAAATAATAACAAACTTATGTTATTATTTTTTCTAATTCGTCTCTTTCAATTCCTCTTTTTATTTCAAGAGCAATTCTTCTACCCATACTCATAGGTTTACCATAAGTTAAGTAGGAGTAAGGAGAACCGTCCATGAATGTGTTAGTACCACCATCAGTTCTAGCACTGATTTCAAAACAGATTACTTCTAAATTATCATTTACTAAAGTTTGCATACAGAATGGTCCGTTCAATCCTGGAGCAACTAATTTTTTAGCACTTTCAGTTAATTTATCAGCAATGTCAAATACTTGTGGGAGTAAAGATTCACGAATTACAGCTGGGTGGTTACCAGTAACTACATAAGATGGACTTAAATCGATGTCTAATTGATCTTTTGCAGGCATTCTTACAAAACCATCAATACTTGATTCGTATCTTGTGTCCATACCCATTAATTCAACTTTATCATCAAGTGCGGAGTAGAAATAGTGTATACAATAATTACAACCTGAAACATATTCTTCAATGTGAGCTGCTTCTACATCACTGTCATCTAACCATCCACGAGCTTTCATAGCGTCAATTTTTGCATCAAATTCTTCAGTAGATGAAGCAACAAAGTAACCTCTTCCACCTCTTGCTCCTGGGAACTTGACCATTACCGGTCTGTCAATTTCAGAAGGATCATTATATTTGAATGGTATTCTTACGTCCCCTTCAACAAGTAATGCTCTTTCCTTGTCTCTTTCAGCTTCCCATCTAAGAACATCTCTGTTTCCAAACATTGGTACATTGAATTTGTCTTCTACATTATCTAATCCAGCATATGCAACAAAAGAACCGTGAGGAACAACTATAGCATTCATATCCCTAAGTTTTTGTTGGACATCCTCATTGACAATGTCTTTAAATTCATCAACGATGATATATTCATCAGCAACTCCAAAACGTTGATATGGAATTTCCCTTCCTTTTTGACATACTATAGCGGTTCTAAATCCTTCTTCTTTAGCACCTTGTAAGATGTGTAAAGAAGTGTGGCTTCCGAGAGTGGCTATTGTAATTTCACTTTTGTCATATGTAGCCAAAATATCTAAAATGTCTTCCTTTTTAACTTCTCCCATTTTATCTTCTCCTAAAAAGAATGATGATATTATATATATTTTTCCGAATTTATAATAGTTTTTATTTGAATGAAGAAATATAATTAAAAAGGTAAAAAAACAAATAATTAAATTGAATAATTAAGGATTGAAAAATCATGATAATAGGATTAATTTCAGACACCCACATCCCTGATAGGGCAAGGATATTGCCTCAAAATGTGCTCGATGCATTTAATGATGTTGATTTAATAATGCATGCTGGCGATTTGACATCGCCTAAGGTAATTGATGAATTAGAGGAACTTGCACCTGTGATGGCAGTTCAGGGAAATATGGACAGAGCCAATGGAATTAATCTGCCCAAAGCAAAAGTCATTGAAGTTGAAGGTCTGAAAATTGGTATGATACATGGAGAGGTTTATCCAAGAG
The DNA here is from genome assembly GCF_045586545.1 of Methanobrevibacter sp. Lineage (GTDB taxonomy): Archaea > Methanobacteriota > Methanobacteria > Methanobacteriales > Methanobacteriaceae > Methanocatella. The sequence goes on from NZ_JAZNAN010000064.1 coordinate 47,612, forward strand.
CGGATTCTGACCAATTGCTATATTTGGCAAAAGAGCTAGATGTGGATATTCTAGTCAGCGGTCATTCCCACCAACCAAAAATCGAACAAAAAGAGGGAATTTTACTATTGAATCCGGGAAGCCCAATTGTTCCAAGACTTGCAGACAGAACTGTAATGTTGCTTGAGATTAACAATAATGAAGTTGACGTTGAAATCATTAAAATCGGCTCTCCAGTATGCAGTGCACTTGATTTTGACCAATTTAAGAGGGATTGAAATGGGAAGCAGATGGCAAGTAGAAAAACATAAAGACCCATATTATAAAAGAGCTAAGCAAGAAGAATACCGTTCAAGAGCATCATATAAACTCAAACAGCTTGACAAAAAATTCAAACTCATAAAAGAAGGAGATACTGTTGTTGACCTTGGAGCTGCACCCGGAGGGTGGTCCCAAGTAGCATTGGAAAAAGTCGGTGAAGAAGGAATAGTTGTCGGAGTGGACCTGAACAGATTCAAAAAATTCCATGAAGAAAACTATTATGGGCTCAGAGGAGATTTTACAACCCCTGAAGTTCAAGAAAAAATCACAGAACTGATTGGAGGAAAAGCAAAGGTCGTAATGTCTGATGCATCACCTTCCCTTTGCGGAATTAAAAACATTGACCAGCTCAAATCAATTGATTTGACAAATGCAGTTATTGAGATAGCCTACAATATTCTAGAAACAAAAGGCAACCTCGTCATGAAAGTATTCCAAGGCCCTGAATATAAAACCATGCTTGATTCCCTTAAAGGCAACTTTAGACAAGTAAAAACTACAAAACCTGCATCATCACGTAAAAAAAGTTCAGAAATGTACGTTGTAGGACTAGGCTACAAACATGTTAAAAAAAATAGAAAATAAAAAAATTAAAGAGTATTATATGCCTTATTAGCATCATCTAATTTTTGTTTTGCAAAATCGATTCTGCTGTCTACTTCATTTGATGGCTTACCTGCATCAAGGGCACTTTGAACATTTTCAATAGCTGAATTTGCCCGTGTCAACTCTAATTTTGCATCGTTATAAGTCTGCACATCATCAGGACCTCCTGCATAATATGTGGACTTGACACTATCAAACTTAATGGATAAATTGCTATACTCTGCTTTTAGCTCCGCAAGTTCATCATATTGAGTGCCTGAGGATATCTCATTTGTGATGCCAGATGAAACCATACTATATCCCACATATGCAACAACGATGATTGTTGATATAATCATGATAATTCCAACAACAGAAATTAGCATAGAAGTGGATTTAAATAAGCTTAGTCTAGATTTTCTCATATTAACCTCTATTATAATTAATTTATCTTTATAGTAATATGAATTTTTTAGTATATAATTTTTATTACCCTCACCATATACAATATTTTTTTAAATAATGAAAACTTAATAATTACTTAATGAATTCTACTGCTAAATCACAAACATCAATTGCAAAATTTGAAGAATTTTTTGCAACATCATATAAAGATGATGTGTTTGAAATCCTCGAAAAATATCCGGATGAAAGATCACTTAATGTAGATTACCAATCTTTAGAAATATTTGATCCAAACTTGGCAGATTTATTGATTGAGAAACCTGAGGAAGTTATTGAAGCTGCACAATTAGCTATTAAAAATATTGACCCACTCGTTAAAGATGCTGACATTAACATCCGTTTTGAAAATCTTTCAAATGTAATCCAATTAAAAGACCTGTTAAGTAAATACATCGGGACCTTCGTTGCAGCTGATGGAATTGTGAGAAAAACCGATGAAATAAGACCTCGTATCGAAACTGGTGTTTTCGAATGCAGAGGCTGTATGAGACTACATGAAGTTGAACAAAGTTCCGGAAATAGAATAATAGAACCTTCCCTATGCAGCGAATGTGGAGGAAGATCATTTAGATTGCTTCAAGAGGAATCTAAATATATTGATACACAAACTGCAAGGATGCAAGAGCCATTGGAAAATCTATCTGGAGGAAGCGAACCTAAGCAAATGTTAATGATTTTAGAGGACGATTTAGTAGACAAATTAAATCCAGGAGACAAAGTAAGAATTACTGGAACATTAAAAACCTTCAGAGAGGAAAGAAGCGGCAAATTCAAAAATTATATCTACGTTAATCATATCGAACCGCTTGAGCAAGAATTTGAAGAATTGCACCTTTCAGAAGAGGATGAAGAAAAGATTATAGAATTGTCCCAAGACCCAAATATTTATGAAAAAATTATCAAGTCAACTGCCCCATCAATTAGGGGATACAGAGAAGTTAAAGAGGCAATTGCACTTCAATTGTTTGGAGGGGCTGCAAAACAGCTTGAAGATGAAACAAAATTGAGAGGAGATATCCACATCCTTATTGTAGGGGACCCAGGTATCGGTAAATCTCAAATATTGAAATATGTTTCAAGATTAGCTCCAAGAAGTATTTATACAAGTGGTAAAGGTACAAGTGGTGCCGGTTTAACTGCAGCAGCAGTTAGAGATGAACTTGGAGGATGGTCTCTGGAAGCAGGTGCATTAGTACTTGGGGACCAAGGTAACGTTTGTGTTGACGAGCTTGACAAAATGAGAGCAGAAGACAGATCTGCACTTCACGAAGCTTTAGAACAACAAACAGTAAGTATTGCAAAAGCAGGAATTATGGCAACATTAAATTCAAGATGTTCCGTTCTTGCAGCAGCAAACCCTAAATTCGGAAGATTTGACAGATATAAAGTGCTTGCAGAACAAATTGATCTGCCCGCCCCAATTATTTCCCGTTTCGATTTGATTTTTGTAATTGAAGATAAACCAAGCAAGGAAGGGGATTCAAAATTAGCAGACCACATCCTAAAAATACATAAAGAGAATACTGTGGAATATGAAATTGAACCCGAATTGCTCAGAAAATATATTGCATACGCTCGTAAAAACATCAGCCCAAAATTGACTGATGAAGCTAACCAAATTTTAAAAGAGTTTTATGTAAGTACCAGAAATAGTAATCCTGAAGAGCAGGGTGCTGTTCCTATTACAGCAAGACAGCTAGAAGCTATTATTCGTTTAGCTGAAGCCAGCGCTAAAGTTAAACTTAAAGATACTGTTGATAGAGAAGATGCTGAAAAAGCTGTAAAATTAACATTATTCTGTCTTAAAGATGTGGGAGTTGATCCTGAAACTGGAGAGATAGATGCTGAAATCCTCAGTGGAGGTACTCCAAAATCTGATAGAGACAAAATTCAAAGAGTAACTGATGAAATTAAACTCCTTGAAGAGGAATATGCTGGTCAAGCTCCTTTAAATGTGTTAATTTCAAATATGAGTGAAAAATATGGAGTAAGTGAAGACAAAACAGAACAAATTGTCAGAAACTTAGTTCAAAAAGGAGTTATTTACCAACCAACTACTGGATACTTTAGACGTGTAGTCTAAATATCCTAAACTTTTTCTTTTTTTAAATTTTTTACCAGAATTTTCGAAATAACAATACATTAATATAATATTAAAACTAAATTTAATATATTATACTTATACTAATTTTATAAGGAGAGATAATATGGACAAATACGAAGATTTATTAGAAAGAGCAATAGACCAATTACCTCCTGAAGTATTTGAACACAAAAGATTCAAAATTCCTAAAGCTTATTCAGATATCCAAGGTAATAGAACATTTATTAAAAACTTTAAAGATGTTGCAGAAGGTTTGAATAGAGACCCTCAACATTTATTAAAATTCTTAATGAGAGAATTAGGTACTGCAGGAAATATTGAAGGTCAAAGAGCAATTTTACAAGGTAAATTTACACACTACTTAATTAATGAAAGAATTGAAGACTATGTAGACAAATATGTAATTTGCCACGAATGTAACAGACCAGATACAAGAATTATCAGAGAAGGAAGAATTTTCTTACTTAAATGTGCTGCATGCGGTGCAACAGCACCTTTAAAATCTTTATAATCCTTCTTTTTATTTTATTTTTACAGATATTATGTTTTGTCCAGAGTGCGGAAGTACAGATAAAGAAATGGTTGGCGATGTCTGTATTGACTGTTTTTTAAAAGAATTTCAAATGATTGAAGTTCCTAAACGCATTGAAGTTCAGATTTGTAGCCACTGCAACAGTAAACTTGAAGAAGGCAAATGGAGTGATGAATTCATTCCTGAAGAAGAAATAATTTATAGAGCACTCGAAAGAAACATAAAAGTAGCTGATGAAGTTTCAAATGAAAATATTGTCCTTGGAATTGAACAGATTAAAGGGACACTCGCCAGTTGTACTGTTGAAGCTATAGGGGAAGTTCATGGAGTTCAAATTGAAGAGAATTATGATACAGAAGTTAAAATCCTTAAAACTGTTTGTCCAACTTGCAGTAAAATACAATCCGGATATTATGAAGTTGTAGTGCAGTTTAGAGCCGACAACAGGGAAATAAAAGAAGAAGAATATGCTAAAGCTGATGAAATAGTTGAAAGGACTTTAATAAAACAATCCAAAAACGATAAACTAGCATACTGTCCGCAAATAGCTAAATTGAAAGAAGGATACGATTACTATATCGGATCTTTTAAATCTGGTGAAAAAGTAGCTGAAGCATTGATGGAAGAATTTGGAGGCATACTCAAAAAATCTCCAAGACTCATTAGCGAAGATAAGTCCACCGGAAAAGGCCTTTATAGGATTTGGATTTCAGTTAGAATTCCTGAATTTGAAACTAATGATTTCATAAAATATGATAACAAAATAATGCAGGTGCATAGTATTAGTAAAAATAGTCTTGTTGGCGCGGAAATTTCAACAGATAAAAAGCACAATATCCCTATGAAAAATATGGAAGACATTGAGCTCATTAAAAAGTCAGATGAAATTGAAACCACAACTGTTATTTCAAAATCTCCTCAATTTATACAAATATTGGATCCGGTTGATTACTCTGCCGTTGACATTAACATGAAAGAAGAGTACTCTAATTTCAATATTGGGGATGAAGTAAAGCTTATTAGAATTAATGATTACATCTATTTAGTGAATTAAGTGATAAAATGAATATTGAAGAAAAAATTCAGTTAATTGAGAATGGTACCTTAGAAATTATAGATTCAGAAGAATTAAAAGAAGTTCTTGCTAAAGATGAACCTATAGCTTATACCGGTTATGAACCTTCAGGTAAAATCCATTTAGGTCATGCAGTAACAGTGCAAAAATTAAAACAACTACAAAAGCTAGGTTTTAAAATTAAAATCCTTTTAGCAGATTACCATGCATTCTTAAATGGGAAAGGAACAATTGAAGAAATATCTGAAACCGCTGAATATAACAAAAAATGTTTCCAAGCACTTGGTCTTGATGAAACAACTGAATTTGTCTTAGGTTCCTCTTTCCAATTAGAACCAGATTACACCGATAAAGTTTATCAATTAGCTACTATGACCACTTTAAAAAGAGCAAGAAGAAGTATGGATCAAGTAAGTCGTGCAGATGACAATCCAAAAGTGGCCAGTGTAATTTATCCTATTATGCAAACCGTTGACATGGCTGCTTTAGAAGTTGATGTTGCTCTTGGAGGAATGGAACAGAGAAAAATCCAAATGTTAGCGCGTGAAAACTTAGAAAAGATTGGCGAAAATGTTCCTGTTTGTATTCACACCCCATTATTACACGGTCTTGATGGCGATGCTAAAATGTCATCCAGTAAAGGAAACTACATTGCAGTTGATGATTCTGTTGAAGAAATCACTAAGAAAATCAAGAAAAGTTTCTGTCCACAAGGGGAAGTTGAAGGAAATCCGATGATTGAAATTGCAGAAACCTTTGTTTTCCCAAATCAAGAAAAATTACTTATCAAAAGACCTGAGAAATTTGGTGGAGATATTGAACTTACTCATGATGAACTAATTAAAGACTTTAGTGAAGGTAATTTACATCCAATGGATTTAAAAAATGGAATTAAAGATTTCTTAATTGAATTCTTTGCTCCAGTAAGAGAATACATGGAGGTAAATTAAATGGAAGAAAAAGAAGAATTTCAAATGGGATTGCCGAACGGCGTTGGAGAAGCAATGCTTGCACATGCAATAGAAAAGTTTGATGTGAAACTTGAACACGGAGAATATGGGCCAAGACTTATAGGTTCTTATGAAGAACTTGCAAAAGCAAAACAGTTTTTAGCAGACGCCATTGCTGAAAGATTAAAAGAATTGGAAGGATGATTAATCCTCCAATTACAATTTTTTAGAAAATACTAATCCATCACAACTATCTGAAAGAAAAATATATAAATAACAGATTTATTTACAAAAT
>NZ_JAZNAN010000065.1:0-10377 GCF_045586545.1 Methanobrevibacter sp.
TATTGCTGGTGTTGAAGTAATTGTAGGTTCCAGAAAAGAAGAAAAAGCATTAGACGTAGTTGCAAAAGCAAAAGAAGACTTAGCAGACTATGACTTAAACATGGTTGGAATGGCAAACGAAGACGCTGCAAAAGCAGGAGACGTATTAATCCTCACAGTACCTTTAGCTGCTCAAAAACCAACAGTAGAAGGAATCAAAGAATTCTGTACTGACAAGATTGTCATGGACGCAACCGTACCATTAGAAACAGCAATCGGTGGAAAACCATTCAGATTTGTTGACTTAATGGAAGGATCAGCTGCAGAAAGAACAGCTAAAATCCTCGAAGGAACCGGTGCAAAAGTCATCTGCGCATTCTGTAACATTTCAAACTCACACCTCTCAAACATTCCAGAAGAAATAGACTGTGACTGTTTAATTGCAGGTGATGACAAAGAAGCAAAAGAAATCGCAGCTGAAATCATTGATAAAATACCAGGAATCAAAACAATTGATACAGGTATTTTAGAAAAAGCAAGAATCATTGAAAAAATCACCCCATTGTTAATTGGATTAAACATCAAATACAAATCCCATTACGGTGGTTTAAGAATTACAGGAATTCCTGCATTAGACAAAGACTAGATTAACATGGATTCATTTGAGGCATTGATTGGGAAAAACATAAATGAAGTGACCTTAAATGAATCAACAACTTTTTTTATTGCTCCTTTAGAGTATTTCTATAAAAATTGCGGCAGAAGATATCCTGCTTCCAAATTCAAACTGGCTGATTTGGATTATTTTAACCTGATAGAATTTTCCGAACTGTTCAAATATGAATCTATTTTAATAATCTGGTATGATGAATCAGGCTTGATTACTGATTTGGAGTTATATTATTTAAGCAATGACTTTGATGTATTGCTTTTGGATTATTACAGAATCAAAAAAGCCATTGACAATGGTGAGGCTCATAAATTGCGGGAAGGAGATACCAGATATTTGGGAGCTGCACGCCTTGATGAAAAGGTATCCCAACCGAACAGTGACAGATTGGCAAACAAAAGGGAATTCGTTTTAAAGAAGAAATATCTTCAAAAAATCATCAATGAGATTTCCATTAAATTTTAGAATTCATCCAATTCCTTTTGGAGATTCTCATAGAAGAATCCCAGTTCCCGTCCATTGACAAAGATGTGGCTGACAGTAATTGCAACGCTCATTTCATAGTTTTCATTGACACGCCCCCATGTAATCAAGGGTTGGATTGCCATTCCATCAACAACACAGGTTGTCATCATGTCAAAGTCAATCCATGGGATGCAGGAAAAGTTGACGATATTAGTGAAGTCCCTTTTCTCCATTTCTAAAGTGAAACCTTCTTTTCTTCCGGATAAGATATCTTCAGAGAGGGTTTTAACGTAATCATGCCATTCAATCATGTTACGGAACTTTTGGGGAACTTTTACTCGCATTTCTTTATAAGTTTCGCTATCCTTATCCATTATGGGGCTTACACCTTCAACATAATCATATTCAATGGCTTCACCATCAATAATTCTTCTTTTAAGCGCATCAACTGAATTTGTTGCATTCATAAGGCATCCCAAGCTCATTATGAAAAATGACTTGTCGTTTTTCTTGCACCATTTCCACAATTTTTCCACATTGACTCTTGCTGAAATTGAATATCTTGCGGAGAGAAAATCTTTAAAAAGATTCTCATTTAAATCAAAATCTAATTTTTTCATGTTTTAACCTTAATGTATTTATATCTTTTCTACTAAATATTACTATTGTATAAATCATATGTGGTTTTGTTATAATGAAAGTAGTAATTGTAGGTGGGGGAGCTGGAGGAATATCCACAGCTTCAAATATACGTAAACTTGATAAAGAAATAGAAATTACAGTAATCACAAGAGATAACAAGGTAGCATATTCTCCATGTGCTATCCCTTATGTTTTGGGAGGCGTAATAGAATCTTTTGATGATATTGTAATGAGAACTCCTGAAGATTATAAGGAAAAGGATATTGAAGTTATCACTGAAGCGGAAGTAACTGCAGTCAATCATGATGAGAAAGCAGTGACTTATGAAAAAGATGGTAAAGAAAATATCTTAAATTATGATAAACTTGTTTTAGCGACTGGAGGCAATCCATTTGTCCCTCCAATGCAGGGAGTGGACTTGGATGGAGTGTTCAGAATCAGAAATATTGATGATGGTATCAGAGTACAGGAAGCAATGAAAGAGGCCAAAAGTGCAATCGTCACTGGTGCCGGCTTAATCGGTATTGAAATTGCATTCGCTCTTAAAAGAAAAGGGCTCAATGTTATTCTAAGTGAAATGATGCCTCAAATCGTTCCAAGATCTCTTGACAAGGACATGTCCGATATTTTAGTGAAATATCTTGAAAAGGAAGGAATTCAAGTGGTATTGGGCAAACCTATTACAAAACTGATTGGTGACGGCAAAGTAGAAAAGGCATGCTTCGGCGATGAAGAGATTTATGATGCCGATATGGTCATCATGGCAACAGGTGTTAGGGCTGAACTTGACTTAGCTCGAATGGCAGGCTGTGAAATTGGAAGATGGGCCATTCTTGTAAACGATAGAATGGAAACTTCCGTTGATGACGTTTACGCAGTCGGGGACTGTGTCGAATCCAAGGATTTAATCCTCGGTTCAAACACCATTTCCCAATTAGGTACCACTGCTGTACGTGAGTCAAAAACATTGGCCCGTACAATCTGCGGCAAAAAATCCAGATTCAATCCGGTTTTAAACTCAATGGTATCAAAAGTCGGAAAATTGGAATTCGGTGCAGTTGGATACACTACCAGTTTCGCTCAACAGAACAGAATCAGACCTGTTGTACAAAAGGTACAGGCACTTACAAGAGCACGTTACTATCCTAATGCAAAACCAATGGATATAAAGGTTATCTGTGATGGAAACGGAACCATTATCGGTTGTCAAATCATAGCAGAAGAAAGAGTGGCTGAAAGAATTGATACAATGACATTGGCCATTACCGAAGGCTTGACATGCTTTGATTTAAGCAATATGGAATTTGCTTATGCACCTCCGGTGTCAATGGTTACAGATCCGTTAATCCTTGCAGTTGAAGAAGTAAGTAAGAAATTTAGTTAAAAGGGGAGATGAAAAATGGCAGAACATGGACACGGTCATCATGGTCACGGAGGCCAAATGACTCCGGAACAACAAAGACAAATGATTGAACAGGAAATAAGATTGGCTAAGAATTTAGGTCAAATCAAGCACAAAATTGTCGTTATGAGTGGAAAAGGAGGAGTTGGAAAATCCACAGTGGCGGCAAATATTGCTGAGACCCTGCAGAAGTTAGGATATAAGACAGGTATTCTAGATGCAGATATCCACGGACCGAACATCCCTAAAATGTTAGGTTTGGAGATTTACGGTGAAGCATTTTCTGAAAACCAGTTTGAAACATTCAGGGAAATTACCGAAGAGAGATTGGCCAATAAAACTTTTGAAAATGATGAAGAAAAACTGGCTTACATCGAATCCATTAAACAGGAATTCAATACTACAATGTTTCCGGTAAAATTGCCAAGCGGACTGAAAGTGATGTCAATGGCATTTTTGCTTGAAAGCATCGATACACCAATCATCTGGAGAGGACCTCAAAAAACAGGAGCAATCAAACAGCTGATTTCCGACTGTAATTGGGGCGAACTTGATTACTTAATCATTGATAATCCTCCTGGAACAGGTGACGAACCGTTAACAGTATTGCAGACCATTCCGGATGCAGATGCTGTGATTATGGTTACAACACCAAATGTCGTATCACAGGAAGACGTTTTGAAATGCGTCAAGATGGTTGGAATGATGAATATCGATAAAATCGGCCTTATCGAAAATATGGCATATTACATGTGTCCACATTGTGGTGAAAAGCTCCACATATTCGGTGAAGGCAACGGTAAACTGTTCGCTGAAGAAATGGAAATCGAATATTTGGGCGATTTGCCGATTGAAGAAAAAGTATCAGATTCACCAAATCATGATGGTGTCATTGCAACCGTTGACCCGGATGATATCGTATCCAAAAGATTTGTTGAAATCGTTGAAGATATTCAGGAAAAATTCTGCTAGATTAGGGTAATGTTAATGATATAACTTACTCTGGCAATGTTTACGATGTATCCTAAGAAATTAGGATCTTCTTTTAATTTTTTACAGTAATCCAATTTCTCAATAATATAAGACTTATTTTCATCCATTACATTGAATGAGAAGTATTGCATTCCCATGGTGTATTCATGTTCATCGGTAAAAATAGGAACTAGATATTCTCCATCGTTGGCATATGGAATTTTGGTAGCTTTGCCGTTATCGGTGGATATGATGAACTCCTTGTCTTTGATATACTCTTTTATTTCATTTTCAGTTTTTACAATGGCTTCCTCATTCTGGTTTTCGCCATGCATGTAAATCATGTTGATATGATTTTTCAGTTCCGGATGTTTTACTTCTTCTATCTTCATCGTATCTTATTTTTTATTCTTTAGATATTTATCTTTTGGTATGAATCTCAAAGCGTTTGAATTGATGCAGTATCTTGGAGAACCTCCCGGACCGTCATGGAAAAGATGTCCCAGATGGGAGTTTGCCTTTGCGCTTCTCACTTCAATTCTTGTTGTTCCGTGGGAGAAGTCCCTATGCTTTGCAATCACGTCATCTGATATTGGCTTTGAAAATGCAGGCCATCCGCATCCTGAGTCGAATTTGTCTTCGGAAGAAAAGAGAACTTCACCATCCACTACATCTACATATACACCATCTTCAAAAAAGTCATCATACTTTCCACTGAATGGCGGTTCTGTCATAGAAAGCTGTGTTATTTCATACTCCTCTTTGGTCAGGTGGCCGAATTCTTCATCATCTATTAGATTTAAATCAACATGGCAATAGCCCTGCGGATTTCTTTCAAGGTATTTCTGATGATAGCTTTCAGCAGGATAGAAATTTCCAATTGCACGAGCCTCAACAGCAATTCTTTTTGGTGATTCCTTTTGTTTGTTTTTTAGAAAATCCAGAACAATATGTTTCTGGGATTCTTCCTGCCAATAGATGCCGGTTCTGTATTGTGTGCCGATGTCGGCTCCCTGGCGATTTTTGGTGTAGGGATCAATTATCTTGAAAAAATTCTCCAGAATCTCTTCCAATGTGATTATCTTTGGATTATATGTTGCCTTGACGGTTTCGGCATGTCCAGTTTTTCCTGTGCAGACCTTTTCATAGGTTGGCGCCAGGTCACGTCCGTTGGCATATCCCACTTCAGTGGAATTCACTCCTTTCAGCCTTGAGATGAATGCTTCAACACCCCAAAAGCATCCGCCGGCCAGATAGATTACCCATTGTTTTTCAAACATGTTAATTAATTTTTGTTTCTAAATATTTAAAATGGCAAGTAAATTTCCGACAAAAATCTTTTTTATAAGGAAATTCATAGTAATATTATAGATTGGAGGAAATCTCATGTTTTACAGTACTATAATGAAAATCGATTCAATTGACAGATTAAGAGATATTAGGGATGCTTTACTTGTGGAACAAGGTATCAACCCTACCCGTCAAGGAGAACAAGCTATTAAAGTAGTAGTTGAAAGAATTGATGAAATTCAAGCTACTTTAGACAAATCTTCAACCATGAATAAAAATAGAAACCGTAAGTGATTTTAGTGATAAGACGAGTAACAAGTACCAGGCGATTACTAAGAAAAAGAATGTATAGAGCACCGCATACTCGCCATAAGAACGCTACATATTATCGTGAAAACAAAAGTCTTGTTAAATCCCATCAGCAAAAGTTCAAGGATATGAACGGGCCAAATATAAGACGTAAAAGAAGACCTAAACGTGAAGCTGATAAAGGATTTAAGATGTCTTATAGATACAAATATCTTAAAGATGATAATGTAGAAGAAGAAACAGAAGAAGAGTTAGAGTAGTCTTTCTCTTCTTAAACGAATGAAGCAGAAATATAATTCATGGAAATCAGATACCAATATTTACATTATTGTAAAAAAATCAAAACACCCACCCAAGATGCAATTCATTCCCCACCTTGCAGAGTTAGGGGCATTCTTGCAATAATTGATAAAATAACCATCATCCTCATCAACTATGCCAAAAATATTAAAATGATGAGAACCAATATATTAATAGAAAAACCATTCAAAATCAACTATTACTATTGAATACTATTTTTTTAAAAGGATATGATAATATGAGCATCAAAATTAACGAACCATACGAAGACAGCAGCATATATTCAGAATATATGATTGAATTAAAAAAGATGACTGATGATGAAATTAAAGAAGAATATTTCAGGTTAAGAGATATGGCAAACCCTACCAATACTGATGTAATTAAAAAAAGTATTGTTGTAGATTTTATAGTCAGGTTTAATAAGGAATATCTTTTAAAATAAAGTAATCTTTCAGACAAAACTTTCTAGTTCCTCTTTTGAAATTATTTTATTTTCTGAATGAATATTTAAAATCAAACCTGAAAACTCATCATCATTTTTTGCCAATGCTTTGAACAGGTCAATTGAGACTTCAGTCGGCTTGTAGTCAGCCAGTTCCAGGTATTCAAAGCCCTTTTCATATTCCTCAAGGCTTGAAAAGACAATGATTTTGAAGTCTTCAAGGCTTCCTGAAACTAGAAAGTCCTTTTCATGATCCTCTCCGATTGTCGGACAAATGAATTTCATCTAAAAGCTCCCGTTTCTGTCCATATTGAAGTTCTGTGAATGCGGATTGATTACAAAACCCTGAAAATGTTCATCCTCATCCGCCAGTTGGGAAATGTCTTCGGGAGTTATGACTTTCATTTCAAGCTTATCCAAAAACAGCTTGGATATTTTGGCGCTTCCCAGTGCATATTCCCTAATGTCTGTAAAGATAGGAATGATGTATTCCTTGCTGGATTCAGTCAAGGTCAGTTTTACAAATTTTCCAGCTTCATCAATTAATGTGAAGTAGATTTCAGCAGGATAGGTATTTCTAATATTTGTTTTAACGGCTTCAAGCTCAATGGCATCTTCACTTTTTAGCTTTTTGGCCATGTCAGCATATATTTGAATATACTCCTTCAACTGGCTTTTTGAAGCCTTCACATTGTTTTTCTGATAGTCTTCGTAATCTTTAGGATCCATATCTATTCACTGCAGTCGTGTACGTTTTCGCTGAATATTACAAAATCACATTGCGGAGCGTTGATTGCAAGTCCTAAAAATTCGTCATCATCGGCATATGCCTGAACAATATCGTTTCCGCTGGCTTTATCAAATGCAAATTCTGCTTCTTCACCTTCTTCAAGGAAGGATTCGATTCCTATTTTGGCTTCCTCTTCGTCAGTGTAGACCGGTATGAAGAATTCCTCGTGCTCGTCGTCTTCGTCGCTTACAATCAATGCAACTACCTCTTCATCTTCGGTGCCTGCATTGTAGACGATTACGAATTCCTCATTGTAAACGGCATGGTCGATTTCATGGCCCAAATCATGCAATTCTTCAGCCATTTCATCGTTTTCCTCATCAAAATTATCTTCAAGTTCAATATATCTTTCAATTAGTTCTTTGAGTTCACTCATAGTTTCACCAAATTATTAAAATAATCATAAAAAAAGTTCTTTAAAAACAAATGAACATTCTCTTCCTAAACACCACTAAAGGAATACAAACGAATGCTCATTTCAACCATCACCATTGTTCATATTATAAAAAAATAGTATATAACAATATGAACAATACTATTTTAATTTTCCACATATATAAAGTTTTAGTTTTCAAAAGGTACTTTCAATAGCTTTTATTAGGTCATATATTATCTTATTTGTGTTTACATCGATATTATTTGCTTCACCTAGTTGGATAACTTTTCCGGTAAGAGAGTCGATTTCTGTTGGTATTTTCCTTTGAATGTCCTGGTGTGTTGAAGAATAGTGATTGTAGGTGTCAGGAACAAGCTTTGAGTAGAACAGGTCTCTGTATTCATCTGGAGTGTTCCATAATGTTGAGTATCCTGATGCCTTTATGACTTCAAATATCTCATCTATTATCCTGTTCATGAGTTCTATTGTATATTCGTTTTCAGTCAGTTTTCCATAATTGACATCAAGTATTGCTCCAAGGGGGTTAAGCGCGCAGTTATAGAGCATCTTTGCCCACAGGTATTTGTCAACCTCGCCGGTAAGTTCACAGTTGATTCCTGATGCGGTTATCATATCGGCTATTTCCTGCAGGTGGCTTGGATCTTCGCCTTGAAGTGATCCGATAAGAATTGGTTCTGTATAAACGGTCACTTCACTGATGTGCCTTTCCGGGCGTGTAAAGCCAGTAATTACACGGGCTGAGTAAACTTCTTTGGCTGTAAAATATCTCAGATATGGCTCGTCGTTTCCAAACCCGTTTTGGAAAATGATTATCTTTGCATTTTCTTTAAGTATTTCTCTGTTTTCATTCAGCCTTTTTGAGATATCGTCGTTTGCTGTTGTCTTGGATGTTATGAAAACGTAGTCAAAGTGATTTTTTGGCATCTCATCATAGCTTTCATATACATCAATCTCATCTTTGGTGAAGGAATAATGGGTAAATAAGCCGGTTCTTTTGATTCCGTTTTCCTTAATGGCCTTTGCAGTTTCGCCTCTTGCAAATATTGACACTTTCGCATTTTGCGACAGGACGGAGCTTGCAATGCCAAGCCCTACCGCTCCGGCTCCGATAACTAATATGTTCATGTTTTAGATTTTGATTTTCAAATTATATAAATTTTTATTTAGGCCTTTCTAAATTATGATTTTTAGTATTACTTAAATATTATTATTAGTATTACCTAAAAAAGCTCTCATAATCAATTAATTTAAATATCAGTAATGCATAATATTAATTTAATAACTTATGGTGTTGCTTTTCATGAATTTTCAAATTAGGCCGGAGAATACTCAAAATGTATTCCTGAGTGAGGATACGATTGACATAGTTGACCTTTTAAAGTCAAAATATGACTATATCTATGAGTCAATCGAAGATGAGGGTTTTATCTTAAAGTTTGATACATGCAATCTCTTCAAGGAACTCATCTGCGATAAGAAAGTCGTCGGGTTCTGTTCATATGACTTTTCACGGGAATTTTTGACTGTTGCCCTGAACAACATCTACATTCTTCCTGAGTTTAGGGGAAACGGGATTTTTCTAAAGGAGCTTGAAAGGACCATGGCCGAGCATAACAAGCCAAGCATCATGGAACCGACACGTCTGGTTGTGGAATTGCTAATCAAATATGGTTTTGCCTGCAGGATCAATGAGAATATCGTTGCAAGCGCAATCGAATTCATCGTTCCCGGAAGTCATGTCCTCTCAAATAGTGATTATGACGATGAAGAGCTTTCAACCCATTTTTATGATTTGAAGATGTGCTGCAGTTTCCACATTTTGGATTTGAACACCTCACACATCGCCTATAGCCTGCCCTTGAACTATGACATAATCCATTATGACTGCATCGAAAACAGGGCTGATTTGAATGATGATTACTTTATCCGAATCGCCGAGTTCTTTAAGGACAATGAAGTGGAGCTGATGAATACTGTCCTTGATTTGGAGGAGAACCTTCCGATTAAAAAATACACTCTTGAAGAGGTCATCGGCGATGAGGAGAGTTTTTCGCCATATATCGAATCACTTATTGATGATGCTCATGTAACCTATGAAAAGGCTTCAGAAATTAAACAGCAGCTTAAAGAGGAATACGAATCCGGAATGATTTTGAATGAATCACTGCTTATTAGATTGGCATATCTGTTTGAAAAGAACACTGAACCCACCATCAAATCCCATGAGGACACCTGTCCCTACTGTGGCATGCCAATCGACGGCCATGATAAATTCTGCCATTTCTGCGGGATAAATCTGGCCTACGATGCTGATGAAATGCAGGACAGCTTGCTTGAAACAATCAATACTTCAAAAAGTGATTTCACTGAAGATATTCGCTTCATTGCCTATAAGTTCTTAAGATTAATCGATGAGAAAATCGACCTTGACTATTCGATATTTACAATAGAAAATACATATAATATCGATTGGTATGATTTGAAGCTGTTTTTGGAAAGGAAGAATTATTTTAGGGATTATTCAATTACGGATGAGGGCTATGAGTTTTTGGATAGTCATCCACTGCATTTCTTTGAGAATTACCATATGGACATTGTTGACTACACCGATTTTGAAAATTACTTTTATGAAAATTCAGATGCTAATCCGATTGACAGATGTTTAGATTACTTAAATCAATTTGATGACGATGAGTATATTTTAGAAATAATTGAC
>NZ_JAZNAN010000066.1:0-4198 GCF_045586545.1 Methanobrevibacter sp.
TATCCCCCTCAGAAGAAACCAAATTAGTGTTTATAAAATCATCAAAAGTAGAACTGGTATTTGGCGTATTTTCTTGATGAAATGAATCCATAGCAAATACAGATAACATTATAATGATAATCAAGCCCAAAATAGACAAAAAAATAATCTAATTTAATTTAAAATATCCATTTCATGAATATTTTTTGTTAAAAACATGGCGGAAATAGAACTTTTTTTAAATATTTTAACCTTGTAGAAACCATGTCAAAATTTAAGTGAATATCGATGTTTTTTGCTTGTTTTTGTTAAATAAGTGATATTTTCTCTTTGTTTTTGATTTTGACATGTTATTGTTCTTTTTATTCTACACTTGAATTTGTTCTTCGCAAAAAAATTTTTACTAAAATGCTTGGATTTTAATTTTAAGCGATTTTATCCTTTTAATTTTTTTACACTTGAAATGATACTTCCCATTCATTGTAAAAACGAATAATAATTTATAAATAGTAGAATGGAGAATAATTATTAATATGTACAGCAAAATAAACTATTCTCCATATTACTATTTGAATTCAAGACATTTAAACCTTTTGGATTTTGGACTTAAGATTGGCGGAAATACTCAGAAACAAAAACTATTTAAAATTGGTGTAAATCAAAATAGATTATTGTACTTTGTTGAATTAACATTTAACTATGCAAAATGGATATTTTCAAAGTATTCCTGTGATTATAGCAATCATATTTATAATCAACCACAATTATTCACTATTTTGGCAATGAAAACTTACTTAAAAACAACCTATCGTGAAATAATTGAAATTTTAGACGTTTCTGATAAAATAACCAAATATTTGAAACTTAACAAGCTACCGCACTACACAACAATTCAGAAATTCTTTATAAGAATGTCAGACACAAAACTGAAAGATTTAAACAATCTAATATTGTTCATGCATCCAATAAATTGTGAATTAGCAGCAATGGATGGAACCGGTCACACAAGTGACTATGCAGACCATTATTACGCAAAAATAAGAGGCAAATGCAGAAAAAGCTACATTAAAAACCATATCGCAATCGATGTCGACACAAGAATGATCCTAAATTACGCAGCAAATCGAGGTCCAAAATACGATACACAATTCGCAATCGCATCAATAAGACAATTAAAACCCTACAAACCACATTACATCCTAGCAGACAGAGCATACGACACGGAAGCAATAAGAAAATGCATAAATGAAGAAGTAGGTGCATTCGACCAAATCCCCTTAAAAACAAGAGCAAAAACAGGACATTACAGATTGAATAGTTCAACAATCTTCTGGCACGACGTTTACGCACGAAGAATGAACGTAGAAAGTGTAATTTATGTAATAAAAAGAAGATTCAACGGAGGGAACTATAGTAGAAGCACAAAACTCCAAAATAAAGAAACAAAGCTCAAAGATGTATTATACAACATCTACAGAGCAATTCAAGTATTTTAAATGAGGGTTTCTACAAGGTTATTTTTTCATTATTTTTTATTCCCATTATCTGAAATCCGGATTTTTGAAATATGTTTTTCACCTAATATTATTCACTTTTTGTGAATAAAAATTCACATTTTAGCAAAGTTTAAATAGTCCAAAATCATTGTTTTTATTATAGGCAAATGTGAAAATATTTGCATTCACAATAAAATTTCTTTGAAGTTAATTTTTTAAATTTGATTGATGGAGAGGATTTTCAATGGCGCGGAGCGATAAAACTTTGGAAGACATTTTGAATATTATTTTTTATGATAAACCGTCAACTCAAGATGAAATTGCCGAAAAATTAAAGATTAGTCGAAGATATGTTACTCAATTGCTTAAACCATTAATTGAAGAAGACATTGTCAAAAGGGCTTATGTCATCGATTTGAATAAATATGATGAAATTTATGGCTCTTCAGACCCTATCTTCAATATCAAACAGCATTCCGCATTTTTTTTAATTGAAAACATGCTAAGCAGCATGAGCGAGCATGTTAAAGAACAGGTCCAAATGTCTTTCGATGCCATTTTAACTAATGATAAGGACTTGGCAGAACAAGCTTTAAAACTGGATTTTACCACAAATAATATGTATGAAAAAGTTCGCGCATCTGTTGAAACTGTCGTTGATGTTGATCCCCATTCCAAACTTTCCAAGATTTTATTGTTCAGCGAAGCGGCATACAATTATGAACGCATTGGAGATTATTCAGGCCATATTGCCAAATTTGTCATTAATGAGAAGACTGCCGTAGACGATGACCTTTTAGATATATTAAAAAAAATGCATAAATATGCACAAAAATCTATTTCATATGCAACTGATGCTTTTATTAATGGGAATATTGACTCACGTGGAAATTTGATGGATACAGAAGAAAAAATTCATGAAACTCAACAAAAAGCCATGAATCTCATTGCCAACCAAATGGTTGAAACTTCTTTTGAGGATATTGAAATGTCCAATTATTATATTTACATATCCCGTGTAGTGAAATCATTCGAAAGAATGGGCGATATCTCAGTGGAAATTATGGATTTGGCTGCTGAATTCCATAAGGATATTCCAAGGCCAACAACTCCACGTTCATTTAGAGAAAAAATTTAAAAAGACAATGCCAAATTTCTTCTCAGGAGGAGATCTTATATCAAATAATAAACCGCAAGAAACGTTTAGGGGAAAAACTGACAGGGCTATTAAGAAACGACCCCCATGGAAGGAATACAACCTGCATATAGTTTGTTTTGTTCTGGTTGCCATTTCAATGGCCATTGGAGTTAAAGAGATTAGAATCACTGATACCATAAGTGTTTTATTATTGCCTTTAATATATGCCCTAATCATGGGTTTGGCTCTTTTTTTAGCAAAACCTATAAAATTTATAGGTAAAAAGCAATCAAAGGTAGCTGAAGGAGCAATGGTTTTATTTATAGGAGTTTTAATTGCTAAATTAGCTATTTCGAGCGGACAATCCATTGATATTATTTTTAATGTCGGCCCCGCCTTGATTTTACAACTTTTGGGGGATTTGGGCACTCTTATAGCATTGCCCGTTGCTTTGCTTTTAGGATTTAGAAGAGAAGTAATCGGTATGGCAAGTTCCATTTGCCGCGAACCTAACTTGGGAGTCATTATCGACAAGTATGGTTTCAAATCCCCTGAGACAAGGGGAGTTTTAGCCATTTTTGTTATGGGATCCATTATCGGCACTCCTTTTATCAGCTTTTTTTCAAGCATATGCATTTCGCTCATACCTTACCATCCATATGCCTTTGCAATGGCTTCAGGTATAGGAAGCGCAAGCATGAATGCTGCAGCATTGGTTCCATTGGTGCATATGTACCCTGCCATGGCTACCCAATTGGAGGCCTTTGCAGGATGCAGTAACATTCTTTCATTTTGTTTAGGCATTTACATGTGCATATTCATTTCCCTGCCTCTTGCAGAAAAATTGTATAAATGGTTATCTCCAATCATAGGTAAAGGTGAGGGGAGAACCATTGATGACGAATATGCTATTGAAGGAGTAAAAGATGATAAATATGCTACTTCTGAGGATTTAAGTTCTGGTAAGATTGAAAGATGGGTCACTTTCCTCGTACTTTTCTCAATCATCGCCACAGTTGGAAATTTCATAGGTTACCATACCCCTTTGCTTGATGTGTTCATCGGAATGCTAATCATTTCAATTATTACCCTTATCGGAATGTGCCTTGAGAGGATAATTCCATGGGATATCCCATCAATCATTTATATAAGTTTACTTGGTATTTTTTTAGCCATTCCTGGAGTTCCAACTTCAGACATTATAATAACTTATGTCTCTCAAATTGAGTTAACTACAATCTGCACTGCATTTTTAGCATATGTCGGTATTGCAATCGGTAACGATTGGGAGGAATTTAAAAAGATTGGTTGGAAAGGAATCATTATAGCAATAATCGTAATTTCCGGAACTTACCTCGGTTCTGCAAGTATTGCAAATCTGGTCTTATTTGTAACAGGCATGATTTAACAAATCTATTTTTCATTATTTATATCATATTAGTTTTCTATTATGCGAAATAGTAATATAATTTTTATATAATATATATAATTATGTATTTATTTTTACATTATCATTAATTTTTCTACAAGAGTTAGAATATTCCATTAAAAAACTTACAGTTCATAAAAATCATTTTTTTCATAT
>NZ_JAZNAN010000067.1:0-9993 GCF_045586545.1 Methanobrevibacter sp.
TACTTTTTCAAAAATATTAAATTATAATTAATTACATACTAGTATTGAGGGATTTACTTGTTTGATTTAGATAAAAAAAGAGAAAATAGGCTAACATTAACAGTAATTTGTATATTTGCATTAATAATTACTGGTGTTATAATTTATCTAAATTCTACCCATGCTATCCTCGGCCATTCTTATCGTGATGTCTATTTTTATTTAATTGAATCATTAAGATTGTCTGGCGTGAGCATTGGGGGGTATGCTTATGTAAATTATTTGCCTCCGTTTGTACCATTTTTAACATCAATTTTATTTAGATTAGGTTTTGTATCGGAGACAAGCATTTTTATAACTTCAGGAATTTTCTATTTCATTGGAATAATAGGAATGTTTAAACTTCTACGCTTAAGATTCAACAATTTCTATTCCTTTTTCGGTGCTTTTCTATATGCTACATTAATCATTAACATTAAATGGGTGGGAAATGGAACATTGGACATTCCTTTTGTTGCATTGATGATTTGGGCATTATACTTTTTTATTCAAGGAATGGAGAAAAATCAGTTGTATTTCTATTTGGCATTTCCATTAGGCGTTTTAAGTTTCTTTACAAAGTACACTGGAGCTTTAATTTTTGCCGTAATGATTCTGTATTTCATGAGCAGAACAAGAATAGTTTTTAATATCAAAAAATACTTCAAACATATCTCTGGAGGAGTTATTGTAGGTGTAATAACTTCAATCCCGTTTTTTGCATATTTCTTTTTGAATAATATTCCATTAGGATTTTTAAATCAGGCTCAAGAGGTTTCATCTGAAAGTTCCCTAACTTCTACTCATGCAGGTCAACTAATTGGAAATGATTTATTTTACTATTTCAATGGCTTAACATATAATATTTCAGCAAATAACAAATTCATTGCTATGTTACTTTTGATTGTAATGATTCTTGGAATATTGTTGATGCTTTATATCTTCGGAAAATCATTAAAAAATTCTTACTTTAAAATTAAAGATACTAAATCATTAATTTATAAATATCCTGTTCCTACCAGGATTTTTTATATTTCCATTGTCATTTCGCTCGTAATGGTTGTTTTGTCATTTTTCACAGCAAGTCTATTTTCATTTGTTTATTCGGAGATGTTACTCTTCTTGGGAATGTTTATCCTAGCTTATTCACTGACTAAAGTTATTATTACCTATGATGAAGTGGATAATGTTTGGTTAAGCACTTACCCTTATTTGGCCATTAATATTGCTATGGTAGGCTTGTTTTTATCTTACCTGATATTTTTCAGTGCTCATTTAACAAAGGCTGACAGGTATTTTACATCAATGGCACCAGGATTCATATTCATCGTAACGCTTTCAGTTGAAATTTTGTTGAATAGGATTAAAGGAATAAAATTCAGGCGTTTTAATTTAAAATATGCAATCCCAATAATTTTAATGTTATTGATGTTGTTCTCTACTGTAGATTATTTGGATGGTTATAGTAATGAGGATTTGGTTTTGAATGAACGTCAGGCTGCAGATTGGATAAGTGATAAAGAGGGAATTATATTCTCTGATAGGGGTCCGATTTATACTTGGTACCTGCAAAAAGAAATAAATTATACGTCTAATGCTTTCAATGGCACCATTCTAAATAGTGAATTAATTAATGCCAGTGCGGATTATTATATTGGAATGGAAAAGGTAAACCTTACGGATTACAGTCCCGTTAAGGAATTTGGACAGGTAACAATCTATCAAAGAAATAACTAGATTGATCCGGCAATAAATGCAACAAATGCTATTAACATTCCTATTTTTAAGTATTTTGATACTTTTCCAGCAGTTGCGCTGTCCTGTGATTTTAAAATTAAAAATGCAGAGTATAGGAATATCAAAACAGCAATTGCTATTACTATTAAATAATAGAATCCGAAAATATGGTTGTAGTAAAGTATTGGACATAAAACACAATCAATTATGATTAGTGCCACTGCAAGCAGTGCAGGTTTTTTCGCTCCGATTAAAATAGGCAGTGTTTTAGCTCCATCAGCTTTATCTCCTTCAATGTCTTCAATATCTTTCACGATTTCACGTGCAGTTGTCATCACAAATGCAAAAAATCCTAAATAGAGTGAAATCATGATGATATTTGGATTATTCAATGTAAATCCTCCAAACACAAAACCAAAACCTGTCATGAATGCTACAGTCAGGTTTCCAATAAGAGGGGTTGTTTTTAAAGTATATGCATATAAATAAAGTATTACATCTGCGATGAGCACTATTGCAAATGGAATCCAGTTATTGGTTAAAAGGCTAATTAAGAATCCGCAAATGGTTCCAGCTAAAAACAAAAAGTAAGCATAGTATTTTCCATTTTTAAGTGAAATTCTTCCAGAAGGCAATGGACGTTCAGGTTTATTTATCAAATCAATTTTATAGTCAAAATAATCATTGATTACATTTCCTGCAGCAGTTTCAAAAAATACGGCAATCATCGCAAGGATGATTGGAATGCTTATTGTTCTATCAATAATTGCTATTAATATTATAGCTATTGCGCCCATCAATGCATTTCCGGGCCTTAGAATTTCAATATACGGATTCATATGATTTCTCCTAAAATTTTTGCATAGTTTTTAGCAGTATTCTCCATCGAGTATTCATCTGCAAATTCATTTCCACAATATCTTAATTCGTTATTAATATATTTTAGATAATAATCATAAATAGCTTTTTTAGTTTCATCCACATTAGATACATGATAACCGATTTCTGTTTTTTCAATCAAATCTTTTAAAGAGCCTTCTTTATATCCTATTGATAAAATTGGTTTTTTTGATGCGATATATTCGTAAACCTTGCCGGGAATAAACATTTTTTCCGATTCATTCATCCAAGAGATTAACAATAAGACATCTGAATTCATTTGATTTTGAAGAACTTCATCATGAGTGATTCTTCCGTGAACATTGACATTTGCTTCGACATCATACTTTTGAGATAGTTCCTTTAGATTTGTTGAATCTCCATAAAAATCAATAGCAATTTTTTCACTTTCAATTTTATTTTCATTAATTAATTGGTTTATAGCGTCAAATAATATTGAAGGGTCTCTTTTTCCACCATAAAGTGAACCTGCATACATTAAAGTCATTTTATCGGTTGTTTTTGTTTGTTTGATATTTTCAAAGTCTTCGGGATCATAACCGGAAACAACTGGAATGATCTTTTTTTGGGGATGTAGACTTTGCAGGGTTTCTTGAGCAAGAGGTGTTGTAGTAGTTAAAACATCAACATTTTCAAATGTTTTCAATTCTAACCTTTTTTCAAAATAGTTTCTAATTGGAGAATGGTTAATATAAGGATTTAAATTCCATAAATCTCTTAAATCGGCAATCCATGGGATATCATATTTTTCTTTCAGGTCATGGGCAATTGTATGTGCGGTAATTGGAAATGATGATGAAATTATTCCACAAATCTCTTCGCTTTCAATGATTTCACAGCATTTATCGAAAGCAGGCTTTTTCCAGTATTTCATGCCGTCAGGGTATGCAAAGATTTCTCCAGCAATGGAAATGGCTTTAGAAATCACTGGATTTGCTTCACTTTGTGATGTAGGTTCATTGTTCACTTCGCTGCCTTGTCTTCCAGGCAAAAATTTTGAAATCATATCTTCATATTCGGTTTCAATAACTTCAACATTGTTGACTTGTACAGTTTTATTTGAAGTTTTTGGAACAATTACAATTGGTTTAAACCCGTAGTTAGGCAAATATTTAGCCACACCTTGCAATCTTTTTGAAGCGATTTCGTTTGAATGGTTATAATAAAATGCAACATATAATATATTTTTCATGTATATTTATTCCCACAACAATAAATTATATAAATAATATTAATTAACATAATATTAGTATTTTATTTATTTAAATTATTACTTATTTAGTATAAAGCTGGTGTTATAATGGACAAAATTAAGATAGCTATTGTTGGAATAGGAAACTGTGCAAGTTCTCTTATTCAAGGAATTCACTATTATGATGGTAAAAATCCAGAAGATGCAATAGGATTAATGCATTGGGACATTGGAGGATATGCTCCTAGTGACATTGAAGTCGTTGCAGCTTTTGATGTTGATAAGAGAAAAGTAGGAAAAACTATTGATGAAGCAATGTTTGCAAAACCTAACTGCACAACTGTTTTCCAAGAGGATATCCCAAAATATGATGTTAAAGTGAGTATGGGTCATGTTTTAGATGGTGTAGCTGAGCATATGTCTAATTATGATGATGAATACACATTTGTTGTTAGTGATGAAGAACCTGTAGATGTTGTCAGTGTATTGAAAGAAAGCGGAGCTGAAATCTTGGTTAACTACTTGCCAGTAGGCTCTGAAGAAGCCGCAAGGTATTATGCTCAATGTGCACTTGATGCTGGAATAGCATATGTAAACTGTATGCCAGTATTTATTGTAAGTGATGATGAATGGGATGCTAAATTTAGGGAAAAAGGAATTCCTATTGTCGGTGATGATATTAAGGCTCAAATCGGAGCTACCATTACACACAGAACACTAGCTAGCTTATTTATGGATAGGGGTGTAAAATTAGATAGGACCTACCAAATTAACACTGGAGGAAATACTGACTTTTTAAATATGCTCAATCGTGAAAGGTTAGACTCTAAAAAAGAATCTAAAACAGAAGCTGTTCAATCCGTATTAAAAGAAAGAATGGCTGATAGAGATATTCACATTGGGCCTAGTGATTATGTCCCATGGCAAAATGATAATAAATTATGCTTCCTTAGAATGGAAGGCCGTACATTTGGTGACGTTCCAATGAATATTGAACTTAGATTAAGTGTAGAAGACTCTCCAAACTCTGCAGGATGCGTAATTGATGCTGTAAGATGTTGTAAAATTGGTTTGGAAAGAGGAGTTGGAGGACAATTGACTTCCATTTCTTCATACACAATGAAACATCCTCCAGTTCAATACGATGATGATGAAGCATATGAAAATGTTGAAAAATTCATTTCTGGCGATTTAGAAAGATAATTTTTCAATTTTTTTTACTTTTTTTACTTTTTCTTATTTTAACAATTAATCTTATTTTTTTTTCAATTTTTGAAGTTTTATTTTAAATACTTCTCTAAAAGTAATAATTTATATAATAATAAGGACAAATATTATAGTTGGATAATTTATGATTATTTAATAAATTAATATAAAAGAGGTGTAAAATAATGGCAAAAGTAAGATTTACAGAAACAGCACTTCGTGATGCTCATCAATCTTTACTTGCAACTAGGATGAGAACCAGAGATATGATTCCTATTGCAGAAGAGATGGATAAAGTCGGATACTTTTCAGTTGAAGCTTGGGGTGGAGCAACTTTTGATTCATGTATTAGATTTTTGAACGAAGATCCATGGGAAAGATTAAGGCAATTAAAATCTGAATTCAATCATACTCCAATTCAAATGCTTTTAAGAGGACAAAACTTAGTTGGATATAAACATTATCCGGACGATATTGTAACAAAATTCGTAGAAAAATCTTATGAAAATGGTGTAGATATTTTTAGAATTTTCGATGCATTAAATGATATAAGAAACATGGAAAAAGCAATTAAGGTTGCTAAAGAGCAAGGGGCTCATGTTCAAGGTACTATTAGTTATACAATAAGTCCAGTTCACACTTTAGATGATTTTGTCGATCTTGCAAAAAATCTTGAAGCATTAGATTGTGATTCAGTAGCTATTAAGGATATGGCTGGTTTAATCACTCCTACCGCAGCTTATGATTTAGTATCAAAATTAAAAGAAGAAACTGATTTGCTTGTAGATTTGCATTGTCATTGTACAAGCGGTATGACTCCAATCAGCTATTATGCAGCTTGTCAAGCTGGTGTTGATATTTTAGATACAGCTATTTCACCTCTCGCATGGGGAACAAGTCAACCACCTACTGAAAGTATTGTTGCTGCTCTTCAAGGCACAGAATTCGACACTGGATTGGATTTAAACTTATTGAATCATATTAAAAAATACTTCATGGACATTAAAGAGAAATATTTAGGCATTCTTGATCCTATCTCTGAAAGTATCGACACCGATGTATTATTATACCAAATTCCAGGAGGAATGCTTTCAAATCTTATTTCACAGCTCAAAGAGCAAAATGCACTTGACAGATACAATGATGTATTGGAAGAAATGCCAAGAGTTAGAAAAGATATGGGATACCCACCTCTTGTAACTCCAACAAGTCAAATTGTTGGTATTCAATCAGTAATGAATGTTTTAGGTGGAGAAAGATACAAAAACGCATCCAATGAAGTAAAAGAATACATGAAGGGAATGTATGGTAAACCACCAGCACCAGTTAATCCTGAAATTTCCAAAAAAATCATTGGTGATGAAGAGGTCATTACATGCAGGCCTGCAGATTTACTTGAACCTGAATTCGACAAATATAAAAAAGAAGGTGAAAAAGAAGGTTTCGTCAAATCTGATGAAGATGTATTAACTTACGCATTGTATCCAGCGCCTAATGCAGGACCAAGATTCCTAAAAGGAGAAGCTGAAGAAGAAGAACTTGCTGCACCTCGCACTGTTGAAGATGAGGGTATTGGAATTCCAACTGAATATAGTGTTGAAGTTGATGGAGATGTATTTGATGTCAAAATCATGCCAACAGGATTTATGGAAGTTGGAGGCGCTTCTGAACCGAAAGAAGCCATTCCAGGTGCATTACCATCTCCAATTAATGGTAGCGTAATCAAACTTAGTGTAAATGTTGGAGATAAGGTTACTGCAGGCTCTACCGTCTGTGTAATTGAAGCTATGAAAATGGAAAATGATATACAGGCTGAAGAAGATGGTGTTGTTGAAGAAATCATGGTCAGCCCTGGTGATGCAGTAAGTATTGGTGACACTTTAATGGTAATCAACTAGATTACCTCCTTTTACTTTTTTTTTAACTTTTTTTGGTGATTTTTATGAAAGATATTTTTGATGAGGTTCAACTTGGCAACTTAAACCTTAAAAGCAGAATTGTCAGAACAGGTACTTGGGAAACTGAAACGGATGAAGGAGGATTTTTAACTCCTGCAATATATGACAGATATGAAAAAATCGCAAGCAGTGGAACAGGTTTAATTGTATCCGAAATATTCGCACTAGACCATAAGGACAGATTTTTCCCTTATTCTTCTAGTCTAAACTATAAAGGTTTCATCAAAGATTATCAAATGGTAACTGATATTGTTCACAGTTACAATGTTCCGATTTTAGGCCAATTGGCATTTTTTTATTATGATGATGGTGAAAATCAGAAAGTAGAGGCTAATGAAATTACTGAAGAGGGTATTAGGAAATTACAAGCGGAAGTACTTATTGCCGCTAAAAAATTCTCATTTGCAGGTTTTGATGGCATTCAGATTAATATGGGCAATAATTTTTACTTGGCTCGATTTATGAATCCATATTTCAATCAAAGAGAAGACAAATATGGTGGAAATACTGAAAACCGTGCTAGAATTTCATCTGAAATTATCAAGGTCATTAAAAAGACTATGGATATGCATGTAAGCTGCAGAATCAATCCATGGGATGTTAGAAAAGGTGGAATGACTGCTGATGAAAGTATAGCTATTGCACAGGAATTGGAAAAAGCCGGTGCAGACAGCATTCAATTGACTGCACGTACAATTTCACAAATTTACGATAAGGGCGTAAAACATCCATTTTTGGTCTACGTTGATGATTTGATTGATGCGGTTGACATTCCTGTTGTTTTAGGAGGATCCCTAAGAGACATGGATAAAATTAATGATGTGTTGAATAATTCTAATGTGGAGTTTGTTTCAATGTCCAAACCATTCGTGGCTCAAGCTGACTTTTTAGCAGACTGGAAAGCTAATGGTGAGGGAACAGCAATCTGTCAAAGTTGCAATAATTGCTATTCTAAAAAGACCAGCACCTGTTTTAAATATTGTTAATTGCAGTTTCACCCATTTCTTTGGATTCGTCACTCAATACAGCAAATATGATGTTGATAGGATAATCAGAATTATCCTTCAGGAAATCATTGCAGGCCCGAATTGCTATTTTCCATGCTTGATTTTTTGGATATCCATATATTCCTGACGAGATTAATGGAAAAGCAATTGAATTGCAGTCATTTTCTTTTGCTAAAATCAATGATTTTTCATATGCACTGTATAATAGTTCTGCTTCGTTATTATTTCCCCCTTGCCAAATAGGACCAACGGCATGAATAATATATTTTGCTTGAAGATTGAATCCCGGCGTAATTACAGCATCTCCTGTTTCACACAGACCGATATCTGAACAGGCTTCTCTAAGTTCAGCTAATCCGGCTTCATGAAATATTGCTCCACAAACGCCTCCTCCTTCTAAAAGTCGGCTGTTTGCAGCATTTACAATAACATCAACATCCAGTTTTGTTATATCAATTTTTCTAATCTCTATAACACTTTCCATTTGAACCAATCCTTTTTCAAACTTTAACCTATTTACGCTTTTTTGGAGCAGGAAGTTCTTCATACATTGATTCTAACAACTCTTTTAAAAAATCTCTGTTTTCCACATCTTCAATGAGAATCATTTCCTTTGCACCTTCATATGGCAATTCCATATCTGCATCTGGCATCATTTCTATAGCGGTTTTCACCGGTTTTACAAGAAAACGGTCATCGTAGATGCCTCCGACAATCTTGCCACGATAGTAAATGATGTATTCTCCCATCATTGCTCTATATGTTATGTCATCAAGATCTGACAACTGTTCCAATATATATTCCAGATATTCCTTACTTGAACTCATTTCAATCCCTCATCAGTAACTTGAATTAATTTCCTAATCTTTAATGAAAACTCATTTCATTTTGAATTTTCCCTATAATATAATGTGATTTAATTTAAACATAATGTTTTTGACTTGATTTTGCCTATAGTGATTTAACATTAACACGGACATTTTCATAAATCAAATCTAGTTTCAGCTTAGGATATATATCAAAGAGTCTTAAAAGCAAGTTTCAAATAGCTGACGGCAATGTTAATGTTAAAAAAGCAAATATTCCTTGAATCTTATAAAAAAATTAAAAAAAGTTCTTTAAAGAATTTAATTCTTTAAAGACTATTTATCCTGCTAAATTTTCAAATCCTTTTGTTGCAAGCAATCTTGTAAATGAACCTTCAGGTTTCATGAAGATATTTCCATGAGAGTATTCATTTATAGCTGCTTGTACCATAGTACTTTTTTTAACAGGGTCTTTAGCAGCTTGAGAAAGTGCTTTAACTAATACCATGACTGCATCTGCTCTAGACATGTTTCCTGGAACATTTTCATTTCCAGGATATCCGTTGTATGCGTCATTTTCACGAACGATATCAGTTGCACTAAGGTTTGTCACTTCACCATCGACTTCAAGCGGTCTGATGGTGTCAATAATATTGTCAATACCTTCATCATAAACAAGAACTACAGCATCAGCATGCATTCCAGTGTTAGCTTCCACTATTTCTGCAGCATACTGCATACCCGCATCAACACCGTCCCATAGACAATCGTGGAGAAGCATACGTCCTCCCAGACCTCCAGGTGCAGGTTGTGAAGGGTGAGCCATTCCTCCTGGATATACTGGAGTGTAATTAGCTAGAGATCCGTTTTTTAATTGGACCATATATGCCATATCTACTCCACCATTGGATTGTTCGTATTTGTCTGATGCTAACACGAGAATGGTTTTGTCTTCTTGTGTTAAATCAGGGCCAACGAATAATGCGCCGGCTATAACGGCAATTAATCCAATAAGAATAACTAAAAGGATAGCAATAATTAGTTTTTTTGTTCTTTTCATTTTTTATTCACATGCCCTATATTTTAAAAAAATTAAATAATAAGAATTAAATTTAAATTCTTATTTTTCTATTTAAACATTAAATTATATAAATATTATTGAAATTACA
>NZ_JAZNAN010000068.1:0-12541 GCF_045586545.1 Methanobrevibacter sp.
CATTTAAGCGATTAAAAATTTAAAAAGCATAGATTAATATATTTTAAAAAATAATAACTAAAATGTTAGTAATACTAATTTAAAAAAGATTACATCATATTTACTGGATAATGGAGAAAAAACATGGACTTTAGTGTTGAAGATTTTAATGTCAGATTAAGAACAATAAAAATTAGGGAATTAATTGCCGCAATAATTGTCGTATCAATAATAACTGGAATTTTGATGATGGCTTTTCCGATAATATACGAATCAGATGACATATTTTTCCTGGTCTATGTATCATTAATCTTATTATTCTTCGTATGGGCATTGAAAGGAACAAAAGGATTAGGCCGGAACTTTTCCAATGTCTTTGAAAGAAATAACAGAAGAGAGATATTTTATGTTTTCCTAATCAACATCATATTTGCCTGCCTATTTTTACTGCTAATTTCCGGTTTGGACATACTTTCGGGCAT
This sequence comes from Methanobrevibacter sp., assembly GCF_045586545.1. Taxonomy (GTDB): domain Archaea; phylum Methanobacteriota; class Methanobacteria; order Methanobacteriales; family Methanobacteriaceae; genus Methanocatella. The sequence continues at coordinate 462 of NZ_JAZNAN010000068.1, forward strand.
AGGCGATCCCAATTGGGTTTCAATGTGGGATATCGATAGCGTCGATGTTGAATCAGGCATAATACTGTTTGATGCAATTACAGCAATATTCTTTGCTCCTGTCGTTGAGGAACTTGTCTTTAGGGGAGTGTTATTTAACAGATTGAAAATTAGAACCGGACTCATCCCTGCAATGTTAATATCCTCATTCCTATTTGGAATTGGCCATGAGTTCGGAGGAATAACTAGCGCATTCCTATTTGGAATCTGTATGTGCATATTATACCTAAAAACAGACAATATACTAATTCCAATGAGCGTTCATTTTATCAACAATGTTGTAGCAACTATTCTAGAACTAACTCCATTTGATGCAATTACATGCCAAATGCCATGGATTATACCTTCATTGATTATAGCATTTATTGGAACATTCTATTTAATAAAATATATTTTCTCAGAAACTAGAAAAATTAAGCAGCAGTACGGATAAAAAAAAGTTAAATTAGTGGAATCCGCATCCACTACAAGTTTCACATTTTTCCTCTTCAAAAGGATCATACTGTTTATCTTCCTGAAGAGTTGCTGACAAGAAGTATTGATCGAATTCTTCTTTATTTTTTAAAACTGGAGAAATTCCTTTAAATTCGCATCTTATATCCCCAGTACCTCCAATATCGACTAAAATAGGTTCACCCAATTTAAATCGTTTAAAATATGACTCAACTTCATCTTTTAAATCGCCAGGTACTCTAAAATTGAAAGATAAAATATTATTTTCCTTCATTTTTAAACCAACATATTTTTGGTCGATTTCATAGTTCAAACCTAATTGTTTTTTAAAAATTATGTCAGTACCAATTTCATTTGATGTCATTTTATAATCTCCTTCAATTAACATTGAATTATAAAATTCGTAATATTTAAAACTTTCTTATAATGTACAAAAAATAGCCATTTAAAAAAATTTTATTCACCAAATTTATAATGAATTATCACGATTTTTAATAACCTTTATATAATTTTAGATTCAAAAATTAGATTATGTTATAATATTAATATTATAATACAAATCAATGTAAAAAAATAAGGTGTTTATGAATGAATGAATACAACAAAGATATTGGAAATAGAATTAGAGAACTAAGAGAATTATCAGACATTACTATTAAAGAAATTGCAGAAAGCTTAAACATTGAAGAAGAAACTTATATCCAATATGAAAATGGCGAAATAGACATCCCAGCAAGTTTTTTATATGAACTTGCACATATTTTTAAAGTTGATTTAGGATTATTATTGACTGGTGAAGAAAGTAGGATGAGCATCTTTGATGTGACCCGTGCAACAAAAGGAGTTTCCGTGGATCGTAGCAAAGAGTACACACACGAAAATTTATGTTCAAAATTCATTCACAAAAAAGCTGAAACCTTCCTTGTTACTGTGGACCCTAAAAAGAATCCTAAACCTTCACTAAATTCACACCCTGGTCAAGAATTTAACTACATTCTTGAAGGTTCAGTAAAAATATACATTCACAATAACGAGATTATACTTAACGAAGGAGATTGTATCTTCTTTGATTCCGCACACAGACATGCAATGGTAGCACTTAACGATAAACCCGCTAAATTCTTAGCAGTAATCATATAACATTTACAAGGAGTATTATATAATGACATCAGTAATAGGAGATTTTGTAGAAAGAGTTGATTTTGACTCTTATGAGGATTTTTTTGATAATTTTAAACTAAAATTCAATGATGATTTCAATTTTGGATTTGACGTAGTGGACAAATATGCAGAAATAGACCCTGACAAGATTGCGTTAATCTGGACAAATGATGACGATGAAAACCACACATTCACTTTCAAAGATATGAAAGAGTATTCAAATAAAACAGCTAATTTATTTAAAAAAATAGGTATTGGAAAAGGCGATAAAGTATTGCTTACTTTAAAAAGCAGATATGAATGGTGGTTCTGCATGGTCGCATTGCACAAACTTGGTGCAATAGCTATTCCTGCAACTCACATGTTAAAACTTCATGATATTGATTTCAGATTAAAACAAGCCGATGTAAAAGCAATCATTACCGTTGAAGAAGACACATTATTGCCGGATTATGAAGAAGTTGAAAAAAGCCTTGATTGGGATATACAAAAACTTGTTATTAAAACCGACAGAGAAGGATGGATTAACTTTAACAAGGCTATTGAAGAAGAAAGTCCAATTTTCGAAAGGCCAACTGGAGAAGATAATCCGATGGCTAATGAAGTATTCTTAATTTACTTTACCTCCGGAACTAGCGGACTTCCTAAAATGGTCTCACACAGGCATACTTATGCATTAGGCCACATTCCAACTGCTAAATATTGGCAGAATGTTGTAGAAGATGGTGTTCATCATACTGCATCAGATACAGGATGGGGAAAAGCAGTATGGGGAAATCTTTATGGACAATGGATTGCTGGAACTTCCATTTTTATTTATGATTACGTAAGGTTTAATGGAATCAAATTACTTGAAAAAATTATAGAAAATAAAGTTGATACTTTCTGTGCCCCGCCGACAGTTTATAGATTTTTGATTAAAGAAAAAATTGATGACTATGACTTTTCAAATTTAAAATATGTGGCAACAGCCGGAGAACCATTACCTCCTGAAGTATCCGAAAGATTTTATGATTTATCCGGATTAAGAATTAAAGAAGGATTCGGTCAAACTGAAACCACATTATCCATTGGTACATTTATTTGGTTAGATGCTAAAATTGGTTCAATTGGTAAACCTTCTCCACTTTATAACTTAAAATTATTAGATGAAAACGATATCCCTGTAGAAATTGGTGAAGAAGGAGAACTTTGTTTTGATGTAACTGAAGGACCAACTCCAGGATTATTCAAAGAATATTTCAAAGATCCTGTTAAACAAGCAGAACAAATACATGATGGATATTATCACTGCGGAGACACCGCATGGGTTGATGAAGACGGATACGTTCACTTTGTCGGAAGAAACGACGACATCATCAAATCTTCAGGTTACCGTATTGGACCATATGAAGTAGAAAGTGCAGTACTTTCTCACGATGCAGTAGCACACTGCGCAATTACCGCTTATCCTGATGAAGTAAGAGGCCAGATTGTGAAAGCAAGCATTGTTTTGCAACCTGACTATGAACCATCAGATTCTTTAACAAAAGACATTCAAAATCATGTTAAAAGAGTTACAGCTCCTTATAAATACCCAAGAATGGTGGAATATGTTGATGAACTTCCAGAAACCATCAGTGGTAAAATAAGAAGAGTGGAAATAAGAGAAAAAGATAATAAAAATTAATTTAGATGATATAATGACAGAAGAGATATCTTATCCAGTTATAAATAAAGAAATTTGTAAAGGATGTAAAAGATGCATTATCGGATGTCCTCAAAATGCAATATTACTATCAGAAGACATGAATAACGCAGGATATCAATTTGCTTATTATAGTGGAAATGGATGTACAGGCTGTAAAGATTGTTACTTTACCTGTCCTGAGCCATTAGCATTAGAAGTACATCAGTATAAGAAAATTGTTAATGATTCCGTTGCAAAAATGATTAAAGCTAAAGTGGCTAATCAAGGGGGAAATTAAATGAGTAATCAAATGGTAAAAGGAAATACCGCTGTTATCATTGGTGCAATGTATGCGGGATGTGACTGTTTCTTTGGATACCCTATTACTCCAGCAAGTGAAATCTTACATGAAGCATCAAAATACTTCCCGATGGTTGGAAGAAACTTTGTTCAAGCTGAAAGTGAAGAAGCATCAATCAATATGGTTTATGGTGCATCCGGAACTGGTCACAGGGTAATGACTTCCTCATCAGGACCGGGTATCAGTTTAATGCAGGAAGGATTTACTTTCCTTGCAGGTGCTGAATTGCCTGCAGTTATTGTTGATATCATGAGGGCAGGACCTGGACTTGGAAATATTGGACCTGAACAGGGAGATTATAATCAAATCGTAAAAGGTGGAGGTCACGGTAACTATAAAAACATAGTTTTGGCTCCAAACAGCGTTCAGGAAATGTGTGATTTGACAATGAAAGCATTTGAACTTGCAGATAAATGGAGAAACCCTGTAGTAGTTTTAGCTGATGGTACTTTAGGCCAGATGGCAGAACCGTTAGTGTTCCCTGAAAAAGCGATTGAACCTAAAAATGATAAGCCTTGGGCTGTTAAGGGAACTAAAGAAACCATGGACAATCTTATTACTTCAATTTTTAATGACTTTAATGATTTGGAAGATTTCAACTTTAAACTTCAAGAAAAATATGCAAAAATGGAAAAAGAGGAAGTTATTGTTGATGAATATCAAGTTGAAGATGCAGACATTGTTTTAGTTTCATTTGGAATTAGCAGCCGTATTGCAAGATCTGCTGTGGACAAAAGTCGTGAAAAAGGAATAAAAGTCGGACTTTTAAGACCAATTACATTATCTCCTTTCCCAGTTGACAGAATCAAAGAGCTATCCGATAAGGGAGTTAGCTTCATATCTGTTGAAATGAGTAACGGCCAATTATTGGCGGATGTTCAATTTGCAGCACTCAGAAAAGATGATACTCATTTAGTCAATAGAATGGGTGGAAACTTAATTGAATTAAAAGAGATTCTTGCTAAAATTTATGAAATTGCAGGATATGAAGATGAAGACATAGACTTATCCAAAAGAAGTGAGGAAAAGGCAAGTCCAAATATAATCGATTAGAGGATGTGGAAAAATGAGTGAACAAAATTTAAATGATAAAGATTATGAATTACAAGTACGTAGAAATCCACAATCCCTTTTAGAAGAATATCCTAGAAAAGGAACCAATATTCAATCTACTCACTACTGTGCCGGTTGTGGACATGGAATATTACATAAATTAATTGCGGAATGTATGGATGAACTTGGAATCCAAGAGAGATGTGTTATGATTTCTCCTGTAGGATGTTCCGTATATGCATATTTCTACTTTAACTGCGGTAACTTCCAGACAGCTCACGGAAGAGCTCCTGCAGTAGCTACAGGTATTTCAAGAGCACAGGATAATGCAATTGTCATGAGTTACCAAGGAGATGGAGATTTAGCTTCCATTGGTTTAAATGAAACCCTTCAAGCTGCAAACCGTGGAGAAAAAATTGCAGTATTTTTCGTGAACAACACCGTTTACGGAATGACCGGTGGGCAAATGGCTCCGACAACATTAATCGGTGAAAAAACAGTTACATGTCAGACTGGAAGGGATCCTAATTATACTGGACACCCAACTCACATGTGTGAATTAATCAATACCTTAAAAGCACCAGTATTTATTGAAAGGGTTTCTCTTGCAAATCCATTAAAAATCAGACTTGCGAAATTTGCAATCAAGCAGGCATTGACAGTGCAGAAAGAAGGAAAAGGATATTCATTTGTAGAAGTATTGTCACCTTGTCCTACAAACTTAAAACAGGATGTTGTCAGTGCTCAAAAGTTCATTGAAGAACAAATGGAAAAAGAGTTCCCTGTTAAAAACTTCAGAAATAATTTATACAAAAAAGAACCAGTAGAAAGGCCTGCCAGTGACTTTTCAACTGAATCATTGGATAGAATATTCAATGTAAACCGTGACGATGATTCAGGTTATGTTGACGATGAAAGTATTAAACCAACAAGCATAAAAGTTTCAGGATTCGGCGGTCAGGGAGTTTTAAGTGCAGGACTTACAATAGCTCAAGCCGCCTGTGCTGAAGGAAAACATGTTTCATGGTATCCTAGTTACGGACCGGAACAAAGAGGTGGAAAATCAAATTGTTCTGTAGTAATTTCCAATGAAACTATAGGAACACCTGTAGTTGATGACATTGACATTCTCATTGCTTTAAACAAGCCATCTTTAGAACAGTTCTCAGAAGATGTAAAAGATGGTGGAGTTATACTTTACGATTCAAAAATCGGCGAGTTTGAAACAGACAGGGACATCAAGGTTATTGCGATGCCTTGTGTAGATATTGCAGAAGAACATGGAAATGCCAGAACTGCAAACACAGCACTTTTAGGCGCATTGACTGAATTGACTGATGTTTTAAAATGTGAATCTTATGAAAATGCTATTCGCGAAATGTTTGCATCAAAGCCAAAAGTGATTGGTGTAAATATTGAAGTTTTAGAAGCCGGAGCAGAATGGCTAAAAAACAATTCATAGTGTGATTTGATGACATATAAAGAAATTTCCCAAAAATATATAGAAAATTACGATTTTAGTATAGGAGATACTATTAAGGTGCATAAGGAGGACATTTCCTATACTGGTATCTTACTCGACAGGCCTGAAGATGCCGATGATGGATATCTTGTAATCAAATTATCAAGTGGATATAACATTGGCGTGGCTATTGAAGACACTACAGCCGAACTCATCAAAAAGGGTTCACAACCTAAAATAGGTTATGACGAGACTGAAATTCCACATGATGATTCCAAACAGAATATTTCCATTGTTTCAACTGGTGGTACAGTATCATCCGTTATTGATTACAGAACCGGAGCTGTGCATCCTAAATTTACAGCTTCAGACCTAGTGAAAGCCAATCCAGAGTTATTGGATTATGCGAATTACAATGTTAAGGCATTATATAACATTTTAAGTGAAGACATGAAACCTGAATACTGGGTTAAGGCTGCAGAAGAAATAGCTAATGATATTTCCAATGGCGCTGATGGTGTTGTAATAGCTCATGGTACCGATACAATGCATTATACCTCAGCTGCTTTAAGCTTCATGTTAAAAACACCGGTGCCAATTATCATCACCGGCGCTCAGAGAAGTTCAGACAGGCCTTCAAGCGATGCCAACATCAACTTGATTGATTCAGTTATCGCCGCAAAATCAGACATTGCAGAAGTCTGCGTTTGTATGCATGGAAGTTTAAACGACGAGTACACTTACTTGCACAAAGGAACTAAAGTAAGAAAAATGCATACCTCAAGAAGAGACACTTTCAGAAGCATTAACGCACAGCCAATAGCCAAAATACAAAATAAGCAAGTCAACATCAACCCAGAGTATGATTACACCAAAAGGGGAGAAAATGAACTTGAATTGTATACCGCTATTGAAGATAAAGTCGGATTTATCAAAAGCTTCCCTGGAATATCTGCCGATTATATTGAATATCACATTGACAATGGATATAAAGGCCTTGTTATTGAAGGAACCGGTCTTGGACATGTTCCAAATGACCTGATTGACTCATTTAAAAGAGCACAAGAAGAGAACATTCCTGTTATTATGACCTCACAATGCCTTTACGGCAGAGTGAATATGAATGTTTACTCAACCGGACGTAACATCATTGATGCCGGAGTGATTTCAGGTATTGACATGACCCCTGAAACCGCATATGTGAAATTATGCTGGGCATTAGGTCAAAGTGACGATTACAATGAAGTGAAAGAAATTATGCAAACAAATGTTGCAGGTGAATTTGGCAAAAAATCCTCAATTAAGGATTTCTTGAATTAAGGTGGTTTAGATGGATTACGAAAAATTAGGATTGAAAATGGGAATTGAAATTCACCAACAATTAAACAGTGAGCATAAACTGTTCTGTCCTTGTAAAACAGAACTTGTTGATGATGATTTTGATGAATTGATTCAAAGAAAACTAAGGCCAACCCAATCAGAGCTTGGTGAAATCGACAGAGCTGCTCTTCAAGAGTCCCTAAGAGGATTGAACTTCAAATATGAAAACTTTGAAAAGCACACCTGTCTTGTTGAAAACGATGACGAACCACCTCACAGCTTAAATGAAGAAGCACTTGACATCTGCATTACAATTGCATGCCTGATGAATATGCATATTGTAGATGAATTCCATACTATGAGAAAACAGGTTATTGATGGAAGTAACACCGGCGGATTTCAAAGAACCGGTATGGTTGCAACTGACGGATACCTGGATACCCCATACGGAAGAGTTGTCATTGAAAGTTTAGGTCTTGAAGAAGATGCTGCAAGAAGAATTGAAACCAAAGACGGATTTACCGAGTTTAGATTAGACAGATTGGGTATTCCGCTTGCCGAAATTACAACAGACCCTTCAATGCACCATCCCGATCAAGTCAGGGAAGTTGCATATATGCTTGGTCAAATCTTGAGAAGTACCAATGTTAAAAGAGGTCTTGGAACAATCAGGCAGGACTTGAACATTTCCATTGCCGAAGGTGCACGTGTGGAAATTAAAGGTGTTCAGGATTTGGATTTAATGGCTGAAATCGTGAACCGTGAAGTGGAAAGACAATTATCTTTAATTGAAATTAAAAAAGAGCTTAACGCAAGAAATGCGGAAGTTCTAGATGAAATTCATGATTTGGATGAACTGCTTGAAGATACCGGATCCAAAATTTTAAAATCAGCTGAAACCATTAAAGCTGTTGTTTTAAAAGGTTTTGATGGATTGATTGGCCGTGAAGTACAACCTGGAAGAAGATTTGGTACTGAAATTGCAAGCTATGCTAAAAAACGTGGAGTGGCAGGCATTTTCCATTCCGATGAGCTTCCAGCTTATGGAATCACCCAGGAAGAAGTGGATAAGGTAAATGACTTCCTGAATATTGGCAAAGATGATGCATTTATTATTGTAGCTCATGATGAGGATATAGCAATTTCAGCTTTAGAGGAAGTTAAAAGAAGAGCTGAGTTAGGTTTGGACGGTGTTGTTGAAGAAACCCGTAAGGCACTTGATGATGGAAACACAGAATACATGAGACCTCTTCCTACAGCAAACAGGATGTATCTTGAAACCGATATTCCATTGTTTAAGATTACACCTGAAAGAATTGAACCTATCGCAAACAATTTGCCTGAATTGCCTGATGTAAAACAGGCAAGAATAATTGAAGAATACAAATTAAGTGAAGATCTGGCAACACAATTGGTTAAAAGACAAGAAGCAGACATGTTTGAAAGTATTTTAGCTGATGTTGATGTAGACCCAACACCGGTAGCATCTCTACTTGCATATGATTTAAGGGAAATCAAAAGAGAAGGCTACGATGTTAATGTATTGACCTTGGATCACTTTAAAGGAATCTTCACATTATTGGCTGAAGGTAAAATTGCAAAAGACAGCGTTCGTAAATTGGCAGTTAAAACAATTGAAAGTCCTGATGAGGAAATTTCTGAAATTGCCGAGAAAAACAATTTAACCATGATGAGCGAAGATGACGTTGCCAAAATCATTGCCGAAATTGTAGCCAACAATGAAGGAATGGTAAAAGAACGTCAAATGGGAGCTATGGGTCCTTTAATGGGAATGTGTATGAAACAGCTCAAAGGAAAGGCCGATGGCGGTATGGTTAACAAAATCGTCCGTGAAGAAATTCAAAAATTAATTTAGGAAGATCATATTCCTAAATCTCTCTTTTTTTAAGAATTTTAAAAATTTAGGTATGCCTAAAAAAATAGTAACCTTTATATACCATGGCAACAAACTATGTAATAGAGATGAAATTTAGGTAAACCTAAAACTCTCTACATTATTGGTCAAAAAATAATACTCTCCAAAAATTAGACCCCGTGTTGAATTAGATTTTCTCACAATTTCTCTAATTTGATACAAGTCGCCGGAAAATTAAAAAAAAATCTGCCAAACATATAATTTTCCTCAAACAAACACTGGTGTTTAATACGTCGCTTAAACACCAAATCTCTCTTTTTAAAAACGTTTACATTGGCAAGTACTGATTTAATCCTGCCAAACTTCAACAATAACAGCACTACCTGTCAACCATATCCCATTCACCTATCAGGTAATCCCATTAAGCTGATGTGCAGCCCTCATTATCACTCTAATAACCCAGAACTAATTGAAAAAATTTGCCCCCTTAAATATTTAATGCCTTGCAATATGTTGAAAAAAGCGTTTAGTCCCCACTCAGTATATACTGGATGCTTTCGATGCCCTGGCCAAGTTAGCAGATATAACAATAATTTAACGAAGGAAGCATGAAATTCATCATGAAGCATTGAAGTGGTGGAATGATTTAGGAATTTTTTAAAATAAAAGAAGTTGTAGGTGAGGTACACCTACGTTTAAATTATTTTCAGTTTTTTGGCGGTCTTCTCGTCAACCTTACCTGTGACTTTCAGTTTCTTGTCATGCTGGAAGTGCTTGACCTCCATTTCAGTGTAGTCCCAGAATATTCCATCGACTTTAAGGTATTGGCCGTTGTAGACAAGATAATATCCGTTGTTTTTAAGAGCCCTTTGAATTTTCTTGACTATTGCATGGTTTTTGCTTCCCTTGGAAACTGTCTTGAAGGTGGTTTTTACTTTGAGTTTCACCTTCTTTGTGGTCTTCTTGTAGTAGTCGTTGCCTTTATAGGTTATTGTTGCCTTGAATTTGCCGGCTTTGTTCAGTTTGGTAATTTTGAAGGTCGCCTTTCCTTTGCTGTTGGTTTTTGCCTTGTAGGTCTTGCCGTTGACTTTAAGGTAAACCCACTTGTTTTTCAGGGCCTTGCCCTTGTTGTTTTTGAGTTTTACTGTGTACTTTTTGGTTTTTGTTGTTGTCTTGAAGGTCTTTGCCTTGGCAGTTATTTTAGAAGAGGCCTTTTTGACTGTGACTTTAGCAGTAGTGTTGGATCCAATGTAGTTGTCATCGCCCTTGAATGTTATTTTTGCAGTGTATGTTTTTGGAACCAGATTGCTGATTTTTACTTTGATTTGGCCGTTTGCATCGGTAGTGTAGTTTTCAAGAGACTTCAACTCGACAGATACTGTAGCATTGGCTATTGGACTTCCCCTGCTGTCAGTCAATGTGATTGTAAGGTATTTTTTGACTTTGTATGTTGCAGTCACATTTCCAGCAGTTAACTTGGTTGAGTCCATATCCACACGGACCATTGCGGTTTTAGTGCTTGGATTATACTTGTCATCACCAGAATAGGCAATTTCAACTGTGTGGCTTCCTGCACTTAAATCCGGCAATTCAACACTTGCAGTTCCGTTTGTAACAGGTACTGTGTCAATAACTTCACCATCAACTTTTAGTGTTACATTTCCGCCAGCATCACTCGGCAATGTAACCTCAACAGTTGCATTATCACCAAATTCAATGTCTGATGGAATAGTGATTTCAGGAGTCACATCCTTTTTAAAAACTGTAATTTCTTTTGTTTGAGATACTGAACCGTATTTATCATCACCAGAGTATGCAATCTCAACAGTATGATTTCCCACACTTAAATCCTGCAATTCAACACTTGCAATTCCGTTTGTAACAGGTACTGTGTCAATAACTTCACCATCAACTTTTAGTGTTACGTTTCCGCCTGCATCACTCGGCAATGTAACCTCAACAGCTGCATTATCCCCGACAGTAACATTATCCGGCATTGAAACGTTTACATTTACATCCTGTTTATTTACAGTCACGGTAATTGCGGTTGAATTTTCAGCATATATTCCATCTCCACCAACTTTTAAAGTAACAGTGGCAGTACCTTGCTTAATTGCAGTAATGACCCCATTTTCGACAGTCACAACACCTGAATTATCCGGCACGTAAGTAACTTCCAAACCCTCAGGGAAAGTAACAACCTCAATGGTGGCATTGGCACCAACGTTCAATTCAATATCATCAGCACTGATGGAAGAATCCTTCAGACTGACAGTAACACTAACGGTTTTATTTTCTGTGACAAAGTACTTGTCATCACCAGCAAAAGAAACCATAATGTTGGCTTTACCTGCTCCAACGGCTTTTACATTGCCTTCACCATCAACGGTTACAACTTTATTATCACTGGATGTGAAAGCAACATTACCTGCATCCGCAGGAGTCAAAGCAACAACAATAACAGCCTCATCACCAACAAACAAGTCTAATGAAACAGGATTGACAGTGATTTCAGTGGTCACTTTACTTACTGAAACACTAATAACAGTAGTATTTTCAGCGTAAACACCATCACCGCCAACTTTAACAACAATAGTTGCAGTACCTTCCCTCAAAGCAGTTACAACACCCTCATTATCAACACTGACAACACCTGAATCATCAGGCACAAAAGTAACATTCAAAC
>NZ_JAZNAN010000069.1:0-10017 GCF_045586545.1 Methanobrevibacter sp.
GAAGAGGTTGTTGAGGAAGCTATTGATGAGCCGGTAGTTGAAGATGAGCCTGTTGAAGAGGTTGTTGAGGAAGCTATTGATGAACCAGAAGTCGGAGGCCAAGCGGTCTTAGGAAGACAATAGTAGGCCTCAACTCCTTGGCTCACAGAACGACATGGCTACGATCCGACTTGAAGAGGTTGTTGAGGAAGCTATTGATGAGCCGGTAGTTGAAGATGAGCCTGTTGAAGAGGTTGTTGAGGAAGCTATTGATGAACCAGTGGTTGAAGATGAGCCTGTTGAAGAGGTTGTTGAGGAAGCTATTGATGAGCCGGTAGTTGGAGAACCTGTTAGAGAAAAATCATCTAATGCGGATTCAGATGTAATAGATAATTTAAAAAAGAAATTAAGTGAAAGAGAAAAGAAATTATCTAATCAATCCAGCGAACTTAACTATTTAACTAATAAAGTAATTCCAAAACTTAAAAAAGAGAACGCCGAATTGAATAGGCTTAAAAGGGAATTAACTGATGCACTTGAAAAGAGTACCAGAAAATACTTTGACCAGTTAGATATTAATGCTGATTTAAGTAATAAAATCGGTAAATTAGGTGCAGAAGGTGCAGTTAATAAAGTTAGAGCTGATAAATTAGAATCAGAAATTGATACAATCAAAGAAGAACTTAATGCTAAAATCGATGAGTACAAAGGAAAATTAGCCGCAATCAATGTTGATGATATTAAAGATGAAAACAAAAAATTGTCAAGTGAAGTTGCTGATTTAAAAGATAAATTGTCTGATTCAAGAAAAGAAAACATATCCCTATCTGAAGAATTAGATAAGTTAAGATCTGAGCTCATTGAACTTGGAGACTATAAAGATGAAGTTGATGCTAAAAACAAAAAAGAAATCAGTGAATATAAAGAGGAACTTTCATCACTTAGAGCTCAACTAAAAATCAAAGAAAGCAGTTATGACAAGCTGTCTAATGAATCAAACAAAACAATTTCTGATTTAAGAAAACAAGTTACAAAGCTTGAAGAAGATTTAGAAAAAGAATCTAATAAAGGATTATTTAATAGGTTCAAATAGATGATTAATTTCATCTATTAATTATTTTTTTTTAACATGACTCAAGATAATTATTTTATGGAAGAAGCTATTAAAGAAGCTGAAAAATCTTTAGCTGAAGGAGGAATCCCCATAGGGGCGGTTTTGGTTAAAGATGGAGAAATTATTTCTAGAGGTCATAATAGATTAATTCAAAATGATTCTGTAGTTTTGCATGCTGAAATGGATGCAATTGAAAATGCAGGACGCCTAAATTATGAGGATTATATTAAATGTACATTGTACACTACATTATCACCTTGTCCAATGTGTTCTGGGGCTGTAATATTATACAATATCCCCCGTGTGGTCATTGGTGAGAATACCACTTTAATGGGCGCTGAAAACTTACTTAAATGTAATGATGTTGAAGTTGTAGTCTTAAATGATTTAAGATGCAGAGACTTATTTTTAAGATTCACATGCAATAATTGTGAGATTTGGGATGAAGAACTTGCAAAAGTAGGAAATACAACAGAGGTTAAATAATGGAAATAATTGTAACAGATGAGAAAGATGAAAGATTCATTGATTTTTGCGCTTCTTTTGGATGTTTTATAGAGGAACCTCAAGTTGTTTTACTTTTAGACAATTTTGGTAAAATTATAGGTTGTACCAGTTTTAAAGTATATGACTCAGATTCAGCCGAAATTGTAACTTTATTTTTAAACTCCAAACAACGCGAAAAGATAGCTTATAAGTTAATAAGGCAGCTTGAAAAAATTGCAATGGAATATGAGTTCAAAAGCGTTGTTGTTAGCTTTGAGAGCAGGGAAGATATCTTAATTGAAATATTTGAAAAATTAGATTATCACTTTGTTGAAGACAGTGAAGAGATTCTACTTAAAAAAGAATTTAAAAGTTTAATTTAAAAAAAGAAAAATTTAAAAGATTAAGCTTCTTGTCTTAATCTTTTCACAACAAAGTCTTTGTCTAAGCTTAACAAGAATGATGCTGCTCTTGGGCCTTGTTTTTGACCGAGAATCATTTTGTAGATAGCTTGGAATCCTTTTTGTGGTTTTAATCCTTGAGCTTCCAAGATTTCATACATTGCATCGTGCAATGCTGTTGCATCGTCAAACTCAGTGGTTTCCATTAAATCAGCTAAATCACTTAGGAATTTAGTTTGTTCGTCTGTTAACGGTAAGTTTGGAACGCTTTTCTCTTGGACTTTGAATTTTACAAAGTTAGGTGCATAAGTATCTAACCAGTAGATTACATTGTCGACTCTTTCACGGTATTGAGCCAATTCTAATTCAGTTAAATCACCAAATTCCTTATCTTTAAAGCTTTTAGTTAATTGGGAGTTTTTCTTAAGAATTCCAAAGATTTTTTCTAAGTCGTCTCCTGCAATTTGGTAAGCATTAACCAGGAATCTGAATGGAGGTCTGAAAGGCAAAGGCTGACCTTCGTGAATTTGAGCGATTTCATAGATTTCTTTGAATTTTCTGCCTTCTTTTTCAGATGGAGCTTCTTCTTCATCGTAGAATACTTTTTCAACAGTATCGAATTGGTCGATAAAGTCTAGGAAAGGCATTTTTGGTGAGAAATCTTTTGCTTTCATAGGTTTTGATCTGAATAAGTAGTAGTGGAGACTTTCGGCAGGACCAATTTTTAACCATTCATCAGGTGCAAAGAAGACACCATGGGATTTACTCATTGCTTCACCGTCAAGGGTAATCCATTCATATGGTACTGGATATGGTGCAGGGTAGTCAAAAATCTTTTCAGATATTACGCTACTTACATCATATGATCCTCCACTTGCTGCGTGGTCTTTTCCGAACGGTTCGCATGTGGTTCCGAAGATTTTCCATCTTGCTGCCCATTCTACTCTCCAGGTGAGTTTACCGTTACCGGATTTAATGTCCATTTCACCTTCATGGCCACATTCACATCTGTATTTGATGATGTCTCCGTCATAGTCGTAAGCATAAGTGGTGTTTACTCTACCACATTCATCACAGATTGGATTGTAAGGCAGCCAATCGTCAGCTAATGGCTCTCTTCTGTATTGGTTAAAGATTTCTTTGATTTCTTCAACCTTTTCCAAGGATGTTCTGATGTACTCATTGTAATCTCCGTTTTTATACATTTCAAAACCGGATTTAGCTTCCATTTCTATTCCATAATCATCCATCACGGAAAGTAAAGGTTTTTCAAAGTGTTCTACAAAATTGGCACAACAGCCATCAGGACAAGGAATCACGGAATATGGCATTCCTAAGTATTTGTCATAATCTTCAGGTAATGGATATGGAACTTTTCTTAAAGGGTCGTGGTCATCTGCAATCCATATTGTTTTAGCTTTTTTTCCTTTTTCTCTTAATTTCTTTCCAATTCCGTTAGCTACAAATATGTCACAGGAGTTTCCAATGTGTATGGAACCTGAAATGGAGGTTCCACTTGCAATGACGTGCTCTTCTACATCCATTTTACTTAATTTATTAGCTATGTTTTCAATCCAATGTGTCATTTATATTCACCGTTCAATAAAAAAATTATCATAAAAATAAGTCAATACTATGATTAATATTTCTAGTTATTAATATAAAAAGATTAGTTAAATTAACTAATCTGAAGGTTTTCCATAATCTTGTCAATCGCATCCAGGAAGTCTTTGGAAATGACCTTTTTCCTCTCGGATCTGATTGCAAACATTCCGGCTTCGGTACATACTGCTTTCAGGTCGGCTCCGGACAGGCCTTCTGTCAGTTCGCTGATGGTGTCAAAGTCTATGTTGTCATCAATTTTCATTTTGGCGGTATGTATTTCAAGGATTTTCTGTCTGCTTTCCTTTACAGGATTCGGCACTTCAATTGTTCTGTCAAATCTTCCAGGTCTTAAAAGTGCTTCGTCTAGGATATCTGGACGGTTTGTAGCCCCTATTATTCCGACATCTCCTCTTGATTCAAATCCGTCAAGCTCTGCCAGAAGCTGCATCAAGGTTCTCTGAACTTCCCTGTCTGCTCCTTCGCTGCTTCCAACCCTTTTGGTCCCGATTGCGTCAATCTCGTCAATGAATATTATTGCGGGGCTCTTTTCCTTTGCAAGCTCAAAGACATCCCTCACGATTCTTGAACCTTCACCCAGGTATTTGTTGACGAATTCGGAGGCCACTATCTTGATGAAGGTTGCGTGGGTTTCATTGGCCACAGCCTTTGCAAGAAGTGTTTTTCCGGTTCCGGGAGGGCCGTAAAGCAGTATTCCCTTTGGCGGGTCGATTCCGATTTCCTTGAAAATTTCCGGATTTTTGATTGGAAGCTCCACGGTTTCCTTTACTTCTGTGATTTGAGGGTCCAATCCGCCGATGTCTGCATATGTGGTTTCCGGCTTCTCGTCGATTTCCATTGCGGCCACATTCTTATCTTTTTTGGCTGGAAATACGCTGACAACGCCAAGATTTTTTTGGTTCAGTGCCACTCTAGCGCCGGGTACGAGCAATTCCTTTTTGATTGAACCGGGATAGGTGACCAGGAATTCATGGCCAACAGCACCTTGGATTCCCACCTGCTTGTCGTCGAAGACTTCAGTCACTGTTGCAAGAATCAGGGGGGTCTTCTTGAAAGAGTTGATTTCGCCTTTCAGTTCTCTGATTTTTCCTTCCATCTGGCGGTTGCTGATGTTGGTCTTGAGCTGTTCTCCTTCAATGCTTCTTAACTTTTCCATCAGTTCGTCAACGGTTTTCTCATTTTCTTCTTTCAAAAATTCAATTGTTTCAAGCAATTCCTCTTTTGAAGCTTCATCTTGTGGTTCCATCCTCATCCATCCTTTTAATTGTCAATTGTTATAACTTATAATATGTTTGTTATAAGTTATCATTAACATTAACTATTTGATTTTGGTGTTTTGAATTAGATGCATTATCTATGAGAACTATTTGCTTTTAAAATTGAGATTTTGAGATTTAATGTGAACTTTGTTGAAATGTAAGTTATAATAAAAAAAGAAGTTTAAATAGATAGGAATCTATCTATTTAATTAAGTCAGAATCTGATTGGTCTAACCATTCGTTCACGATTTTCACTGCACAGTAGTTACCACACATTGTACATGTGTCCTCTTCTTCAGGAGGTCTTTGGTCTCTTTTTGCACGTGCAGCTTCAGGGAACATTGCACAAGCGTATTGTGCTTCCCAATCGAGATGTTTTCTTGCTTCAGCCATAGCCAAATCTTGTGAACCATCAATTTGGCCACTTGCTAAGTCTCCAGCATAAGCTCCGATTTTGGTTGCAATTACACCTTCCCTTACGTCATCAGGGTTTGGAAGAGCAAGGTGTTCTGCAGGAGTCACGTAACAGATGAAGTCTGCTCCAGCTTTTGCAGAGGATGCTGCACCGATTGCAGATACGATGTGGTCGTAACCTGGTGCTACATCACATACAATAGGTCCTAACATGTAGAAAGGAGCGTTGGAACACATTTTCTTTTGAATCATTACGTTTGTTGGAATTTCATTAATTGGAATGTGTCCAGGTCCTTCAATCATACATTGTACTCCAGCTTCACGAGATCTATCAATTAATTCTCCTAAAATGATCAATTCTTGGATTTGTGCCCTGTCTGTTGAATCAGCAATGGACCCTGCTCTCATACCGTTTGCAAGTGAAAGAACAACATCATGTTCTTTTGCAATTTCTAAAACATAATCAAAGTTGGAATATAATGGGTTTTCTTTTTCATTTTCAACAATCCATCCAGACATGAATGATCCTCCACGGGATACAAGACCGGTTACACGTCCTTGTCTTTTGAGTCTGGTTAAGGTTTCAATGTTGATACTACTGTGGACTGCCATAAAGTCAATACCATCTTTTGCTTGTTTTTCGATGGTGTTGAACAAATCATCTTCAGTCATGTAAATTACGGAACCATCTCTTCTAATACTTTCAATAGCTGCCTGATAGACTGGTACGGATCCAACTGGTAATGGGGACATGTCTAAAACTCTGTTTCTTATTACATCTAGGTCTCCGCCAATACTCAATTCCATTAAACAGTCAGCGCCATGATCAATAGCGATTTGTGCTTTTAAAACTTCTTCGTCAAAGTTAACGATATCAGTTGAGGTTCCTACAGTTGCGTTAACTTTTGTTCTTAATCCTGCACCAATACCTGCAGCTTCAATATCTCTATGTACATTTCCAGGTATTACGATTGTTCCGTTTGCAACTGACCTTAAAATAAAGTCTTCTGAAACACCTTCTATTTCAGCAACATGCTTCATTTCATCGGTTAGAATACCTTTCTTTGCATCACTAATTTGTGTCATATTATCCTCCTTCGTTGATAGATTAAACAGTCAAATTTATTTTATGATATTCTCATCATTGTTTGATAATGTGTTATTTTTATTTAATAGTATTTAAATTAATTGGATTAAAGTTAATTCAAACTTTATTGATATATGTAAAGTGTTTTTTAAAAAATAGTTATTTATAATATTGTATTTTAAAATTAAAGCCATATTGATAAAAATAAAGTTTACTTTAAAAAAAATTAAAAAAGAATAGAGTTAGTAAAATTCACCCATTCTTTCAAATGCTTCATCAAATGTTGGCATATTGGTTTGACAACCTCTATGTTCAATGATAAATGATGAAACAGTGGATGCAAATTTAGCAGACTCCTCTAAGGATTCCCCATTTAAGAATCTTGATAAGAATCCTGCCCTGTAAGAGTCTCCGGCACCGGTAGGATCGATAACTTCTGTATTAATTGCATCAATTTTTATTTTTTCCTCATTTGAATAAATCTCACTGCCGTTAGCACCACAGGTTTTCACAATTATTTTCGGACCTAAATCCCTAAGTCCATCCAAATCAACTTCAAGAGCAACCAGAATTCTTTCAATTTCATGATGATTACCAAAAAGGATTGAAGTATTTTCAATAACATCCCTTAATTTTTTGGTTTCATACATTCCAAGGTCTTGACCCGGATCAAAGGAAACAAGCAAATCTTCGTTTTTAGCTTCTTCTGAACATTTCCAGTTATAGTTAGGGTCTCCAGTTGCCAAATGTATTGCTTCAGCATTTCTAATCGAACTGGAAGGCACTTTGCTTTCTGCAAATTCACGGGCAGCACCCCAGTAGAAATAACTTATTTGGTCATCATTATCGTCTGTTAAAACAAATGCGGTCGGAGTTGCTTCACCAGGTACGATAATCAATGAATCAGTGTCAATACCTAAATTCTGCATGTGTTCATAGTATTCGGTTTTTTTGAAATCTCCACCAACAGCAGAAATCAATGAAGTTTTTAAGCCTAATTTTGCACCAACACAAGCCACATTTGCGGCGGCTCCACCATTGAAGGTTTCCATTTTTGTTATTGGAGCTGAAAAATTAGCTTTTGGAAATTCAGGCACTCTTATAATATAATCATGAGCAGAGTGGCCAATCGCTAGTAAATCTCTGTTTTTTGCCATAATATCGCCTTTTAGTATTTCAATTTAATATTGTGTTTTATCATTATTTAATGTTTTGAAAGTGCACAAAAACACACTGTAACATGGATGTAGGTTATAATTTATAGTTATTATATAATCCCATTTTGCCGAGAGCATTTGTAAAGTATTATCCCATAGGGGTGAAACCTTGATTCTCAATATCCTTTTGGGTGTCATTAATGATATATCTCACAAATTCATCAACTTGGGGTTTATCTTCATTAACTTTTATCATACTGATTACGTGACGTGTATCGTATTTTAGGAGGTCATTTCCATTAAAATAGCTTGCATTTAAAAAAGTATAGAGGTTTTCCGAATTTCGGACCAGTTTGAAAGCATCAAACTGGGAATTGACATTCTTTTTGATATTGAATTCAATATCATAATGTTTCAGACTGTTCCATGCAAGCCTTTGGGCAGATCCGCTAACATTCACGAAATCAAGATTTTCCAAATCGGATATGCTCTCGATTTTTTTGGATTCGGGGCTGGAAATTAAAACCAGATAATCATAAGCTATTGGAAGGAAATTCAAATCCCTTTCAAATGCTATTAAAGGGTCATCTAATGTAAGAATATCTACGGCACCTCTTTTTGCAAGCTCAAAAGCATCCTCGTCATTGCTGCTGTAAATGTTTACATTGAAAGGCAAATCGATACTTTCTAAAAGTCCTGTACTGATATGCCCTCCGACAATGTTGATGTCGGCGGTTTCTTCAATCTGTATAGCATACTTTTGGAATTCTTCAAGCAGTTGCCGGCCATTCAGTGTTAGGAGTGTTCCGTTTCCCACTTTTTCGGCAATTTTAAAACCTAATTTTTCTTCCGCTTTAAGAATTCTTCTATTAAATACGGTATGGGAGATATTTAACTCCTTTGCAGATTTTCTTTGAGATTTTGTTTTGGATAATGATTTTAAGCTTTCATATAGTTTATAATCATAAACATCTCCATTTATGTCCAAGCTTATTAATCCTTTACTTTTTAATTCCATCAATAATATATGAGTTTCATGTCATATAATTAGCTATTGATTTTCCATAATTTTATATAAAATTTTAAATATAATATTATCATTGAGTTTCGGATGAGATAAAATGGAAATTATGAAAGATTCTATTGAGGCTGTATTGAAAAACATCAAAAATGCTGAAGATTCTTTAGATGAGGAATCTGTTGAAATGTTTGAAGATATTCTTTTAACTTCTAAAAATATTTTCGTTACTGGTGCTGGAAGGTCTGGACTTGCT
This sequence comes from Methanobrevibacter sp., assembly GCF_045586545.1. Lineage (GTDB taxonomy): Archaea > Methanobacteriota > Methanobacteria > Methanobacteriales > Methanobacteriaceae > Methanocatella. The sequence continues at coordinate 8,795 of NZ_JAZNAN010000069.1, forward strand.
GCTAAAGCATTTGCAATGAGATTGATGCATTTAGGTTTAAGTTCTTATGTTGTCGGCGAAACCATTTCTCCAGCTATCAATAAGGGGGACTGTCTTGTAATCATTTCAGGTTCCGGTGAAACAAATACTGCAGTTTCTGCAGCAGACATTGCTAAGAAAAGAGGTGCAAAAGTTTTAGGTGTAACTTCTTATCCGGAATCTAGATTAGCTAATGAGTCAGATTGTTTCATTTATGTTAAAGGAAGGCCTATGCAAGAGGTGGATGATGAAAATTATATGAAACGTCAAATTCACGGTAACTATACTTCCTTAACTCCATTGGGAACAGCTTTCGAATTAACCAGTCTGGTATTTTTAGACGGTATTGTTTCTGAATTACTGGAAAAAATAGATAATGAAAATAAAGAGTCTGAAGACTCTTAATCAAAAATTATCCTGTTCTGATTATTATATATATTACAGCGTTGGCCTCTTAAAAATCCAACTAATGTAATATTTCCTTTTTTTGCAATATTGTATCCTGAATTGGCGGGAGCTGCATTTGATGCTAAAATCGGCACTCCGGACCTTGTCATTTTTATAACCATGTCCGCAGGCATTCTTCCACTGTATATTACATAGGAATGATTCAAATCAAAGCCATTCAATATTCCATATCCAATCACCTTATCAACTGCAACATGACGGCTTACGTCTTCTTTAACGACGAATTGATCTTTATAAACGATTCCAGCAACGTGTGTTCCTCCGGTTGCCTGCCAGATTTCAGCATTATCTTTTAGCTCTTCAATTCTTGCAATCAATTCATTGACACCAACTTGGAAATCTGATTCGACGGGATTAACATCCTTTATTTTGCTTCTCCATCCTCCCGCTGAATCGGAACATAAAACGGTTTCATTTGTTTTCAGGAGGGTATCATCAATTTCAACATTTATCTGAGGCCCTTCAATTTCGATTTTTTTAATGTCGTCTAAGGACTTTACCATATTCTCATTAAACAGGTATCCTACTGCAAATTCTTTAAGTGAATCTTCAATTGCTGAAAGGCTACGTGAAATGTCTCCATTTATGGTCAATGTAATTGTTTCATCCTTAACTACGTTTTCCTTTACTTCTTGAGCTTCACCATTTTTATAATTAATCGCATCAATTTCTTCAATTTTCATGTTTTCCCCTTGGATTATTATCTATATCAATTGTTATTTTAATTTGTTGGTTCA
>NZ_JAZNAN010000070.1:0-20600 GCF_045586545.1 Methanobrevibacter sp.
TATTGATTTTATTATTAACCGTAACCTTTATATACTATGTAATGTAACATTAACATAAGTAATTAGATTTTAACATAATTACTTCAAGTACTTAAATACTTTTTGCAAAAATGAATTAATTTGTGGATTATTATGAGAACCATGATTAAATATTTAAGACAGGAGCTCAAAATGAGCCAAAAAGAGTTGGGGGATAAAGTTGGAGTTACCCGGCAAACCATTAATGCGCTTGAAAATGGCAGGTATAATCCATCTTTATTTTTAGCTTATGAAATAACCCAAGTCTTCAATAAAATGTTATTTAAAGGAGATCGAGAGAAGTATTTCGTCATGGAAGAAATATTTATTTTCGATGATGATTATTATTAGGTGAAACGAATGATTTTAGACATATATAAAGACGCATTAGAATATTCAGCAAAAGACTGGAAGACACTAGTGATATTAGGCGTAATGTGCTTATTCAGTTTCTTGTTATTACCAGTTTTCTTAATCACAGGATATAATTATAGAGTTATAAACACGGCGGTACACGGAATTATCAACGGAAGAGACCCATTGCCGGACTTTGAGGATTTAATAGACATGTTTGTCGATGGAGTGAAAGTGGTGATAGTTCAAGTCATGTATCTGATAGTGCCTGTAATCGTATTTGTAATATTTGCTATTGTTGCAGGACACTTTAACGGAGGTTTATCTACTGCATTGATGATTATCGGAGGTTTAATCACATTTATTTTAATAATTGTAGCTTGTTTAATGAGCCAAATGGGATTATGCCACATGGCATATAATGATGGTGCATTCTCAAAAGCCTTTGCATTGTCCGAAATAAAAGAGGTAATTGAAGAAATAGGATGGTCAGAATGTTTAATGACCTATCTAGGATTGGTAATCATTACTGTAGTTATAGCATCTGTAGTCAGTATAATTATCGGAGCAATATTTACCGTGTTCGGCATTTCAGGATTTGCATTGGGAGTTAATGCAAGCGGTGTATTTCTTTTAGGAGCATTTATCAATTCAATTGTATCAATGTTTATTGTAGGACCGTACTTAAGCATATTCAATGCAAGATCCATGGGATTATTGTACACAATGCAAATATAAGGTGATTTGATGGCAAGCATAACAGATTGTGTTAGTGAAGGACTGAAATATCCCTTCAACAACGTTAAAAAACTTTTAGGCCTTGGGGTGCTGTTTGTAATTTTTGAGCTATTGTCCATGGCCTTCAGCATTAAGACTTTTGACATATTCAGGGTTACTGCCCATATGCTGGAAAAAACCAATGGCCATTGGGCAACCTTAAAACTTTCACAGTTACCGAATATTGATGTAAACATTGCAATAGGATTGCTTGTAGCCGGATTCATCGTGTCTCTCTTTATAATGGGATATCAATACAATGTAATCAAATTTTCAATAGACAAAAAAGAAGACCTTCCAGGATTCAGTGATATTGTGGGCATGTTTATCAACGGAGTAAAATATTTCATTGTAAGCGTCGTATATAATCTTCCTCCAGTGATTATAATGTTTTTAGGAATCTGGTTAGTTGGTGATTCATCAGTATTGCCGATAATATTGTTGATTTCAGGGTTAGTGCTTGTAATCTGTTATTTCTTCCTGGTCATGGCATTGAACAACATGATTGCGCATGATAGTCTTAAAAAGGCATTTGACTTCAATGAGATAATCGCAAATATCTCTAATCTTGGATGGGTGAAATATATTGGAATAATCCTCTTCACAATAATTGTATTCATGATTATCAATATGGCTGTAGGCTGTGTATTGAGCCTTTTAGTCCCAGTATTTGCAGCGACCATCAATAATCAGGCATTGGTCGTCTCAACCTTCATAACAATACTCGAAGCATTGTTCCTGTCATCCTATTGCAGCGTATTTTATAATAGGGTCTGCGGATCAATATATAGAGAATCGATTAAATAGTTAGAATGTTTTCAAGCATTCTAATTTCTTTTTTTAGTAATTTTAAAGGAGATTTTTACTATGGTAGACTACGTTATCGAAACAAATAACTTATCAAAAAAATATTCCAATGATTTGGTTGTAAATTCAATCAATATGCACGTTGAAAAAGGAAAAATCTATGGGCTTTTGGGCAATAATGGTGCCGGAAAAACCACAACAATGTGCATGCTTTTAAATCTCACATATCCTACAAGCGGCGAGATATTTCTTTTTGGAAAGGATCCCAAAAAATATTCCAAAGAGATATATTCCAACATAGGCTCAATCATTGAAACCCCAGGATTTTATGAAAACCTCACAGCTTACGAAAACCTGAAAATCATTTCCAAATTGAGGGGAAATTATAATCCTCAAAACATTAAATCAGTCCTTGAAATGGTTAATTTAAGCGGAGCGAAATCAAAGAAATACAAGGATTTTTCTTTAGGAATGAAGCAGCGTTTGGGAATAGCTGCAGCCATTATACATAATCCTGAACTATTAATTCTTGATGAACCGATTAATGGCCTTGATCCCTTCGGAATTAAGGAAATAAGGGCATTGCTTAAAAGGTTATCCCATGAATTTGGAATAACAATCCTAATTTCATCACATATCTTAAGCGAAATTGAAAATATTGCTGATGTTATTGGCTTTATGGACAATGGGGTTCTGATTGATGAAATTTCAAGGGATGAATTGTTCGAAAAATTAAATAAATCTGTAGAATTTGAAGTATCAGATGTTGATTTGGCTATCAGTATCTTTAAGGAATTAGAACTTAAAGAGAACGTAGATTTCACATTCAATAAGGAAAATGGAACTATATATCTCTATACCCATTTGGGCATGAGGGATAAATTCAATGCTTTGTTTGTTAAAGCAGGAATTGACGTAAATAAAGTAAATCTATGTGAAGAAAATTTGGAAGAGTTTTTTACAAGGTTTGTATCTAACAATTAGGTGATAATATGTTAACTTTTATTCAGATGGAATTTTTAAAGTTTAAAAGATCCAATATATTTCTATTGAGTTTAATAGGAGCCGTTATTCCTCCATTGTTGATGTATATTGCAGTAGTGGCTTTTGATGAGGGACATACTTTTGAATTATTGTTCACCAATGTGAATATGTACATGTCAGCATTATTTGCAGTCATGCTTTTTTCAATAATGATATCCTATTTATTCGGAAGGGAATACAATGAGCATACTCTAAAAACCATGCTGACTATCCCAATATCAAGGGGAAAATTTCTAGCAAGCAAATATGTAATGTTTTTAGTGTGGATTTTAATTTTAACCGCAGTCACAAGCCTTTCAACACTTGTATTCGGTTTTGCTGCAGGTCTTGAAGGATTCAGCATAAAACTATTCTTTGACAGCTTTGGACAACTTCTATTTGCAAATGTTTTGTTGTTTTTAACATTCTCCCCATTTGTATTCATTTCACTATTCATTACAAACATGGTTCCCGCAATGGTTGGAGGAGCTGGTTTGACATTGGTGAACATGTTGATATACGGCCAGACATGGGCGCCATATGTGCCTTGGGTATGCCCATATCTGATTGCATCCGGTGAAATAGCAGAGTACAGCGCAAGTATAACAGTCTCTTATGGGGTAATTTTGCTCACTTTCATAATTGGGCTTGTTATCTCCTATATCTACTTTACAAAGGCGGATGTTGCACTTTAGCATTAGTTGACAAATGCTCTTTGAATTAGTTTAAATATTATCATGTTGAAATAATAGGATAGGTGATAATTATGAATGATTTTGAAAATCAGAAATTCTGCCAATCATGTGCAATGCCACTAGCGGATGATGAACTTTTTGGAACCAATGCAGACGGTTCAAAAAACGAAGACTACTGCATATACTGCTTTAAAGACGGGAAATTCACTTCAGACATGACTATGGATGAGATGATGAATTTCTGCATTGATAAGATGGTTGAAGCTCACCCGGAAATCGATAAGGCTGAAGCCAGTGCAATGATGGCGGAAGTATTTCCTAAACTAAAAAGATGGGCTAACGATTAATTAGCTCACAATTTCTTTTTTTTAAAATTTTAAGTACTATTAATTTTATATTTTATACCATGTGTTCTATTGTTGGCCTTCAAGGTAAAGTAAAATCAGATGATATTGTTAAAATGTTGAAATCCTCAAAAAACCGAGGTCCGGATTCATCAGGTCTTTTTTTAGATAAGATTTACACTGACATCAATCTGGAGGAATTCAGTGACGAAAATGAGTATGAAATTGTTTTTGGCCACAATCTGCTTTCCATTTATGATTTAAATGAAAGAATATCAAAACCGCAGCCGGTTTCAAATGATAATCTCACTCTGGTTTTCAACGGGGAATTATACAATTTCCGCACCATGAAAAATTTCTTGAATAGGGTTGGTGTTGAGGATGAAATCACTTCAGACAGCGAAGCTTTACTTTATCTTATTGATTTTTACAACCAAAGATTTGATCTGCTTAAGGCAGTTCAGGCCACTATCAGATTAATCGATGGAGATTATTCTTTTGCCGTTTATGATGGTGAAAACCTTGCAATTGCAAGAGACCCTTTAGGCGTAAAGCCATTGTTCTATGCTGAAAAAGGTGATGTCAAAGGCTTTGCATCAACTAGGGATGCTTTAAAGGAAGTCGGTTTCATTAACATCAACACCCTAAAACCTGAACACATACTTTATAACTGGGAGGATATATCTCCAACTCAGGCAGTTTATGAAAAGGTCTTTGAAGGGGACGTATCTAAAATAGACAAGTTGTTAAGATTGAGTGTTTCCAAAAGAGTTGACGGATTAACAAGCGTTGGTGTAATATTTTCGGGGGGAGTTGACAGTTCGTATCTTGCATTGCTCTTGAAGGAAATTTCACAGAATGTTCCTATTAAGGTAAAACTTTATGCGGTAGGTGCTGAAGGCTCAAAAGACCTTGAAGCGGCAATATATGCATCAAAATTCCTTAATCTGGATTTGGAAATATGTGAAGTGAGCGAAGATATGATTCGTGAGGCACTTCCTCAAGTCGTAAAGGCCATTGGAGATGACAATCTCATGAAGGTGGGGGTTGGTCTTACAACCTACTTTGCAACAAGGATGGTGGCTCAAGACGGATTGAAAGTAGCAATTTCAGGCCAGGGTGCCGATGAGCTGTTTGGAGGATATAAAAGATACCTGAAAAGCTTTGTTGAAGGAGAACTGAACTTTAAGTTAAGAGAGGACATTTCAAATATGTATCATGTAAATCTTGAAAGGGATGACGCATGCTCAATGCTCAATTCAGTAGAGCTGAGACTGCCGTTTTTAGATGAAAATCTGGTGGAACTGGTATTGAACATTCCGGACAATAAGAAAATCGTTTCCATGCATGATGACATGAGAAAAAGCTTTTTGAGGAAATTGGCTTTTGAAGAGGGGCTTGATTACAATATAGCTTACAGGCCTAAAAAGGCAGCTCAATATGGAACCGGAATTGATAAGATATTGAGGAAAAAGATTTTGAAAGATACTGACATTTCCCAATATCTGGACTAATTTTAATTTTTTTCTTTACATTTATTAATATCAAAAAACATAATAAATATATTATTAATTATTAGGAGTTTATATTAATGACAATCGAAAAAGATGCAGAAGACATTATAGAAAAATTCTCTAAGATTTTAGAGGATATTCCAGATTCAGATGAAACCTGGTATATTACCGATAATTTAAACCTGACACGTGAGGATGAAGCTCACGGAAAGAATCCTGAAAAAATTTTAAGAAATGCTAGGATTGATAAGGAAGGAAATCTCATAGTTAAAAAAGCGGAATGGACAAGTTAAAGAGGTATTTATATGAAAATAGACTTAGTTCTAGAACTTTTGGATTCTCCTGGACAGTTGGTTAAAGCATTAGAACCAATAAGCGTATTCGGTGCAAATCTGGTAACTGTTATCCATAAAAGAGATTATAAGAATGAAAACGGAAAAGTTCCTGTTCAATTGACTTTGGAAGGCGAACTAGAAGATCTTAAAAAAGTAGTTGAGAGATTTGAAGAATTGGGATTCACCATTATCGAAATGGACGGTGTTGTTAAAAAGGAAACAATCACTACAATTTTCTTTGGCCATATTGTAGATCAAGATTTAAGGGACACTATGGATAGAATCAATGCTTTAGATGGTGTTGTCATTGTTGCATTTGACATCAAGCTGAATGGTGAGGAAAAGTCCACAGCATTAATTAACATTGAAGCGGATATTGGTAAAAAGCAAGAAGTATTTAATAGAATTGCAGAAATTGCAGAAGAAAAAGATTTATTAGTGATTAATGAAGTTTAAGTGATTATTATGGATGAATGTAAAGTCATAATCATGGGATTTGGTTCAGTAGGCCAAGGTGTGGCTAATGCAATTTCCATGAAGAAGGATTTAATTAAGGATAAAACAGGTGTTGCAGTAAAGGTTGTAGCTGCAGCAGACTCATCTTCATCTGCAATCTCACAGGATGGCCTCGATGAAGAATTACTTGTAAAGACTAAAAATGAAGAAGGAAAACTATCAGCATATCCTGAATTCGGATGCGATAAAAGCGGTGCAGATGTTTTAGATGCTGTTGAATACGATTGTCTTATTGAAGCAACTCCTACTAATATCGTTGATGCACAACCTGCACTTTCACTAACACTTAAAGCATTCGAACAGGGAAAAGATGTTGTAACTTCAAATAAAGGGCACCTGGCTTTAAAATTCAAGGAAGTTGTTGGTGCAGCTGAAAAAGCAGGTGTAGAATTCAAATATGAAGCCAGTGTAGGCGGATCAATGCCTATCATCAATTTCACAAAGGACACCTTGGCATCATGTGAAATCAAATCAATCAAGGGTATTCTGAACGGTACCACCAATTATATCTTATCAAGAATGACATCAGAAGGATCTGATTATGAAGTTATCTTAAAGGAATCACAGGAATTGGGAATAGCCGAAACAGACCCTACCCAGGATGTTGAAGGTATTGATGCAGCTTGTAAGACTGTAATCCTGGCAAATTCCCTTTTAGGAATTGATGCAACATACAGTGACGTTAAAGTTGAAGGTATCTCAAACATCAATGCACAGGCAATTGAGCTTGCCAAAAAAGACGATTATTTAATCAAATTGATAGCCGAAGTATCTCCAGATAACCTGCAGGTATCTCCACGTTTGGTTAAAAGGGGAAGCTCCTATGATGTAAGCGGAACCCTGAACATGGCTACAATCAAGACAGATTTGGCCGATGAGGTATCTGTAATTGGACTTGGAGCAGGATCTCTTGAAACTGCTTCTGCGATGTTGACCGATTTAATTAGTATTTTAAAAAATAAAAACTAATTAAATTTTTTTACTTTTTTTGATAACATGAAATACGTAATTTTTATTCCGGATGGGTCTAGTGATTACCCTGTAGATGAATTAGACGGTAAAACTCCTTTGATGGTAGCTAATACTCCAAATATTGATAAATTGGCTAAAAACGGTTTTGGAGGATTTACAAATAACGTTCCTGAAGAGTACAATCCTGGTTCTGATGTAGCTAATATGAGCATTTTTGGCTTCAATCCTGCAGATTTCTATACTGGTCGTGGACCACTAGAAGCTGGAAGCGAAGGCATTCCAACAACTCCATGTGATGTGATATTCAGATGCAATACAATATTTTCTGAAGATGGTGAAATGGATGATTTCAATGCAGGCCATATTTCAACCGAGGAAGCGGACGAATTAATGAAAGGATTAAATGAATATTTCACAGAAAAATACCCTGACTTCAAAGGCAAGTTCTACACTGGCGTAAGCTACAGGCATCTGTTCATATACTCCTGTGACAGCGTTGAGGATGCGGAAATATTATCTGCTATTCAAACAATTCCTCCTCATGACATGGTAGGCGAAAAGTTGGTTGATAATCTGTTTGGAGACTGCGAACTGGCTCAGGAAATCCAACAGATAATGTTTGAGTCAAAAGAATATCTCAAAGATGCTGAAGTTAACCAAAAAAGAGAAATTCCTGCCAATATGGTATGGCTATGGGGACAGGGCGTAACCCCTAAACTGCCTAACTTTGAGGAAACCTACGGAATCACAGCTTCAGTAATTACAGGTGTGGATTTGCTTAGAGGAATCGGCAACTTCGCAGGCATGAATATTGTAGATGTGCCTGGAGCTACAGGATACTTCGATACCGATTACAAGCAAAAGGGAGAATATGGAATCGAAGCCCTAAAAGAGACAGATTTGCTGCTGATTCACATTGAAGCTCCTGATGAAGCGGGACATGCTCAAAATACTGAAGAAAAGGTTAAAGCCATTGAAAGGATTGACGAGTTCATTGTCGGACCAATCATCGATAGTTTGGAAGGCGAGGACTTTAGAGTGGCAATCTTGCCGGACCATCCAACTCCAATCAGTGTTGGAACCCATACACGTGATGATGTGCCGTTGGTAATCTACGATTCCGCCCGTGAAGGTGATGAATGCGAATCATTCGATGAGGAAGGAGTCAAAAAAGGTTCACTTAAATTCAAAAAAGGACATTTCTTAGTTCAAAGATTGATTGATGGAGATTATTAAATGAAAGTAATACTTGTAAACGGAAGCCCTCATAAGAACGGCTGCACTTATACTGCACTCAGCGAAGTTGAAAAAATACTTAAAGAGTATGATATCGAAACGGAAATTTTCTGGATTAAGACAAAAGCAATTACAGGTTGCATTGCCTGTGGAAAGTGTGCTGAATTGGGCAAATGTGCCTTTGATGATGTCGTAAACGAATTTGTTGAAAAGGCTTACGATGCCGATGCATTCGTATTCGGCTCACCGGTTTACTATGCCGGTGCTAACGGATCCATGACATCATTTTTAGACCGTGCATTTTACTCAAACTCTCATGGTGCAGGAGCGGAAGCTTTCAAAAACAAACCTGGAGCTGTTGTTTGCTCTGCGAGACGTGCAGGTACAACTGCAACATATGACCAGTTAATCAAATATTTGGGAATTTCCCAAATGCCAATCATTTCATCATTCTACTGGAATATGGTTCATGGAAACACTCCCGAAGAGGTAATGCAGGATGAGGAAGGATTAGGTACAATGAGACAGCTTGCTCATAATATGGCATTTTTCCTGAAATGTCTTGAAGCAGGTGAAGAAAAAGGTGTGACTTTAACTCAAGAGACTAAACCACGTACAAACTTTATAAGGTAATCCTTTTACCTTTCAATTCTTTTTTTAAAAATAGTTTTTGAATTTGGATGAGGATAAAAATCCTCATCTTATATATTATACACTAAGTTCAAGTCATGAACTAAACATCTATGATGTTTAATATTAATATGGGTATTACTAATATTTAAAGTCTTGTATTTATTTTTCTATTTAACTCATTATTAATGCAATATTTCTATTTTAAATCAATTTTTTAAACTAAAATCAATTTTAGACAATAAATTTCTATTTAATCTAAATAATAAGTAAAATATATTTCTATCTCTAAATGTCAGAAAATATATATTATACACTAGGTATGATTGAAATGAAAAATGGAGATTATACACTCAATTTGGAGGTTAAGTCATGTTAGAAGATATTCTTGTAGCTTTAGCATATTTTGTTTTGGCTATTCATTATCTTCACTTGACTGTGTCTATATGAGATAGTTAAGAGTTAATGGTTGAATCTAGTTAGTAGTTTATAGGATGAAATTAGCATTTCTAATTGACTAGTTTTTCTCGGCATTTATAGTTCAACTATTAACTGATACAAAAGTTCATATGTTCTTAAAAGATAATATTATTCATTAAATTATTTTCTGATATCATGAACGTTACTAATCTATTTAAAACTCCTGAAGGTTATATCTATACAAATAGGGCATTGCTTGCACTGTTCATTCCGCTTTTAATCGAATATGGTTTGGAATTCTGTGTAGGTCTGGCTGATTCCATCATGGTGGCATCATTGGGTGAAGCTGCGATTTCAGGAGTTTCTCTTGTTGACTTTTTGGTTCAGCTACTTATTTTTTCATTCTCAGCACTAGGGACAGGTGGTGCAGTTGTCGCAGGACAGTATCTGGGGGACAATCAGGTTGAAAAGGCTCGGGATTCAGCAACTCAACTTATCTGGTTTTCAACCATATTGTCTACAGTTCTGATGATTGCGGTAATCCTCTTAAGGCAATTTTTAATCGGGCTTCTCTTCGGCCAGATTGAAGCGGACGTCTGGGCAAATGCGGATGTATATTTATACATTGTAGCATTGTCAATTCCGTTTCTGGCAATATACAATGCGGGAGCTGCAATTTTCAGAACAACCAACAATGCATCCCTGCCTATGAAGATATTACTTGTCTGTGATGTTTTAAACGTTATCGGCAATGCATTCTGCATCTATTATCTGGGATGGGATGTCAGAGGCGTAGCTATTCCGACGGTCATTTCAAGAGCGCTTGCGGCTGTTCTGATACTGCACTTCGTAGTTGATGAGGACTATAAATTACATATCAAAAGGACTTTAAAACATAAATTCAACTTCAAAATCCTTAAAAAGGTATTGCAGGTGGGCATTCCATATGGTGTTGAAAACGGTCTTTTCCAATTGGGTAGGGTTCTGGTCTTAAGTCTTGTTTCAACATTCGGAACAATGGCAATAGCTGCAAACTCAGTAGGATATGCAATCGGAATATTTTCAGTTCTTCCGGGTTTTGCAATCAATCTGGGACTGACTGCCGTTATTTCAAGATGTGTCGGCGCCAATGATTATGAACAGGCAAAATACTATAACAAGAAATGCCTGGTCATTGTTATCATTTCACATATTGTCATCAACCTGTTGATTTTTGCAGGCCTGCCTCTGATTTTGGGCATCTACAACCTGTCTGCGCAAACTGCAGCCATGACAACCGAAATGGTAATCTGGCACGGTATTTTTGCAATTATCATCTGGCCGATATCCTTCACACTGCCGTCCACTTTCAGAGGTGCAGGAGACTCAAAATCAGTAATGTACATCAGCTTAGCAGTAATGTTCATATGCAGAATTGGCCTGTCTTATGTCATAACCGATTGGATGGGCATTGGAGTATTCGGAACATGGATAGCAATGTTTATCGACTGGTATGTAAGGGCAGGAATTTACGTTTACAGATATTTCTCAAACAGATGGACGGAATATAGGGTGGTATAATGAGTGAAATTGAGTACAAGGAAATACATGAATTCAGTGTAGAGGATTTGCAGGATCTGTTTTTGTCAGTGGAATGGTCATCAGGCCATTTTCCCGAAAAGCTCCAGATTGCAATGAGAAACTTTGAAACAGTAATCTCTGCATGGGATGAGGATAAGCTGGTTGGAATGATTTGCGCAATGGTGATGGAATAATGACTGCGTATGTCCATTATCTGCTTGTAAGGCCGGATTATCAGGATAGGGCATTGGAAGAGATCTAGTTTTTAAAGTTAAAGAGATTTATCTTTTAATTATGAAAGAATAGCCCGACCTCTTTAAGGTTGGGAATGAATTTCAGATTAGGGTGTACTTTTGTAATTAGGAATTTTTTGGGTTTTATTTCTTTAAATATTTTATTTTTGGCTGTTGTTTATTTTGGTTTTTGTATTCAGTATACTTTTTTTGGGGGGATTACTTTTCAAATGCTCTTGGTGAAGGTTTATATACTATTACATATGATATAGTAGCATATCATTTGTAAATATGTTATAAAACTCAGTTAGAATGGGGTTTTTTTGAGATGAAAGTTGTTAATAAATATCTTAATGTTAGAATTTATCCGGCTAAAGTGGATAAAAACGATAATGGAGAAAAAATTGTCACTATTAACGAAATTGAATCCAACATAGGCATTTACAGATTCATTTACAACAAAGAATTAGAATTCATAAATCATTTCAGACAGCTATTAATCCAAAACGGCTACCAGGACAAATTCATAGTAAATGATACCTCCTGCAATATAATATTGAATATGTTGATGCAGGAATATCCTTTCTTGAGAAAAGCCGAATCAAGCAGTCGCCAACAATCATTTAGAGACCTAAAAAATGCTTTTAAACGATATAAAAACCCTAACTTAAAATCCAATTACCCGGTGTTCAAATCTAAAAAAAATAAAAACGACACATTCCGCATAATGAAAACCAACAACAATCTAAGAATACAGAAAGACAAAAACGCTTTCTATAAAATATTGATTCCAAAATTCGGACTCATAAAATTCAAAACCAGCAAAAAATACCGACAAATGCTAATCCAGGCAAGCGACCCAAATGACCCAACAGCAACAATAAAACATATAACCATTAAAAAAACCAACAACAAATATTATGCAATTTTCAACATCAAAACCATACACATTCCACAAAGAGAATACGGTCCACTCATGCAAGTGGGAATTGATATCGGATGCAGTAAACTAGCTGTTCTTTCAAACACCCAAGAGATACCCAATCTTGATCTAACAAAAGAAACAGACAAAATCATCAAATATCAAAGAAAAATGAAACAACACCAACAAAAATCCATAAGATACCAACAAGCAAAAAGACTATACCACAAATGGATGGACAAACTAGTCAATAAAAGGAACGATTATTATGACAAGCAAACACTATATATTGCTAAAAATAGTTGCTTTGTCGCTGTTCAAAACGAAAATATAAAAGCTTGGAAAACAAATAAATATTTAAGTCATAATCTTCAATTGAATGCTCCACGTATATTCATGGATAAACTGGAATACAAATGCCACTGGAATGATGTAGAATTCATTAAAGTTCCTATGGATTTTCCATCCACACAAATCTGCAGCAACTGCAGCAAAAAGAATCCCCATATTAGTGGACTGGGAAACCTACAAATAAGAGACTGGGACTGTCCCGAGTGCGGTAAACATCATGACAGGGACGTCAATGCCAGTAAAAACATCCTACAAAAAGGATTACAAACCGTCGGGACGACGGTGCAGTAAAAATCTCCTAAAAAACACATGTTTTTTTAGGTTTGCGAATCCCTGACCTTCTTAAGGTCGGGGAGGTTCAAGAAACTGCGGTTTTGAAAAGGCAGAGGATGCAAGCCCGCTTTTCATTACAGAATTATGGACATGAGGTGAGTTAATGGTTTTATTCAGGGGAGACATCAAGTGCAAAAGCCTGCAGAGAAGAACATCAATCAGCGTAATTTTGCCTGCGGACAATATTCATTTCCTGCAGGATACTGAGGAAATCGTACCGCAGCCTTACAGGACATTGTATCTGCTTCATGGACTCTACGGCAGCGATGATATCTTTCTTGCAAACACTTCCATTCAGAAGTTTGCCGAAGACCATGGAATAGCTATTGTAATTCCGTGCGGAGAAAATAGTTTCTATGTCGACAATCCTAAGGCGTATGCCTATTATGGCGAATATGTCGGTCAGGAGCTTTTGGACATTACAAGAAACATCTTTCCTTTGTCAGATAAAAGGGAAGATACCTTCATTGCCGGATTTTCAATGGGAGGCTATGGAGCAATTAGAAACGGTTTGAAATACTCACAAAACTTTTCAAAAATAGGAATGATTTCATCAGCATTGATCACTGATGATATTGTCAATTATACTAGTGATGATAACGTTTTGAGGGCTCATGACTTTTACGAATCAGTTTTCGGCGATTTGGATAAAATCAAAAACTCTGATAAGAATCCGAAATATCTAGTTGAGAATACCGATGACATGCCGGATATTTTCATGGCATGTGGAGACGATGACTTTTTAGTTGACAAAAACGTTGATTTCTATGAGTTTTTAAAGTCTAAAAATGTTGATGTTGAATTTATTAAAGCTCCGGGAGAGCACACATGGGAATTCTGTGACAAATACATTAAGGAATTCATTAAGAGACTGTAGGTGAGGCTATGAGATGTCCAAATTGCGGAAACAGATTAGATGAGGATAACTATTGCAGCGAATGCATGGAATTTTTCAGTGAAGAGGACCTCCAGGATTCCAGCTTTGAAGATGCAGATTATGATTCAATGATTAATAATGGAGACAACATTTGTCTCAACTGCACTTTCTGGAGCGTAAGCCCATATGGTGCGGCTCATGGAATGGTATGTAGAAGAGGACAACTGTCAAATGGACCGGATGATTCTTGTGAAATGTTCATAAAAGAAACTCATTTTTCTAACTATGGTGAAAATGGAGAATACCAATTTGATGAAACTGACCGTGCAATATCAAATAAATTAAATTATTGGAAAAATAGCCGATAAAATTCTCATTTATAAACGGAATTAAATTTTTATATATCATGAAAAACTTAAATTATAACATAAATTTTAATTCATGGAGAGGATTTTTCTGACAAAATATATTATTATAACTGGTGGGGTAGTTAGTTCCATAGGTAAGGGTATAACATCCGCATCTATGGGAAGAATTTTAAGGTCATATGGTTTAAAGGTTTCAGCTATTAAAATAGATCCTTATTTAAACTGGGATTCCGGAACACTCAATCCGTATCAGCACGGTGAGGTATATGTAACTCACGACGGTATGGAAACTGATTTGGATTTAGGCCATTATGAAAGATTTTTGGATGTTGAACTCGACGGTCTGGCAAACATTACCACAGGTAAAGTTTATGAATCAGTCATCGCTAAGGAAAGAGAAGGAGGATACCTTGGAGAATGTGTACAAGTCATCCCTCATATCACTAACCGTATCAAGGAAATGATTAGGGAAAACTCCGAAAGCGCTGATTATGATGTTGTCTTAGTTGAACTTGGCGGTACTGTCGGGGACATTGAAAGCCAGCCTTTCCTTGAAGCCTTAAGACAACTCAGAAATGAGGAAGGAAGAGAAAACGTCATGTTTGTCCATGTTACATTCATTCCCTACCTGAATGCAGCTGGAGAATTCAAGACAAAACCTACTCAACACTCTACCAAAGAATTAAGAAGTGTCGGAATAAATCCTGATGTTATTGTATGCAGATCACAGGAACCTATTGATGATGCTTTAAGAGGAAAAATCGCTCACTTCTGTGACGTAGACTTTGAAGCTGTTGTTAATACTCCTGATGCAGGCACAATCTATGAAGTTCCTTTGGTTTTGGAAGAAAACCATATCGGTGAGTTCATTGTCAAAAGAATAGGACTGGACATTGAACCTGACTCTTCAAAACTTGATGAATGGAGGGAAATCGTAAAATCCCTTAAAATCACCGAGCCTACCGTAAACATCGGTATCGTCGGAAAATATGTCGAACTTGAAGATTCATACATCAGTATCAGGGAGTCATTGCTTCATGCTGCAGCAAGTATCGGCGTTAAAGCAAATATCAAGTTCCTAAGTTCTGATGTTGATGAATTGGATCAGGATGTCATGAAAGAGCTGGACGGTATTCTCATTCCTGGCGGATTTGGTGAACGTGGTTTTGAAGGCAAATTGGATGCGGTTGAATATGCAATTGAGAATGACGTGCCTTTATTCGGAATCTGTTTAGGAATGCAATGCATGGTAACACAATTTGCAAGAATCAACGGATATCCTGGTGCGAACAGTTCAGAATTTGATGATAATCTCGAATTCCCTGTTATCGATATGATGGAAGAGCAAAAGAAAATCAAGAATATGGGCGGAACAATGCGTTTAGGTTCATATGATTGTAAAATCATGGAAGGCACAAAAACATTTGATGCCTATGGTGAAGTCGATATTGAAGAACGCCACAGGCACAGATATGAATTCAACAATGATTACAGAGAGGATTTACAGGAAAAAGGTTTAATAATTTCCGGTACAAGTCCTGATGACTTTTTAGTTGAAATTGTTGAATTGCCAAATCACCCTTGGGCTATTGGTTGTCAATTCCACCCTGAATTCAAGTCAAGACCTAATAGGCCACATCCATTATTTAAAGCATTTTTAGAAGCTATTAATGAGTATTCTAAAAATTAGCTTTTATCTTTTTTTACAATTTTACAAACTAAAAACAATTCTATAAGCTTATTTTCTATCTAATTTATATTATTTGATGTTAAATAGTATAAATATGAATTTCAGTACTATATTTTTGATTCAAATAATAATTACTATACTATTTTCCATAATGGCGGCAATTTATGATGTTAGGAAAAATATTGTTCCGGACATGTTGACTTATTCCCTGTTGTCATTTGGCCTGATTTCAAACTTTATTTTAACATTAATTTCAACTAACATTAAATTCATTTTAGCTTCATTTATTTCAATGATTATTACCTATGCTATCACTTATATGTTATGGAAATTGAATATTTGGGGCGGTGGTGATGTAAAACTATTTACGGCCATTGCTGCAGTAATACCATCAGGAGTCAATATTAACTTTTTGAACATTTTTCCCGAATTGTCAATATATCCGTTCTCATTCAGTGTAGTGATTAACAGTATTCTGGTTTCATTTCCTTTTTTAGTTGTTTTTGTCACACATCTAATATTTAAAAATGAAATATTCAGAAACAATATGGATTTTCTAGTAAATATTTTTAATATAGAAGCTTTACGCTTTATAATCAACTCAACACTCAATAAATTAATTTCAATTAAGGATTTGAAGGAAGGAATGATTGTCAATGACTATTATTTTAATAATGAGTATATAATAGATCTTCTAAGCGAAATTGACGGAAATCTGAAAATCTATAAGACAAGGGATAATGATGAATTCAAGTACTATTTCAAATCTCAAAGCGCCGGAGGAATTACAACTAAGGAGATGTGGCAGCTTAAGATAATGAATGCCCAGCAGATTATTTCAGACAATATTTCTGTAAAAACAGCATTTCCGTTTACTCCCGCAATTCTATTGGGTTTGATGATAGCGGTTTTTTATGGTGATATTATGATGTTGTTTACTAAAAATGCTGTCTTGGTGATTTAGATGATGGACAATAGGGGCCAGGTGTCATTTGAGTATTTGATGATATTTTCAATATCATTAATCATATTAATTGCATTTACTCTGCCATTGGCCGAAACGTCTATTAAAAATACAATGGATGTTTCAGATTCGTTGGACGTAAAATATGATTTGTCGAAGCTTGCTAATGCTGTAAAGACAGTTTATGGCCAGGGCCAGGGATCAAAACAGCAGGTGATATTGCATGAAACAAAAAATATAAAAGTAAATATTGCAAGCAACCAGATTTCGTGCAGTTTAAAGCTCAAAGATAAGCAGAAGAAGGTTATAAAGGAATCCTATAAATCCAATCTTAAAAAAACATCAATTACTTTAACAAAAGGGGAAAATATCATAACTATTGAATGGCCGGTAGATAGCAAAAACATGGTAATCTATAGAACATAATTCATACAAAATTATTTTAATATTGTAATTTAAATATTATTATAGAATTAAGGGCGTGTGAATTTATGGATGTTTTAATTGCAATAATTTATATCGTTTTATTTATTATAATGATGATTTTTGTCTTTTCTATTGGAATGTTAAAACAATACATGCCTTCCAAAAAAGAAGTTTTATTGGTTATTATTGTTGGATTTTTAATTGGCTGCATTGGCGGAGCCTTATTTTTGGATCCAATCTATGATGAGTTGCCTAATGTAGTAAGTGTCATTGAAAAAAGCATGCCCAATAATGAAGAGACATTATATTTAGATTTATCATCTTCTATTGATGTAAACAAATTGAAAGAAAACTTATCCGGTACCGAAGGATTCAAATCCTTCAATGAATATGCTATCTCTATTCCGATGTGGGATTTCAATGATAAGGAGAGGGCCTATTTTGAGGATATTGTAGGAAATATAGATTATCATTATAAGGATTACAATATTACCCCTACTGGAACTATTGAAATTGCTCTTGAAGAGAATTATTCCTCATCAGATGCTTTAAAATCATTTTCTGACTGGTATAAATTAGTATTCGGCGAGACAATATCATATGCACAGGTTCATGCCACACTAGTTGTTGATTCAGCTTCATTGGATACATTTGAACAAAATCTGCTTGAAAGGGGAATTGTAGCTTCAAAAATTGAAGGTCCGATTCAGGATACTGTCAACAATACCAATTCATCCATGTTGTCTAATGGAGAATTTACACTTGTTTGTGGTGGAATTGGCCTTGTTGTTGCAGTAATGGGAATTTATATTGATAGTGTTGTTCCAGCATATAGAAGATTTAGGAAATTTTTAAGAGATAAGCGTAAACGGTAAATATCATGAATGTTGCTGTTCTATTTTCCGGCGGAAAAGATAGTACCATGGCACTGTATCATGCGTTAAAAGAGGGGGAAGATGTCAAATATCTTCTTTCAATGAAATCTCGCAATGACGAATCCTACATGTTTCATGTTCCAAATATTCATCTTACAGATTTGCAATCTGAAGCCCTGGACATTCCAATCATTTCTGCTGAAACCGATGGTGTCAAAGAAGAGGAACTTGAGGATTTAAAAAGAGAGTTTGAAAATCTTAAAAGTTCAGGAATTGAAGCTGTTTATACAGGTGCTCTCTATTCGACCTATCAAAAATCAAGAATTGAGAAACTGGGTAGTGAAGTCGGGCTGAAAATCATTTCCCCATATTGGCATGTGGATGAATTGGAATACATGAGGGAAATTGTTTCCCTTGGTTTTAAGATAATCATTTGTGGTGTGGCAGCCTGGGGTCTGGATGAATCCTGGCTGGGACGTGTCATAGATGATGAAGCCATTGATGAGCTTATAAAAATTCATGACAAGTATTATGTTGACTTGGCCTTTGAAGGCGGTGAAGCCGAAACATTGGCGATTGACGGTCCTATTTTTAAAAAAAGAATAAAAATTCTAAAGGATAAAAAGGAATGGCATCTTGACAGTGGTGTTTATATTATCGAAGATGCTGTTTTAGAAGATAAGCTATAATTCAATTTCATCGAAGAATTCATTTATTTTATCGGCATAGCTATCGAGATCACTTTCATTTATAATCATCTTATCGGAAAGTGAGATGACATTGCCAATGCCGAAACCTAGTTCCCTTTCGTCTCTTATTTTGAATCCTTCATAATCCTGACAATCGTCTTCTCTTCCTCTAAGTTTTAATCTTTCAAATCTAATTGAAGGATTAGCAAAAATGGATAATATGATAAAGTTATCAAAATTCTCTTTAAACATTTCCACTTCATGATGACTTCTGATGCCCTCTACAATTATGCTGTTTTCAAAGCCTTCTTCCTGGAGTTGTTTGATTTTTTTGATAGTCAATTCAGAAACAATATACTGTCCGAATTCCGCTCTTAAATTAGAAGCTGTTTCTCCAGTGCTTTCTCCTCTTTTTTTAGCTTCTTCACGTATGATATCGCCCATACTCACGATTTTTGCACCTCTTTTTTTTGCAAGTTCGGATACTAAATCTTTTCCAGCACCTGGAAGGCCGGATATTCCCATTATTCTCATTATATTCACTCTTTTAAATTAATTTGTTGTAAAGATTCTTTTAAATTTTCTTCATTATCAAAATCATTAATCATTTCCATTAAAACCATTTTATCCTGGGTTTTCAGGTCTTTTGCTATTTTTGTCATGAATGGTATTGCACGAACAATATTGTCGGCAATGGATACGTCAGACATTTTTGATGTTCTTGAAAGCGGATTCAAATCAATAGTTATGATGTTCTTGCCGCTTTTCTTAAGAATTTCTGCCCTGTCGCCGTCTTCAAGTGGAATCAATACGGTATCTGCAGCATAAATTCCGGTTTTGCTTGCAGTGGCCCTATTGTTTTTGATGTCAGTCAAGTATTCAATTTCATCATCAAGTGTGCCTAAAATATCTTTATAGCCATGATCTTTGTATAATTTTGTAATAATTTTTACCCTTTCATCAGTTCTGTAGAATAAGTTAATCTCGATTTTGGCATTTACCTCATTTGCAAGGTCAATTATTTCATCAATGGCTAAGGCGGTTGCATTTCCATTCACTGAAATTACAGGATTTTTTGATAAAAGTAAGGCAGCTACCGCAACATACATTGCCCTTTTAGCAGGGTATGTTGTTTTTTCACCAATCAGATAATCAAAAGCTTCTCCTCTACCATGTGCAATCAATGCGGAATCTGCAAGATATCCTTTCTCAGCCGCTTTTACCATTTTGTCTCTTAAAACTAATGATTCATAACGAGGGTGTGATTTTGGTATCATTTTTTCATCTCTTTATTTTAAATCGATATTCATTTGAGCTAAATATCCTAAAAAGGTAGTTATTGATAAGGTTAGGATAACCATGGAAACGATATGTGAAGAGAAATCCCCAAGGATTAATGGATGGTAGTTTGGAATAATGAAAAATACATAGTCACAGAAAATATCCACTAAAATGAATATTATTCCCACTAAAAATCCTTCAATTACCTCATTTCTCTCAATATTTCTAATATACAGTATTCCAAAGAATCCAGTAACTATAATGATGATAATTGGAACAACAATATTTATATCAGACACATTATAGGTAAAGATTGGATTTAATATTGTTGATAAAACAAATGATAAAAACCATATTATTATCCCATATATTATAGCTAATTTGATTTTC
>NZ_JAZNAN010000071.1:0-13980 GCF_045586545.1 Methanobrevibacter sp.
AATCAAAATATATAAAGTTATCAAATAAAGTAGACATTTAGTAAAATATATATTAAAAAAAGAAAAAATAAAGAGGAATTAAACCTCTAAATTACAGTTATTTTTATCTTTGCACTTGATTTTTTATAGACAAATGTATCGCCGGCAAACTTGATTTTAGCTTTATACTTACCTTTTTTGTTCAATTTAGTGATTTTAAAGGTTGCTTTACCGTTTGCATCTGTTTTAGCTTTGTAAGTTACACCATTAACAGTTAAAGTTAGTTTTTTTCCAGCTTTAAGGTAGACTTTACCGTCAATTGCAGATCCAACAATGGTTTCGAGTTTTACAGTTACCTTTTTGGTTTTCTTTTTGGCTTTGAATGCACTGTTTTTAGCAACGATGCTTGTCGGTTTTTTGACAATGGTAATTCCTCTTACAAGGAATGAAGCATTGTAGTCATTATCGTCAAGGTAAGCCATACCGAATGTGTATAATCCTGCGTTTTGCAATCCTATTTGCACAGCGAAATGTCCTGTTCCGTTGGTTGTTCTGTTGAAGTTAATACCATTATAACCGATTTGCACAGTTTTGTTGACTAATGGTTTACCGTTGGAGTCTGTAAGCAACCCGACGAAGTATCCTCCACGTTCGCCAACAGTATAATCACAGGACCACTGTGTGAAGTCTTCTGCAGTAATAATTGTTCCTAACCTTTCTTTAACAGCAGGTTCGCTAGCATTTGTTTTAACAGTGACTTTTCCATCTACAACTTCTGCAGGATACTCCTTACCATCCACAACAACACTAGAAGGCAACTCAGGAACAGTAGTATTAGTATCAACAACAGCAGCACCATCCACATACACAACAGGATACTCCTTACCATCCACAACAACACTAGAAGGCAACTCAGGAACAGTAGTATTAGTATCAACAACAGCAGTACCATCCACATACACAACAGGATACTCCTTACCATCCACAACAACGGTTGAAGGGAATTCTGGTTCAGCCTTATTGGTATCAATTGTAACAGTACCATTAATAACTTCAACTGGGTATTCAACACCGTCAACAATAACAGTTACATTGTTATCCGGTTCAGTCTTATTAATATCAACAATAACAGTACCATTCACTACAACAGCAGGATACTCAACACCATCAACAATAACAGTTACATTGTTTTCAGGTTCTTCTTTTGCACTAACAACAACATCAACGCTATATGTTGTAGCATTGAATTTTTCATCACCTGCAAATGAAATTTTTGCAGTATAATTGCCTGCAGCCAAGCCATGAATTGAAATGCTTGCTTTTCCAGCATTAATATCGCCATAAAACTTTTTGTTATCCACATCAACTAAAACAAATCCTGAATCAATACCTGGGATATCGACTTCAATAGCTGAACTATTGCCTTCTTCAAATGCAATAGGTTTGGCAGTTATTGTGGTTTCGGCTTTAGGAACTGAGAATATTTGAGTTTTGATTTCACCGGCATAGTTTTCATCACCGGAATAATCAATTTCAACAATATGATTTCCAGGCAGATAACCAGTCAAATCAATAGCAGGAGTCTCATTAGCATCCCCATTATATACTTCTCTACCATCAATTTTGATTACAACATTACCGGAAGCGTTTTCAGGCCAGTCTAGTGAAATTACATCATTAGCTATGTTCATTGTTATGTTTGTAGGGATTGCCTCCGGCTTTTCCGGAATCTCTATAATAACTGTATTTGATATTGCTTTCTGGTATTTTCTATCTCCAAGGTATGTTGCATTGACAGCATACATTCCAGGAGCATTTAAAACTATGTTTAATGTATAATCAGCAGTTTTCACATCTCTTAAATTATCATTAAATCCGCTTGCTAAAACAATACGAGGATTATAATCCTGTGTATCAATGGCGACTTTAGTGCCGTTAATGTTTAAAAGGATTGTTCCTGTTGCATCTGACGGCAATTTTACGCTTACAGTAACTTCATTATCAACGACTTCACCAACACTGAGGCCGATATCTGTCATTTGTCTGGATACTTCAAATGTTGTTGAATTAAATCCTCTGTAATATGCCTCTGTTTCAATAGATTCGACAGTTACCACATAGGTTCCTTCATTATTTGGGATGAAAACATCATCAATAACTTCTCCGTTTACTTTAATGGTAATCGGTCCTGAAACGTTTTCAACATTAATATTAACCTCTTTTCCAACTTCAGCATTTGTAATTGGATTAATAATGAGTGTAGCATCATTTTTAATTGCATAAACTGTGGTTGAACTAAATGCCGCATGGTATAATTCACTTTCAGCAGTTCTTGCAACAATAACATACGCTCCGGCAGCATCTATTGTATACTTTCCATCATCATTCAAAGGATTGCCATTTATTGTTAATGTTACCTCCACACCATATTCAGCATTAGCAGAAATTATTATTTCTTCCCCTACTTTAGCGGTATCCGGTGCAGAAATGTTTATAGCTGGAGTGAGCTTATCTACAACATCGAATTCCCCTACTACAGAATCACTTGCATTATACCTGTCGCTTCCAAGGTATGTGGCTGTGACTCTGTAATTTCCAATCGGCAATGTGGCATTGAATTGTGCAACTCCATTCCTAATAGTTTCTGTAAAAGTTGCATTATTGATAGTGATTGAAACATTTCCATCTTCATCATCACTCATAAGAACTGAAATGGATGCATTTTGACCAACAACAACTTCCCTTGATGAAAAAGTAAGATTGTTAATTTTACTGGCTTTTTTTACAATATTGAAAGTAATTGAAGAAGAGTTTACCAAATAATCGCCATCCATTATGCTGGCTACAACGGTATACTCTCCGAAAGCCAATTTTGCAGTGTCAATGTCTATTTTGCCATTGCTGATATTGTAAGGCACATCATTGACTGTAACATTTACTTGAGTATCATTGTAGATTATAATATCAAATGAATCTCCAACAAAGTGCTGTTCAACAGGATCGACTTTTACATAGGAGTAAAAGGCGATTATAAAGTTATCCTCTTTAGGTTCAAATGAATAATTTGTGGTATTTACCAGTGCAACTTTTAACTCATACTCATTATTTTCCAAGTTATTTAAAATCAGTATCGCCCTTCCTTCAGAGGACATGTTATAATATGGCCTGCCGTTGATTATAAAGGAAACATTCTCATTTACTGGTTTTGTGAATAATGCCTCAATGATTATGTTATTTCTCTTAATTTCATAATCTACACCTATTTCAATTACAGACCTTACATTAATTGTGTTTAAGCTAGTTGAACTTAAATATTCGCTGTCACCATAAAAATCAGAAGAAACCTCATACAATCCCATCGGCAGATCTATGGAAATGCAAGCTTTACCGTCATCATCTGTAATGTTATAGTATTCATTGTTGTTTATTGTGAAATTAACTACTCTGGAAGAAAGAGGGTTTCCTGACTCATCTGTTAAATTGACTGAATAAATGATTTTTCCTTCATCAACATTCAAGTCATTTGCCTCAATTATAGTTCCTTTAACGTCCATTGCAAAATTACTGGAATTATATCCCTGATAGTCAAAGTCCATGAGGAATACTTCAACGCCATAGTCTCCATTTTCCAAAGTGAAATTAAATGTGTATTGTCCGTTGGTTAAATTAGCTTTGTAGGGTTTATTGTTAATTATTAATGTAACCTCACCATTTATGGTATTCAATGTTGAAACTGTTATGTTTACATTATTTTGATATTTGATTATTTCCAGATTTAAATCAATTGTCTCATTTATGATGTTATGGGAGGCAGTAGATGAATTATATCCTGTTCCATTAAATGTTGCATAAACAGAATAAGGATTGTTGCCAAAACTATGAGTTAGAGTAGCAATACCATGTGTTACATTTACAACCTGTTCCATGCCATTTAAAATAAAAGTGACATTTCCAGAGTTTACTAAGTTTCCATATTCATCTATAACTGTTGCAGTAATATTAATGAAACCTAATTCATTTGAATCGATTGCCAAATCAAGGAAGGTATTTATTTCGTTGAAAATTGTAAATGCCTTAATACATGCAACCTGAGAGTAATAGGTGTGTGTTGCATAGGTTCCAGTCTGGTTGTATAAATCCATCCAATTTTCTCCATCAAAACTGTAATAGGAAATTTCAGGTTTATAAATCTCCTTGTTAAGTGAATAGTATTCTGAAATAGGCATGGAAACTGGATTAAAACCGCTGACATTAAATGCTACTTCAAAAATATCCCCTGCAGTTAAATGAATCAATTTGCCTAAATCAAATGTGAAATATCCCGGATTTGACAAGCCATTCCTAACAACTTTCAAATCTCCATTTACATAAACAGAAGCAGTCCAATTAGCTATTTTTTCAAAGTATGTAGATACGCCTGCTAAATATTCATCATTTTCTGCTGTAAATTTGTTTTTATACCAAATCTGATCGGAATCAGTGTAGTAGAAATCTGTTTGACCCGCAATGTCATACTGGTAATTTTTATCATACTTGATAGTGTCATTTAAAATGATTGTATATGCAATATTGTCCACACCAGGCTGCGCCAATTTTCTATCATAATATGAGACATAGAAATAACCGTTATCCTTCCATTCTGAACCCCAGCTGTTCCTTACAATCCAAGCTCCATCGCCTTCCGGAGAGCCATAGAAATGGGAGCTGGAATAATTGTCATCCCATCCGACAATTGTTACTGCATGGTTTGATGAAGGATAACTCCAGCAATAGTATCCTCCGTTCCCTCTAAAGTAATAGTCGTCATAATACATTGAAGTTCCGACAGCCCCATATTTCATGATAGCCTTTTTGATAGCGTCATTGTCTGTGTAATTGTCTCTTTTTAAGAACAGAACGTTTTGAACATGCATGACACTGTTCAATACCGGAGATAATGTGCTATGGTCATCAAAAGTATCATTGATTTCAAATACCGGACCTAACCAGCCTGCAAGATAACCTATCGGCATATTGTCATAGCCCCCTTCGTTGGTTTCAATATCCCATCCATAGTCGGAAAACTGGGCAATGACATTTTTCATGTTTTCTTCAGACAAATCAAGATAGTCACCTGAAGCCTTTAGAATTGCTGATTCCAAAACAGCTATTGCTGTAAATGCCCAACAGTTACCTGAAGCCTGCTGGTCTTTTGGAATGGTAAGCAGATTATGTTCACGTAAACAATAATATGAAGGAAGGATATCAATTTCGGATGGAACATTCTTATACATGGTATAATTTCCATTTCCAATTGTAAGATTGATTGAAGAGGATATGTATTCATTATTGTTTATTAATGCAGTATTGTCTACGAATCTGCTTCTTTGAATTGGTTGGCCTTTAATAATATTACAAAGTGAATAAACCGCCCCAGCACAGAAACTGGCTCTGTTATATTCAAATCTATTCTGAATCATGCCCAGATTTGTGGAATTGTCTATGAATAATGCTCCTCCGTTACGGGCAGAATTATTGCTGAAAACACCATAAAGTGATGTGAAATTGCCGTACATATGATAAATTGCTCCTCCATCCCATTTGGCGCTGGAATTGTAAACATTTAAATGGTTAAGCTTCACATCAGTATTCAGGGTAGTAATTGCGCCTCCAAATGTGGCGGATGAATTGTAGATATCCACATTACTCAAATCCAGAGAAGAACTCCTCAAATAGATTGCACCACCTGCATCAGCCACGGAAGAAGAATTATAAAACTTAGTTCCGGATATTTTTATCTTAGTTCCAGATTCACCTGCAATCGCTCCACCAAAGTTATAAGCAAAGTTATTTATGAACATGGAATCAGTAATATCCAAACTGCCTCCGTCCATATAAATTGCCCCTCCGTATTCGGCATAGTTTTCCAAAAAGGCACAATTCCTAATGTTTACGGTTGGAGTGTAGCTTTGGCTATAATACGGGCAATTTATAGCTCCACCAAAATTATTCCCATAACTATCAGGATTTCGTCCAAGAGCATTGGCAAAAATGGTGTTTGTTGCATTTAGATTTTTATAATTCCAAATGGTAGCATTCTTTATAGTTAAATTATTCAGGGTCAAGGTATTCCAAACCTTAAATGCAATACCTTCATAAGTAATGACTGTTCTGTTGGCATCACAACCTATGAAAGTTACCTGCTGAATATCTTTTGTGTTATCTAATCTATATTCTCCATCGGCCAAATGAATATTAGCATTAGCCTTGATTCTGTAGGCAGTCAAATATTTATATGGTCTTTCCTTCGAACCATCCCCGTTATCATCTAGAGCAGACGCATTAAAGTAATAATCATTACTGCTCTCCTGAAGAGTGTCTGTCTCTTCAACACTTTCAATAGGGATATTGCTTTCATCATCTACTGTTAGATTGTTATCAATTTCATGAGCAAATCCTGACGGAATAACAATCAATAAAAGAAATGCAATTAAAAGCAAAATAACCCATTTATCAATCTTAAACAAAATAATATCCTCCATAATTATTTAATATATTATTATGTTTAAATTTCATAATATAAAAAATCAATTATAATTTAATATATTTTTAAAAAAAATAGAAAAGAAGCTACTGAAACATCTAATCAATAGCTATGAAATGAAATATTTAGAATATGAAACCTTTCTTTTTCTTGTGTCTATAGGAAATTTCAAATGAATCGAGCGCCAATTTTTTCAAAACTTCCAAATCATCGTCATTAACGCCTACAATATCTTCCCATTCACTTTCCAAACGGGTTATTTCATCCAAAATTTCAACACCCTTAGGAGTTAAAGAACAGTCATATGCAAGACCGTTTTCAGGATTCAAATCAATTTCGATTAATCCATTTTTTTCGAGTTTCTTATATTTCTTCAAATACAAGCCTAGATGCATATTAAACAAGTCATCCTTTTCAGCCTTTTCATATTCTCTAATCCTAACACGTTTGTGATGAGGCTTTTCATGCTTTCTAACCTTTTTCAAGAGTTTCACTTGACTTTCATGCATGAATATGCTTAAGTTTTCACGCACATAAGTCATCTTGGACTCTTCGATTATTGCAATCAAAGATGCTGCAGGCATGTCTGCAATTGCCTTTTTATGAGGATGAGCCATAAAACCACCTTATTTCATCTGTCCAAATATTCCTCTCATGATTCCTTTTGTAACTTCACGTGCAGCAGTATTCATTGCCTGTGAAGCAGCCTTTTCAACCATCTTTTGAGGATCGGATTTTTTAGTTTTTCTACGTTTGGTTGTGGTTTTGGTTTGACTGGCTATGACAGTTCCCAGAATGTCTCCCAAAATGGAGCCTTGTTGCTGTTGAGGAGCTTCCGGAGCCTCTTGAGGAACTTCCTGTCTTTGTGTTTTAACCTCTTCAAGGATTTCTTTATCCGCAGCCGGAACTTCACTTTCAATATTTGGATTAGATTCTATTTTATTCAACAATAACTCATAAGCTGATTCTGCATCAACAGCTTCCCAATATTTGGACTTGAATTCAGAAATGTCAATGATTTGCTGACGTAAATCGTCTTCAATAGAACCAATATGGCTTTGAGGAGGAACAATCTTAACCTGTTCAACGACATTTGGTGCTCCTTTCTCATCAAGAGTGGATACCAAAGCTTCACCAGTTCCTAAAGTGGATATCACTTCAGCAGTATCGAAATTAGGGTTTGGCCTGAAAGTTTCAGCCGCAACTTTTACTGCCTTTTGATCTTTTGGAGTGTATGCGCGAAGTGCATGCTGAATACGATTTCCCAGCTGTGCCAATATGTCATCAGGAATGTCTGCAGGAGATTGGGAAATGAAGTATATTCCTACTCCTTTTGATCTGATAAGCCTTACAATCTGTTCTATTTTTTTGCCGAATTCAGGTGAAATTTCATCAAACAATAAATGAGCTTCATCGAAGAAAAATACGAATTTAGGTTTGTCCATGTCTCCCACTTCAGGCAAGTTCTGATATAGGCTGGACATCATCCAAAGCAGGAATGTTGAATATATTTCAGGTGATAAGGATAACTTTTGAGCATCCAAAACATTGATGACTCCTTTTCCATTATCGTCAACCTGCATGAAATCATCCAAATCAAGTGCAGGTTCACCGAAGAACAGGTTTCCTCCCTGATCTTCAAATGCGATAAGGCTTCTTAGGATAGTATTTGCTGATTTAGGAGCTATTGCACCATACTGACTTTCATATTTGTCCTTGTTTTCAACAACGTGATTAATCATTGCCTTTAAATCCTTCAAATCGATGATTAAAAGGGATTCGTCATCGGCAACCCTGAATATGATATTTAAAACACCTGCCTGTGCTTCAGATAAGTTCAGGATTTTTGCAAGTAACATTGGTCCCATTTCAGATAGTGTAACCCTTACAGGAAGACCCTTTTCACCGAAGAGATCCCAAAATTCAACAGGATATGACTTGAAGTTAAATCCTTTTTCCTCAAGGCCGAATGCTTCAACGTTTCTTGCAATGAAATCATTTGTTGAGCCTACTTTTGCAAGTCCTGAAACGTCTCCTTTCATATCCGCCAAAAATACGGGAACTCCCAAATCTGAAAAGGACTCAGCTAAAACCTTTAAAGTAACAGTTTTACCAGTACCGGTTGCACCGGCAATTACACCATGTCTATTGGCCATTTTTGGTAATAAAAACACGTTTTCGTTTTCATTACAACCAGTTAATATTTTATCTTCTGCAAACATTTGTTTCACCCATTTTCGATTTTCTTAATTAGATAATTTGTTTTTTTAACTATATTATTTTTATTAAATGAACTTGAAATTCTCTTAATCGCATCTAAATTTTTGACAAAATTATCCAGCCATGAGAAGATATCCCCTGGATATACCTGAATCTGATATTTCCTGAAAAGTTTGTTTGAAATGTCTTGAGGATCCTTTCCCTTTAAACGCTCGTTAATAATTACTTCTGAAATTCCCCTTTGCATGCAGCTGCAGAATGGCCTGTCCTGACACTTGCACTGCATGAAATCAGTCTGAAGGGCAATCAACGCATCCTGGAATTTCTTGTCGACCTTACTGATTGCTTCTCCAGAGGAGATGATATCCAAAGTGGATTCTGCAAAAAGCCTTGTTGAAAACTTAATCTTAAGGGCATTTGAAATCTGATTGTGGATTACGCTTGAGAGATATGCATTTTCAAACATCTCCAAATCAAGCGCCATAGCAATAATCAATACTTTCAGCTTGTCGTAGCTGTCCTTCTTCTTATACATCGGTGACAATCCGACATATCTTTTTAAGTATTCCCTATCATTTAAGGTATTTTTAATAAACTCGGCTTCAGCAATTGATAAAAATGAAACTGATGTTGCCCGACCATACTTTGTAACTTCAAGTTTATTATTTGCTGTAACATTAATCAATCCCAAATCTTCCATTTCATCAACAGTTATTTTTAAAGAAACCGGGATATCAATATCATTATAGAATTTGTTCAATTCATCTTTAGACCTTATTGATGTAGATGAAATATCTGCTAAAATTTGCTCATAGGCCGATTCCTCATCATATTCAATATATACATCTTCGTGATTGCTTTCCAAAAGGTCCAATGCCTTTGACTCTTCAGATTCACCTTCAAAGTCATTGCCAACTTCAGGCAGGAGATATACAATACCTCTGTCGTGATAGGATGGCCTTCCGGCACGTCCAAGCATTTGCGAGAACTCATTGGGATTAATCCATTTGTTTCCCATTACCAAGGAATCGAATATTACCTGTGAAGCCGGAAAATCCACACCTGCCGCAAGAGCTGCAGTTGTTACAACGCAGGAAATTTTTCCCTTATCAAAGTCCTTTTCTATCTTTTCTTTCTTATAATAGGACAAACCTGCATGATAAGCCTGGGCATTGACTCTCTTATTGGTTAAGTAATTAGCAATCTGATGGGTTTTGCGCCTTGAATTTGTAAATATGATAGTCTGGCCCCTATAGCCTTTCTTGGATTTGGTGTTGAATTCCTTTTTGGTTAAAATCTGCATTAAATGACGTTTTTGAGACTCGTTTCTTGTATAAACCAGATGTCTTTCTAGCGGAACCGGTCTTTGGGAGTACTGGACGAGTTTCATGTTAAACTCATCAGCCAAAAATTCAGGGTTTTTGACGGTAGCTGACAAACCGATGATTTGAGTTTCAGGATATAAATGCTTAATTCTTTTAATCAAACCGTTCAGGCGTGTTCCACGGTCTTCATCATCAATCATATGAATTTCATCAATCAAAACAACACCCAGATTGGATAGGCTGTCGGAGTTGCCGTTTCTAAGCAGATAATCGATTCCTTCATAGGTTGCAACAACAATATCCGCTTTAGAGACATCAGAATCAGGAAGCTTAAGTTCACCCTTTGCCTTAACACGATTTCTTCCAACCTTAATGGCAACATTCAATCCTAACTTCTTGTATTTCTTTTTAAAATCACGGTATTTCTGATTGGCAAGGGCCACCAAAGGAGTTAGGAAAATGAATTTTTTGCCTTTCAGGGCTTCTGTAATTCCTGCAAGCTCCCCAACCAGAGTTTTACCAGAACCGGTTGCACTTACAACCAGCAGGTCTTCACCCTTCAGAAGGCCTTCCTTAATGGCCAGATACTGGACAGGCAATAATTTGGTGTTGCCGGAGTCCAGCAGGACCTGCTTAAAGTCATTCGGAATCTTAAGCCTTTTCATGTCAACCGGAGGTATGATATGCTTTGATTTTTTGGTTTTATCGAATAAAGTTAAATTTCTGTTTTTAATCGGATCAAAGTGAGGGTCAAGAACGGATAAAGTCTTTTCCAAACTTCCTGTCTTTTCCAATTTGGACTTCAGGTTTCTGAATATTTTCTTATCGAAACCCTGAAGTTTAATTTCCTGTTTGATTGTATCATAAGCGCAGTCCTTACAGATTAACTGGTTGTTATGTTTATAGGAATAGGATGAGTTGACGATTGTGATGTTTCCCTCATAAGCGCAGAAATCACAGACCTGGGTTTTTCTAACCTTAATATTAAGTGATTTCAGGAATTTCTCCACCTTTTCGTCGGGAGTTGCCAAAAAAACAGCCTGGGAACGTAAAAGTTTAGTTACTTCAGAAGGGGGAAGCAACTTTTCATTTAATGTGGAGTTGTCATTGAAATTGTAATCTGCAACAAATCTTGAAATGGACAGTGAGTCACCGTCATTGGAAAATTTGATGTTTCCGACAAATTCAGGGACTCTTTTATGGTTTAGCGCACCTTTTGGTGAGCCGATAGGATACAATCTCCACTGTTTTTTGACCTTTTTTAAAACTAGCATTGCTTTTATTTATATTTTTAATTGTTAATAAATATTAAAAAAAAGTATTTAATTCGATTATTCCATATAATCAAATCTTGTCTCTAAAATAATAATTATTGCAAAACCTATTACGGCAACAATAAGGCATGGGAAAAGACCTGTAAAACTCAAGCCTGCAGAGTTTACAATTTCTACAGCCGGTACCTTGAGAGATCCAAGCATTACCCCAATAAGAAACGCCATTGTTACTTCTTCATGGTTTTTAAGCAGGTAGTTGAGGATTTTTGAAAAACCGAGTATTCCAATTAGCGCACCAACTACAAAGACGATGATTTCAACAATGTTTAACTGATGAAGTGCATTCAGCATGTGTTTGTACTGGCCTAAAAGCAGTAATAAAAATGAACCTGAAATGCCCGGAAGAATCATTGCACAGATAGCTATCATTCCAGAAATGAATATCACCGGCAAGGAATGATTGGCAGCTATCGGATTCAGGCTTACAAATATGAAAGTCAAGATTGCACCTAATAATGCAAACAACAGGTTTTTCAAGTTGATTTCATTGAGTTTTTTAAACAATATCACTGCAGAAGCTATGATTAAACCTAAAAAGAATGCATAAGTCAGGGCAGTATGCACATCCATACAATATGTAACCACTTTAGCTAGTGTGAGGAAAGCAACACCAATACCCAAAACCAAAGGAATGAAAAATTTGAATTCTATTTCATCAAATAATCCCTGAATGAAACCGTTGATGTCCCCTTTAAGGAGAGGTTTAACAAAGGCAAACCTGATTCTGCTGATTGCCTCCACCAGATGGGCATAGATTCCTGTTATCAATGCTATTGTTCCTCCTGAAACTCCAGGAACAATATCTGCAGACCCCATTAATAGTCCACGAATAAAAATTAGAATAGCTTCCTTAATATCAAAACTCAATATATCACCTAAAATAATATTAGTTTCACTTACATTAAATAGGTTATCAAAAAAAGAAAAAAGTGGAATAATTCAAAAGAATTATTCGTCGTTAAATGGTTGTGGGAGTTCACAAACTCCACTGTCTTTTGCAAGATATGCATAAGCGAATGCTGCACATACCGCACCGAGAATCGGGCCGACTAAGTATATTGGGAAGAATCCCCAGAGGTTAGCTCCTCCTAATAAGGTATCCATTAAGTATGGTCCGAATGTACGTGCTGGGTTGATTGAAGCACCTGTGAAGGCACCTAAAACAACGATTACTGCTGCAACAGTCATACCGATTGAAATACCGGCGAAACCAGGTTCTGCTTTTTTATCAACTGCTACGCCCATTACAACCATCATAAGGAAGAATGTTCCCAAGAACTCAGCAAACATTGCCTGTAGATAGCTTACTCCAAGACCTGGAGCTGTTGCACCCAGTCCTCCGATTGCAACTGCAGGATCGCCTAAACATAGGAATAGACAGAGGCTTCCTAAACATGCTCCGATTACTTGTGCAACAATATAATAAATACTGTCGATTAAAGCAATGTTCTTGGTTACAAGCAGACCAATGGTTACTGCAGGATTCAAGTGTGCACCTGAAATCTTTCCGAATACGTAAATACATATCATTACAGTTAGACCGAATGCAAGAGCAATTGCAATCCAGTCACCAAGTCCACCTAAAGGTCCAATTCCGGTAGCTCCTGCCGCATCAGTAATCAATAGTGTGACAACAGCCGCACCGGTACCGAAAAATACTAGGAAAAATGTTCCTAAAAGTTCTGCAAAGAATTTTTTTCTAATATTACAAGTCATCAACTCACCTATACAGCTTCTCTCCATTGACAGTATTCGTGTTTGTTATCTGCAAGACATGCTGAAGCACATTGTTTACAACCTCTAACAGGTGATCCAGGGGCTTCTTTATCAAGAGCGATAATGTTTGTCATCATAGTTGCTGTAATTGGTTCTGAAGTTAAAAGACATGGATAGTCTGCTAATCTCATAAGTGATGAGAATCTTACTGTAATTGCGCATGCTGGGTAAGCATATCTTTGTGGGTTCATTAAAACTTCGTTTTCTAAAATAGGTTTGAAGTCTACTTCCATACCTTTAATTCTAGGAATGATTTCAAATCCTGCAGAGGATCTCATTTTTCTAGCATTGCTCATTGCATTAAATCCTCTGTAAATCATGTCCATGAAGTCACAGTTGTGTAACTCAGCAGCGGCACCTCTTTTTGGATATTGCTGTACATAGTTGTGGAATCTTTTGTTTAACATATCAACAACCATTGGAGCAGTAAATCCATCAAGCTCTAATAAGAATTCAGTTGCACATGCAGATGCACCGGTTGAAAGTTTCAATACGTCGGATGGTGTTTGGAACACGTCAAGATTGTTTCTTAATGAGTTTTCAATAACGCCTGCAGTAGCTTGGATAGTGGCCATTATCACATCATCTTTACACATGTTGTATGTGGATTGACCGATGTGGTGTCCGATATCTCCAACACAGTATGCAGGAACAGTAACAATGTTACCGTAGTGTACTCCATCATCCATTGCAGCTTTTACAACAGGAGTCATTGCCTTTTTATACTTGTTCATGTAATCCCTTACATCGAATGATGAATGGTCAGCATCATCCATAAGAACGCCTTGTCCTTCAATAGGAGTCCTATAAATCATTTGTAATG
>NZ_JAZNAN010000072.1:0-5165 GCF_045586545.1 Methanobrevibacter sp.
AAAAAATGATAAACTTATATTTAACAAATTATAAAAAGAATCATAATGAAAACAATAGCAATAGGTGTTGGTGAAAATAAAAATATTTTGGAAGCCTGCAATATTTTTAAAAATCAACGCCCAGATACAAATATTAGATTAATCTATGACGATGAGGAACTAGTTAAGGCCGTTTTGGATGAAGAAACTGACGGAGTAGTTAGGGGTTCACTTTCAGCTATAAACATCATGCACGATTTAAAGGAAGAATACCCTAACCTTACAAGAGCAACATACGTTAATAGTCCTAACTACGAATTCCTGTTAACTCCTGTTGGCATTGACGAAGGAAATACTCTTGAAGATAGATTTGAAATGGCTATTAAATGTGGTGAATTTCTAGAAAAACTCAATAAAACTCCTAAAATTGCTGTCCTTGCAAAAGGAAGAAAAGGAGACTATGGAAGAAGTGAAGAAATCTCTACTTCCATTGAGGAAAGTGAAAAATTAACAGAACAAATCCAAAATGAAACTGAATATGATGTAAACAACTACTACATATTAGTTGAGAAAGCCATTAAAGACAAATGTAATGTTATTATCGCTCCTGACGGAATTATCGGGAACATTATATTCAGAACATTAGTCCTGCTTGACTCATGGCCTAGTTACGGTGCAGTTACATTTGGAATTGATAGAATCTACATTGACACCAGTAGAGATCAGACTGTTGATGGTTACACTCGTAGTTTAATTTTAGCACATGATTTAGTCCATGGAAATAAATAATTCTTCATTAAGTGGTGAAAATGGCAGAGAATATACTTTATAGAATATATGAATGGTACATATCCCGTGATTTAGTTCCAGAGAAAATGCCAAAACATGTAGCTATAATTATGGATGGGAATAGAAGATATTCCAGACTCCAAGGTAACACCGATGTGCTTAAAGGGCATGAAATGGGAGTTGACACCCTTGAAAATGTTCTTGACTGGAGTGTTGAACTTGGAATTGAAATCATAACTGTCTATGCTTTTTCTACAGAAAACTTCAACAGACCAAAACACGAAGTTGACGGATTGATGAAATTATTCGTCGTTAACTTCAAAAGACTAGTAAACCACGAAAAAATACACAAAAACGAAGTGAAAGTACGGGTAGTTGGCAGAACAGAATTGCTTCCGGATGAAGTTAGGGAAGCCATTAGAGAAGCTGAAGAGGCAACAGCCCATTACAATAAAAGATTTTTCAACCTTGCTATTGGATATGACGGGCGTTTGGAAATCATAGATTCATTTAAAAAGATTATTGAAGATGTACAAGCCGGAAAAATCACAATCGATGACGTCAATGAAGACCTCGTAAGCGAAAACCTTTATACCGCCGGACTTGACGATCCTAACCTAATCATCAGAACAAGCGGAGAAGAACGCTTAAGCGGATTTTTACTCTGGCAATCCTCTTATTCAGAGCTCTATTTCTGTGAAACCCTATGGCCTGAACTAAGAAAAGTTGATTTCATAAGAGCAATAAGATCCTATCAGGCTAGAGAGAGAAGATTCGGAGTTTAAACAATGATCGACACCCATTGCCATATTGACTTTGAAGTCTTTGATGATGACCGTGAAGAGGTAATCAAAAGGGCAAAAGACAAACTGGATTTTATAGTTGCATCCGGATTCAGTCAGGAAAGCAACCAAAATGTTTTGGAAATTTCAAAAGAATATGAAGGATTCATTTATCCGACTTTTGGATTTCACCCAGTCAGTTCACAAAATTCAACCGATGAGGAGCTGAAGGAAGCTCAAAATCATTTGATTAATAATTTGTCCGACATCGTAGCTATTGGCGAAGTTGGAATGGATTACTATTATGTGACTGACAAGGCATTGCGCGAAAGACAGCAGGAAATATTCACCAGCTTTTTAGAGCTTGCCAATGAATACAAGGTTCCTATAGTTATGCACGTAAGAGACTGTGAGAAAAAAACCGTAAACATCATCGAACCATATGATGACATTCCTTATTTTGTTTTCCATTGCTATGGAGGAAGCCTTAAAACTGCAAAAAGAATAATGAACAGGGACAACTGTTTCATGAGCTTTTCCACCATGCTATGCTATTCCAAACATCACCAGGATTTAATGGAAAAAATCGACCTGGACTATGTTTTGACCGAAACCGACAGCCCATATTTGGCCATGACAAAAGAAGAGAGAAACGAACCTGTCAATGTTGTAAATGCAGTTAAAAAAATAGCTGAAATCAAGGATATGGATTTGAGCACCGTTGATGAGATTACCACCAACAATGCAAGAAAAATTTTCAAAATCTAGTAATGCAGAGTGAAATTCAAGTTGATTAACACATCCTTATTTTCCTTTACTGCTTCAATTTCCAATTCAAAATCTGTCAGGTCCTGTTTTACAAGATTTATTAAATGGTAGTCAAGAAGGGAATCATTTAAAAATACAGTAAATTGATTCTGACTAATTTTTATATCCCTTCTGCAGAATAGCTTAAATGCATAGAAATACATTTCCAATCTAAAGACCAAATCCTCCTTATCCCCATTGCCGTTGATGAAAAATTCCTTCAAATCTTCCTGCAGGATTTTGCCTTCATCACCGACATCTGCCTTGAAGGTTTCCATTTCAGCCAAATCATCCATTAATTGTTGTTTTTCTTCATCACTATACATCTAATCACTCAACAGAAATTTCATTTTTAAAATATTATAATTGTTAGGCATGAAGCTTGCTTTAAATCTATCAAAAGCATCATCCAATTTCCTTAACAATTCAAATTCCAGATTATCCGGAATAATATAAAGGATGAATGAATCTTCAATTATTTCAACACCCAAATCTTCATGAAGGGGAATTTTCAGCTCGCTGATGAACACATATTTGTAGACAATCAGCTCGTAATCATTTACTTCCTTATTATTTTCAATGATATCCGCCAAATCCCCCTGCAATTTGGAAGCTATTACATCAAATGTTTCTTCACTCATACGGTCAACTCATTCAATCGGAAGCAAATCCCTTTCGCTAAATACTTCTTTTGCTGCAACTACACCATTAATGGCTTTAGGAAAACCTGCATATGCACTCATCTGCATGATAATCTCCACAACCTCTTTAGGTGAATTTCCAACATTAAGTGCGGCGTTGATGTGGTCTTTGAGCTGTGGAACTGTTCCCAAAACGGTTAATGCTGCAACAGTACACAATTCACGTGTTTTCAAATCCACTTCACTGCGGGTGTAGATTTCAGCATATGGAAATTCAACAACATACCTTGACATGTCAGGAGCAATATCCTCAAGGCCTTCAAATATCTCTTCGATAGGCCTTTCCTGAATTGATTCCAGAACTTCTTTTCCTTTTTCATACCTTGTCATGACTTATTATATGTTCCTAAACCCATTTAACATTAGCTGTTGTGTAGACATAATGGGGAGAAAATACAGGATTATATAGTTTATTTGTTGCCTTTGTCGTGTTGAAGCTGATGGCTATTGATTTTCGAAGATTATAGTTTATCCTATCCCCTATTGAAACCAATTCCTTTTTTGTGAACTTATCCTGTGTTTTGGCATATACCCTGAACTGGATCTTTTTCTTGTTATAGCCATTATCCCATCCGTCCTCAACATAGGAAACGTTTACTATTTCAACCGAATAGGGATGCAATAGGCCTGCTTTGGAATTGGAGTAATCTTTATAAATATCCTCTGGATAAATAGCTAGAGATGATGCTGCAGCACCCTCAACAGCGCCATTTCGAGCTGCACCCATTGCAATATTCAATTCATGTTCCCCTGCAATGAAGACAACCGAAATCATCAAAATGATTATTAAGGAACCTAAAAGAATAAGCAGTTCCGCACTCATCTGACCTTTATTGCCAATCATGCTATCACAATCTTGCCATCTGATGTTTTTGAAATATTATATCCCCTTCCGCTTACCAGTCTATACTTCGAATCGATGTTTACAAGCGGAAACATTGTTTCGCCCTTTTTTCCAGAATATTCAATTGTTGCCCTGTCTTTACTGACAGTAATCTCATAATAGCCAATATCCGACGGCAACTGGACATATTTGGAATATCCTTCTCCATTTGAATTAACCTGACTTATGGCATTGGCCACATTGTCCAGAATGAGCCTATGAGTTGCGCTATCTTCAATATTCAAACTTGACTGTAATGTTGATGATGCATAAAACAACATGCCTAAAGCAATAATTAGAATAATGAATAATGAAAATAGATATTCTATTGAAATAAAACCTTTATCGTCCATATTTTTTAATTATTTTGGATATTAATAAACTTTGCTCATTTTAAAAGTCAATATTGATGCACAATAATTAA
Organism: Methanobrevibacter sp.; assembly: GCF_045586545.1. Taxonomy (GTDB): domain Archaea; phylum Methanobacteriota; class Methanobacteria; order Methanobacteriales; family Methanobacteriaceae; genus Methanocatella. Next base: position 4,366 of record NZ_JAZNAN010000072.1, read on the forward strand.
ATAATACTTGAAATAAAAGATTATCCATGAAAGGTAAAGTAATTTTTGTTGGTGCAGGACCTGGAGATCCTGATTTAATCACTGTAAAAGGAAGAAATGTTATTGAAAAGGCAGACGTTATAATCTATGCCGGCTCACTTGTTAATAAAGATGTTTTATGTCCTGCAAAGGAAGGCTGTGAAATCCACAACAGCGCTTATTTGAACTTGGATGAAACCGATGCCATCATTACAGAAGCCGTTAATGAAGGAAAATTAGTAGCTCGCGTACATACCGGAGACCCTTCAATTTACGGAGCTATTGCCGAGCAGATCCGTGAACTTAAAAAGCATGACATTGAATACGAAATTATTCCTGGCGTCAGCTCACTATTCGGAACAGCCAGCGTTTTGGAAGCCGAACTGACACTTCCTGAGATTTCACAAAGCGTCATCATCACCCGTCCTGAAGGAAGAACACCTAAACCTGCTGGAGAAAGCATAGCCAGCTTTTCAAAGCATCATGCAACCATGTGCATCTTTCTTGGAATAGGCATGATTGACAAGGTAGTTGATGAACTGCTTGTAGGTTATGAGGAAACCACTCCAGTTGCAGTTGTCAAAAAGGCAACCTGGCCAGACCAACAAATAATTAGAGGAACCCTCGCGGATATTGCACAAAAAGTAAAAGATGCCAATATTACAAAGACTGCAATGATTGTGGTGGGAGATGTATTAGAACCTGGTGATTTTAATGCATCCAAGCTATATGACAAAAACTTTAAACATGAATATCGTTAAAAAATGGAATATCACATTCCG
>NZ_JAZNAN010000073.1:0-29960 GCF_045586545.1 Methanobrevibacter sp.
CACTTGCTAAGATGCCAATTTTCATCAATTTTTTCAAAACTGGCTACTGTATTAGAAATCCATCTTAATTCTCTGCCGTTGACTTTAGCGGTTAATCTGACTTTGGCAATTAAAGAAGCATTATTGCCATCATCAAATAATATTGTGGGGTCCATAATTTCACAACTAGAAAAATCATAAGACCCATCGCTTATCTGCAAGATAAATTCATCTTTAGTTTGAAATTTTCCAGGAATCTGACTAAATTCAAAATTTTCCAAAAGAATCTCATTTAAAGTTTCTACATCTGCCTCAATCAATGATTCTTGGAATTCAGCAAACTTATCAACAATTTTTTCATCATCATCAGAAAACGATTTCTCACAAAGTAATTTCACATTCATAATATAATTTATTAATTAATAAGTACATATTAGTTTATGTATAAATGATAAAAGTTGGTGAAAACATTAGTGAAATTCCAAAAATAGACTTAGAAAAAACAAGATTCGACATTGTTGAATTCATCAAAACTAAAGTCGATGAATCTAAAACAGATGGAATTGTCATTGGCCTAAGCGGCGGAATTGACTCAACATTATCAGCATATTTGTCCTGTGAAGCAGTTGGGAAAGATAAAGTCTTTGGAATCACTTTACCATCCGCTACAACACCCCCTGAAGATAAAATTCATGGAATTGAAGTAGCTCAAAGATTAGGTATCGAATACAAAGAAATAGAAATAGATTCCATTTTAAATGAATTTTTAGATGTTACACAACTTGAAGAAGATAATCTGGCAATAGGAAATCTTAAAGCTAGAATCAGAATGTCAATCATTTATTATTATGCAAACGCTAAAAATTACCTAGTTTGTGGAACTGGTAATAAGAGCGAAATTCTAATTGGTTATTTTACAAAGCATGGAGATGGTGCATGTGATATGGAACCGATTGGAGATTTATACAAAAGTGAAGTCTTTAAATTAAGTGAATCTTTAAACATCCAAAAAGAAATCATCAATAAACCTCCTCGAGCAGGACTTTGGGCAAACCAGACTGATGAAGAAGAAATTGGAATGAGTTATGATTTACTTGACCAAATTTTATATTTATATACTGAAAAAGGTACGAAAAATACTGAAATAGCTCAAAGATTAGATATTTCAGTTGATGACGTTGATATGATAATTAATAAAATAGGAAGGAGCGAACACAAAAGTAAAGTTCCGGAAAGTCCTCAAAAAACAATCTTATAGACGGTGATTTAGTGAGCGAAAATATTGAAAAGAAATGGCAGAAAAAATGGGCTGAAGCAAAATTATTTGAATCAAACCCAGATGAGAGAGAAAAGTTATACCTTACCGTTGCTTTTCCATATCCTAGTGGAGCAATGCATATAGGACACGGCCGTACATATACCGTACCGGATGTCTATGCAAGATTTAAAAGAATGGAAGGATACAATGTATTATTCCCAATGGCATGGCACGTAACAGGTGCGCCTGTTATTGGAATAGCTGATAGGATTAAAAGAAAAGATCCATGGACACTTGATTTATACCATAGAGTCCATAGAGTTCCTAAAGAAACTTTACCTAAATTGGAAGACCCTGAATATATTGTAAAATACTTTTCAACAGAATACCATGAAGTTATGGAAGAGATGGGTTATTCCATTGATTGGAGAAGAGAATTTAGAACAATCGATCCGACTTACAAAAAATTCATCGAATGGCAAATAACCACTTTACATGAAAAAGGATTGGTTGAAAAAGGCGAACACCCTGTTAAATACTGTCCAAACTGTGACAACCCTGTAGGAGACCACGATTTGCTTGAAGGTGAAGGAGTGGGTGTTAACGAATTGACTCTCTTAAAATTCCCTATTGAAGACAAAATCCTTGTTACAGCAACATTGAGACCTGAAACAATTGTTGGAGCAACTAACATTTGGTTAAACCCTGATGTAGAATATGTACTTGTAAATGCTGAAGGCGAAAAATGGGTCATTACAAAAGAAGCTCACTATAATTTAAAAAATCAAATTAAAGATTTGGAAATCATCGAAGAAATTGACCCTAATGACTTAATTGGAAAAATGGCTACAAATCCATTTTTAGGAAATGAAATACCAATTTTCCCAGCAAGCTTTGTAAGTGCATCCTACGGAAGCGGTGTCGTATTTTCCGAACCTGCTGATGCACCAGCAGACTACATTGCACTTCAAGACTTAAAAAACAATGCAGAATTAATATCCAAATACAATTTAGAAGGCATTGTTGAAAATGTTCATCCAATCCCTGTCTGTACCCTTAAAGGCTATGGAGAAATTCCAGCAGCAGACATTATTGAAAGGCTTGGAATTACCGACCAAAACGATGAAAAATTACATGAAGCTACTAATGAGCTATACAAGCAACAACACAGTAAAGGTACAATTATAGAATCAATTCCTGGTTTTGGTGGAATGAAAGTCCGTTTTGCCCGTGAAGAGCTAAAAGAAAAACTAATCGCAGACAATATGGCTACAATCATATACGACTTTGCTGAAAGACCAGTTGTATGCAGATGCGGTAACAATTGTGTTGTCAAAATCATGGATGACCAATGGTTCATGAAATACGGCAATGAAGAATGGACTGAAAAAACCTTACAAGTTCTTGAAGGCGAAACAATCATTCCAAAAGAACTTAAAAGCAACTTTGAATATTACATTAACTGGTTGGATGATTGGGCATGTTCCAGAAAAGTAGGACTTGGAACCAGACTTCCATGGGACCAACAATGGTTAATCGAACCTTTAACCGATTCCACTATTTACATGTCCTACTATACAATTGCAAAATACTTAAAAGATATGGATCCTGATGATTTGAACCTTGCTTTCTTTGATAAAGTTCTTTTAGGTAAAGATTCCGGCGAAATTACCGTGCCTGCTGAAAAGGTTCAGGAAATCCAGGACGAATTCAACTATTGGTATCCTCTCGATTGGAGATTATCTGCAAAAGATTTGGTAGGAAACCACTTAAGCTTTTTAATGTTTACACATAGTGCAATTTATCCTGAAGAAAAATGGCCGAAAGGAACAGTAGTCTTCGGAATGGGTCTTTTAGAAGGAAACAAAATGTCTTCCTCAAAAGGTAATGTAATTTTACTTAAAGATGCAATCAAAGATTACACAGCAGATGTAGTAAGGCTTTTCCTTATGGCATCAGCTGAACCATGGCAAGACTTCGACTGGAGAGAAAAAGAAGTTCTTGGAACCAAAAGGAGACTTGAATGGTTTAGAGAATTTGCGGCTAAAGTTGAAGAAGTAAAAGGTTCACCATTAGATTTGAGCAATATCGAAGAAGTTGAACTGACCCGTACCATTGACTTATGGATGATTAGCCAACTCAACGAACATATCAAAAAATCAACTGAAGCTCTAGAAGTCTTCCAGACAAGACAAGCTCTACAAGACTCCTTATTCTTGCTTAAAAAAGATGTTGACCACTACCTATATCGTGTGAAACATATTATTGATGATAAAGACCCTGCAGTTATTTATGTATTATCCACTGTCCTTGAAGCATGGATTAGGCTTTTAGCACCATTTACTCCACACACTTCAGAAGAATTATGGAGCACATATGGTGGAAAAGGCTTTGTAAGTGAAGCCGCTTGGCCTGAAGCTGATGAAAGCCTAATGAGCATTGAAATTGAAAAATCAGAAGAGTTAGTGGAAAATATCATCAAAGATATCGCACACATTAAACAGATGGTTGGAGACGATGTTGAAAAGGTCCACATTTACCTCGCCCCTGACTGGAAATGGGACTTGTACAAAATAGCTGATGAGGTTGGAAAACCTGATATCGGCCAGATTATGGGCAGAGCCATTGGAGCCAACATCTATGATGACAAAAAAGAAATAGCTATGGTGGCCAAAAAAATCGGTAAAGAGATAACTAAAACAAGATACATCGGCAAAATAAATGAAGAAGAAATTCTAACCGATGCGCTTGACTACATAAAAGAAGAATGTGGTAATGAAGTTATCATACACACCGATGACTCATATGACCCACAAAACAAGGCAAAAAATGCAATGCCTTACAAACCAGCATTATTTATGGAGTAATCTTAATTATTCCAACTATTTTTTATTTTTGAAAAATATTCAAGGTCTAGTTAGTTATAATTTTCGTGCAAACAGTAAATATCCACTATGCCCAACCATGCGTGTCTTTGGCCTAACGCCATTCTGGCGAATTTCAAGCCCTCGCTCTAAAGTCTCGATGATTTCAATATCATAAAAACCTAGCTTTTTGGCAACGCGATAAGAGATTTTAGCCTGATCGACATATGGAGCATATACTGCCAAGTATCCTCCAACATTTAAGGCCTCCAATACCTCTTCAAATATTTCATATGGTTTCGGCAAATCTAAAAAGACCAAATCAATGTTATCTTCATCGATTCCCTCTTTAATATTCTGATTTTTAACATGGATGTTGGTTATTCCAAAGTTGTCGATGTTTCTTTGGGCAATCTCTGCAAAGTCCTCTCTGATTTCATAGGTGAAAACATCCCCCTCATCGCCGACGACATTACCAAAGTTAAGTGCAATGGCACCGGCACCGGTTCCGGCATCAACTACCCTTGAACCCGCACCTAGACCTGTGTGGGATAAGACCTGTCCAATGTCTTTTTTAATGAGAATTGAACAGCGTCTTTCCATTACATCAATGAAGTCATTGATATTCGGTTTTACGATTTTAAATGCGTGGCCTGAGTGGCTTTCAACCTCATCTCCTATTTCAGCTGCATCCAATACATCAGCCTTAATGATTCCCAAATCACTTTGAAATTCTTCTCCAGGTTTTAAAATACACTTCTTACCACGTTCATCTAAAATCATCTTCATATTATACACCTAATTTTCAAGTTCTGATAATCTTTTTACTCTCTTTAAGGAATCCGGGTGAGTGGACAATAGTTCCATGAACCCGTTTTTCTTAGATATTTTTACATCAGAATTAGCGAGCCTCCTCAACTCTTCATCTGATATTCTTCCATCACCATCAAAGTCGATCTGTTTAAAGTCAACGACATCATGTTTTGCATTATTTATATCATTGACGAAGAATGCACGATTTGTGTTGTAATCAGCAATTGTCTCGTCGCTGCATCTTGCGGCACCATATGACAATTTATATAATGCGGATACCAATGCGGCAGGCCTGTTTCCAAACTCTACACTAGCTTCATCAGCGTAATATTCTCTTGTTCTTGAAATAAACAATACCAGCAATTGGCCAATGAGATAGAATACATATCCTAAAATTCCAATGATAATGGTTCCGCCATTCCTGCTGTCTCCTGAAAACATGAATGACAATGCAATGTAATAACAAATCATTGGAATTACACTTACTGCAGAGGTTACAATCATGTCATTATGTTTTATGTGGCCCATTTCATGACCAATGACTGCTCTTAGTTCATCACGGTCAAGCAAGCCTAAAATAGGACGGGTTATCGCAATATGTCCGCTTCTTTTTGATCTTCCATAAGCAAATGCATTTGGAATATTCACTTCGGATAATCCGATTTCAGGTTTTGGAATGCCCGCAGCGTCAGCCAATTCCTGAACCATCTGGTGGATGTGAGGCGCTTCTGCCTCGGACAACGGCCTTACATTCATTGAACGTTTGACGAGAGATGGTCCAAACCAATATTGTAAAAATACTATAATTAAACTTGCAGCTAACCAAATCAGGTAATTGGTTACGCCTAAATACCATCCCGCAAGCATAACTAATATATAAACAATTGTAAACATTAAAATGGAAGTTATCCACATTCTTAATTTAAGTTTCCATGTGCCTCTCATTTCTAACACCTTATTTTTTCGCAAACATTACTTAACAAATGCTCACTTTAACTATATATTAATTTAATTTCATACATTAATAAAAGTTAAGCAAAAAATAATTTAACAACATCATACATAAATGTTACTATAAAAAAATGGTGATTAAATGAGCGGACCATGGGTAGAAAAATATAGACCACAAAAACTAGAGGACATCGTAGGACAAAAGCAAATCGTAGCAAGACTGGAAAAATATGTAGGCGAAAAAAGTATGCCTAACTTAATGTTTACAGGTCCTGCAGGTGTCGGTAAAACAACCACAGCCTTAGCACTAGCAAAATCCATTCTTGGAGAATACTGGAGAAATAACTTTTTAGAATTGAATGCATCTGATGCAAGAGGAATCGAAACTGTAAGAAATGACATTAAGAGTTTCTGTAGATTAAAACCTGTTGGCGCTCCATTTAGAATAATTTTCCTTGACGAAGTAGACAACATGACAAAAGACGCTCAACATGCTCTTCGTCGTGAAATGGAAATGTATACCAAAACCGCTTCATTTATACTTTCATGTAACTATTCCTCAAAAATCATTGACCCTATCCAATCAAGATGTGCAATATTCAGATTCGCTCCGATAAAAGGAGAAGAAATCAAAGGACGTTTGCAGTTCATCTGTGAAAATGAAGGATTCGAAGCAGATGACAAAGGCCTTGAAACAATCATCTATTTTGCTGAAGGAGATATGAGAAAAGCAGTGAATGTCCTTCAGGCCGCCGCTTCCGAAGGTGAAGCAATAACAGAAGATGCAGTTTATGAAGTGGTTTCCAAAGCAAAGCCACAGGATATTGGAAATATGATTAACAAAGCCCTGATGGGCGACTTTATGGGTGCACGCAACATCTTGAGAGAAACCATGGTGCTGCAGGGAACCAGTGGAGAAGATATGGTTACCCAAATTTATCAGGACGTTTCTAAAAGAGTCCTTGAGGGAAAAATGGATGCAGGCATTTACATGGACTTGATTGAAGCAATAGCCGAATGCGACTTTAGAATAAGAGAAGGGTCAAATCCAAGAATACAGCTTGAAGCACTACTCACTAAATTCTTATAAGGTATAGAAATGTTATGGACTGACAAATACCGACCGCAAGAGCTCTCACAGGTAGTCGGTAATAAGAAAGAGATTAAGATAATCACAGATTGGGTTGATGCATGGAAGAACAGCAACCCACAGATACCATTGCTTTTAGTTGGACCGCCAGGTATTGGAAAAACTACACTCGCACAGATTATCGCAAAGGAATTTTCCGAATATATCGAGTTAAATGCAAGTGACAAGCGTTCACAGGATGTTATCAAAAGCACAATCGGAGAGTCCTCATCATCAAGATCACTATTTGGCGATGAGTATAAACTGATTATCCTTGACGAAGTTGACGGAATTCACGGAAGCAACGACCGTGGAGGAGTTAAAGCAATTGGTGAGATAATTAAAAATTCCAAACATCCAATGATTTTAATTGCTAACGATTTTTATTCAAAACGCTTGCAGTCTATTAAACCGAAGTGCACAGTAATCAAAATGAAAAAAGCTAGATGGAATTCAATTTCTGCACTTTTAAGAAAAATTTCAATAGCTGAAGGCGTTGAAGTGGAACCTGCTGCTTTAAAAGAAATTGCAGTAAAATCACAGGGAGATGTCAGATCTGCCATCAATACACTTCAAGCTCTTGCCGATAAAGATAAAAAGCTAGACGTGAGCGATGTTGAAAATGTAGTTACCAAAGATTCACGTTCAGACATATTTAATGCAATCACCGGTGTTTTGAAAAGTAAAACACCATCACATGTAAAAGAGGCATTGTGGGTTGAAGAAGACCCTACACTTGTTATGGAATATATTGCGGAAAACATTCCAAGAGAATATGAGAAAAAAGATGAAATAAAAAAAGCATATGAATACATCTCAAAGGCCGACATTAACTTTGGAAGAGCTCAAAGCAGCAGAAATTATGGTTATTGGAAATATGCAAGCGACTTTATGGGAATAGGGGTAAGCAGCTCCAAGCATGAAACCTATAGAAAATTCAGCAAAATACAGACACCAACAATATTCGGTTTAATGAGTAGAAACCGTGGGAAACGTAATTTACGTGACGATATTGCTGAGAAGATGTCAAAAAAGATGCATATATCCCATTCAATAGCTATTTCAATGTTCCCATATCTTGAGATAATGTTTAAAAATGATGAACTTGCCTGGGAGATTTCAGACTTTTTAGATTTGGAAGATGCAGAAATCAAACGATTCAGGAAAAAGAAAATCCCTAAAAAAGTTGTAACCAAAATGGAAAAGCAAAAAGCTCAAATGAGAGTTGAAGAGCGTGACAGACGTGCTGAAGAGCTTAAAAATCAGATGATGAATGTAATTCCTGAAGTCGAAGAGACACAAGATGATGCACTGCCATTTGAAATTCCGGGTTTAGAAAGTACTCTTAGTGAAGAAGTCACTGAAGAGCCAGAAACAGTAGAAGAACCCCCTGAAGAAATTATTGAAGAGCCAGAAACAGTAGAAGAAAAAGCTAAAGAAAAATCAGAAGAGAAAAAAGAGAAAAAGAAAACTGATAAACAGGTTTCATTGTTCAGTTTCTAACTTTTTTTCAATGAATTCAGCTGCTTTTACAACATTTTCCCTATATTGAGGAGCAACATCTTTTAAAAATTCAGAAAATGAATTAGCTAATTCATTTTTATTTTTATTATCTATCAATTCTTGACCGTCCATTTCCAAAAATGAATTAATCCACTCAAGTGATACACCAACCAATGGATAGATTTCATCTGATTGTCTAGAATAATTTAAACCTTCACCTGAAAAAATTCCTTCAAAAATATCGTTGACCTGGTCATCTAAAATCAAAGGGTTGACAATATAATCATAATCCCCCTCATGAACTAGCTTAACGCCATATTTACGAGTATACGGTTCCATCAGCAATTCAACAATGAAATTATCTTCAGGCATTAAAATACGGGAATTCGGTTCAATTTCCAATGCCAAATGCTTAGAAGATTTTGAACATATTTTCTGGAATAATTTGGATCTGACAATCTCGATTTCATGGAATTGCTTATTAAAGGTAGCTTCCCGTTTTCTTGAAAACTTCGAAAATCTCAAATTGTTAATGTAAATTTTTTGAGGAGTATAAGAAATAAATCTAGTATCGACACCAATCATCTTTAAAAATTTAAGTACATCTTCCTTAGATGTGCTAAATTTCTCTTCATCAGGTGCCAATCCAGAAATATCAAACATCAAATCCATTATATCACTACAAATCAAGGGTTTCTCTCAATGCCTTTTCCATCACGTCTACAGGCGCATCTACTCCAGTCCATATTTTAAAGCTTTCTGCTCCTTGGTAAAGCAGCATTTTGATTCCGTAAACTGGTTTTGCATTAGCTTTGATAGCTTCCTTTATTAGTACAGTCTCATTAGGATTGTAGACAGCATCAAACACGACTAAATCCTCATGCATATCATCTGAAGTTGCAATAGAATCAACATTTACATTCGGATGCATTCCAACTGGAGTTGTATTAATTAAAATGTCCCCATCAGATAGATACTCATTAATCTCAGAAATAGAAGCGTATTTAACTTCATTCATCAAACCTGAATCTAAAACATCGCCAGCCAAGTTTTGTGCCTTTTCAACATTCCTATTTAGAACTGTTAATGTATCTGCACCATACTTTGCAATATAAAATGAAATAGCTCTTGATGCACCGCCTGCACCGGCAACAATGACATTTTTATTTTCAATGCTGGTTACCTCTTCAATTGCCTTAACTGCACCAATTCCATCGGTATTGTAACCTTTCATCTCTTTAAAGTCAATTGTATTTACTGCTCCTATTAAACCTGCTACTTCATCAATCTCATCTAAAAATTCAATTACTCCAATTTTATGTGGAATTGTAACGTTGAATCCTTTAATATTTAGTGATTTAGCCCCACTAATAGCTGATTTTAATTCATTTGGATTAACATCGAAAGCAACATAAGCATAATCCATTCCTAATGCCTCAAATGCGGCATTGTGCATTGGTGGCGAGAAACTATGCTCTACAGGATGACCTATCAGACCTACAATATTCGTACTACCTTTAATTTTCATATAATATTTAATTGATTAACAAAGATTATATAACTTTGTACATACATAGTTAAATTATACTATATTATTTACAAGGAGTGTAAAAATGGAATTTACAAGACCAAGAGGTACAAGAGACTTTTTATTTGAAGAAATGCGTGAAAGAAAACAAGCAGAAGGTACCTTAAGAAAAGTATTTGAAAGTTATGGTTATCAAGAAATCAAAACCCCTTTATTTGAAGAATTAAGCTTATTTACAACAAAATCTGGAGACGAAATTGTAAATCAATTATACAATTTTAAAGACAAATCTGACAGAGAATTGACCCTAAGACCTGAAATTACTGCTCCAGTAGCTAGATTATACTTAAACGAACTTGAAAAAACAGCTGTTAAACCAATTAAATTATATTACTACGGCAGCTGCTTTAGATATGAAAGACCTCAAAAGGGAAGATTCAGACAATTTTGGCAATTTGGATGTGAATTGATTGGTGCAAAAACCCCCCAAGGGGAAGCTGAAGTAATTGCACTCTGTTCAGATGCAATCAAATCATTGGGCATTACCACAGCCGACGTTAACATTAACCACTTGGGAATTATCAGAGGATTATTCGAACACTTTGACATTTCAGATGAAACTCAAAGGGAAATCATGGTTGTTATTGACAAAGGCGATAAGGATTTACTAATCGAATCATTAAGCGGTGATGAACCAGTTATTGACAATGATGAATTGAATCAAATTCTATTAAAATTAATTGACCTTGTTGGAGACAAATCCATTATCACAGATGTTGAAGAGTTAATTGCACCATATGAAGAACCAAAAGAAGCATTGGAAGAGTTAAAAGAATTAATAAGTCTTTTAGAAGCATTCCAAGTTGAAAATTATACATTAAACTTAGGTGTTGCAAGAGGACTTGATTACTATACTGGAATTGTATTTGAAATTTATGTTCCCGAACTCGGTGCGCAAAAACAAATCTGTGGTGGAGGATCATACAGCCTGGTAAAACTCTTTGGAGGCCAGGAAGTAGAATCAACCGGTTTTGCACTAGGTTTTGACAGATTGATGAATGCAATCGAAGAGCTCACCGATAAAGAGGAATTGCCTTCACACTTGGATGTTTATGTAGCTCCAATTTCTGCTGACGTTAGAGTTAAAGCTTATGAAATTACACAAACCCTAAGGCAAAATGGATTTAAAACCGATGTTGACTTAAACGGTAAAAAATTCAAGAAATTAATGAACTATGCTGATAAGATTAAAGTTGAAAAAATGATTATTATTGGTGCTAACGACCTTGCCGAGGGCAAGGTTACCGTTAAAGACATGATTAGCGGAGAGCAAGAATTAGTTGACATTGACAATATTATAGATTACTTAAAAGAGGCATAACATGAATATCAACTTCAGACATGAAATCAATGGCGTTAAAGTCATTACTGCAATTGCACAGGATGCAGAAACCAACGAAATATTAATGTTGGCAAATATGAATAAGGAAGCATTGATAAAAACCATCGAAACCGGCAAGGCTCATTACTGGAGCACATCAAGAAACCAGTTATGGTTTAAAGGAGAATCATCAGGCCACTTTCAGGAAGTTAAAGAAATCTACGTTGACTGTGATATGGATGCAATTATTTTAAAAATTGAACAGACCGGTGCAGCTTGCCACGAAGGCTACCGTTCATGCTTCTTTAGAAAATTGAATACTGACAATAACATTAACATTGACGATTTAAAAGATGAAGATTTGGATGTCGTATTAGAAAGAATTGTTAACCCAGAAGACGTGTATTAAAATGAAATGCATTATACCTGACACAAGCGCCATCATTATAGGTGCAGTAAGCGAATTGATTGAAAAGGAAAACCTAGATTATCCGGAAATTATTGTACCTGAAGCAGTCGTTTGTGAACTTGAACATCAAGCTAATGACAATAGGTCTGAAGGTCACCGTGGCCTAAAGGAGCTTCAAAAATTACAGGAACTCCAATATGAAGGAGAGTTATCAGTTAGCTTTAAAGGAAAAAGGCCAACCAATTATGATATCCGACATGCCAAAAATGGTGAAATAGACAGCATTATCCGAGACCTTGCAAGAAGCGAAATGGGAACTCTTTTAACTAACGATAAAGTGCAGGCTGAAGTTGCAAAGTCACAGGGAATTCCCGTTTACTTTTTCAAACAGGAATACAAGGAAAAGCCGCTTTCAATTGAAAAATTCTTTGATGACACTACAATGTCCATACACTTAAAAGAAAATGTTGTCCCGATGGCTAAAAAAGGAACTCCCGGACACATCGATTTTGTAGTGTTAAATGAAAAACGTTACACTCACAGAGAGCTTAAGGAAATCGTGGATGAGATACTTGATAAGGCAAAAAGCGACCCAAAAACCTATTTGGAAAGTGAAAAGGAAGGATCGTTCGTCGTTCAATCCAGAGAATATAGAATTTCAATAGCTTACCCTCCATTTTCTGAAGCTCTAGAAATTACAATCGTAAGGCCTGTAGCCAATATCAGCTTAGATGAATATCACCTATCCGATAAATTACTTGAAAGAATCAGGACTAACGCTGAAGGAATATTGATTTCAGGTTCTCCTGGAGCCGGTAAAAGTACTTTTGTACAGGCCATTGCAAAATACTACTCATCAAAATTAAATAAAGTTGTAAAGACAATGGAATCTCCAAGAGATTTGCAGCTTCCAGACGAAATTACACAATACTCCCCACTTGAAGGAAGTATGGAAAATACCGCAGATGTACTGTTGCTTGTAAGGCCGGATTACACAATTTATGATGAGCTTAGAAAAAATACTGACTTTAGCATCTTTGCAGATATGAGATTGGCCGGTGTTGGAATGATTGGAGTTGTCCATGCAACCAGACCAATCGATGCAATTCAGAGAATCGCTTCAAGAGTGGAGCTTGGCGTAATCCCTTCAATTGTTGATACCAGTATTTATATTGAAGACGGTAAAGTTACAAGCGTCTATGAGACAAAAATGACTGTTAAAGTTCCAACAGGGATGAAAGAGGCGGATCTTGCAAGACCTGTCATTGAAGTAAGGGACTTTGAAACCGGCGAACTTAAAAATGAAATCTACACTTACGGTGAGCAGACCATTGTAATGGATATGGATCTTGTAAATGGAGGCTCACAAAATGAATCATACAAATCTTCCGTTGACAAAATTGCCGAAAAGGAAATCTTAAGAAAAATCAAAAAATTGCTGCCTAAAAAGGCGAATGTTGAAGTTGAAGTCATCTCACCTGAAAGGGCAAATATTTACATACCAGATGATTATGTTCCAAAAATCATTGGCAAAAATGGTAAGAGAATTGCAGAAATTGAAGAAAGCATCGGAATAAGTTTGGGAGTTGAAGTTATTGAGGCAAAACCAATTAATAAGACTCCATTTGAAATAGATATTCTTCATACTAAAAAGCAGTTAATCCTTGAATTAGGTAAAGAAAACGGAAGAAAAAACTTTGATATCTTAATTGACAATGAATACCTATTTACAGCAACCACCTCCAAAAAAGGTGAAATAAAAATCAAAAGAGGAAATGAATTATCCGATTTCATTATTGAAGCACTTGAAATGGGATTGAAGATTACGGCTGTTCAAAAAATGTGATACTATGAAACTTGGAGCATCTACACTTGCAGGACTGGAATATGGATTAGAAGACACTTTAGAATTTATTGAAGGATTGGGACTTGAATATACAGAATTAGTTCACCAATTTCCATTTGAAAACATCAATGCCGAAATGTTGGAAAGTTTTAATTTAAAATACTCTATCCACTCTCCGTTTATGGATGTTAATATTGCAGCCCTTCAAGATAAAAGCAGATTAAACTCAATAAATCAAATTAAAGATTCAATTGATTTAGCAAACAAAATCGATGCTGAAACTGTTGTTGTGCATCCTGGACTTGCACCATATTTAGCAAACAAATATTTTTTAGATAAAGTCTATGAATTTTCAAATGAATCAATCAGAGAACTTGGGGAATATGGTAAGGATTTAGGAGTTTCAACTGCAATTGAAAATATGCCAACATTCGAGGGAATGATTTATCAAAACTTAGAAAAATTACATGATACTCTCCTATCTTATGACATGGCAATGACTTTAGACATCGGTCATGCCAACCATGCAGGATACTCTCCGGATGCAATGTACTTTTCTTCGATTAAACACATACATGCCCATGATAATTTTGGTGATGATGATGCACACCTTGCATTAGGTGAAGGCTCAATTGATTTTAAAGGCATCATCAATGATTTAAAGAAAAATAATTATGATGGCATCTATATCATTGAAGTAAATGATTTCGATTCTATCAAAAAAAGTTATGAGTACATGAAAGAAAACTTCTAAAGAAGTTTCTTTTCCTTAATCTCTTTTTCAAAATACAAATATTTAGATTCAATTACTTTTCTAATGTTTTCTGCTGTTTTTTTACCGATTCCATCAACTTCCTGAAGTTCGCTTTCACTAGCATTAAAAACATTAGAAACAGAACCGAAGTGTGACAACAAATTCTTAGCATTAACAGGCCCAATATTAGGCAATGATTCAACAATAAACAATTGCTGTTCCATTAAGCTAACCGGCTTTTTATCAGTTCTAATCTGAATTGGTATTTTTTCACCTTTTTGCTCTCTGATAGCTATTCTTTTAATCATGTAAGCCGTATCTTGAGCGTTTCTTGTAGGGATAATGCTGATTCTAAAATCAAGCGCTAAAGCAGCAATAGACCCTCTCACCGCATTAGGATGGATGACACCATTATACAAATCATCCCCTTCAAGAATAATTACCGGCCTTTTAAACTCTTCAGATAATTCACGTGCCTGTTTGAATAGTCTCTTATCCATGATGGATTCAACAAAATCCTTAGTTGTTTTTCTCTCGATAGCTACCTCATCACTAACCTGATAATCCCCTACGGCCATGGAATTTATCTTTACATCAACTTCAATTTCATTTAGATATCTGATTACCTTGGAATTGCCTTCTCTTGAATCTGCATAAACAATTGGTCTATTTCCTTTTGATTTCGGTTTATCTAATACCTTAACCTTTTTTTCATTATCCATTCGCTCAATTGCAGAAGCGTTCAGCTCTTCCAATACCTCAGGATCAATGAGTTGATTTTTCATCCTGTCTTCTTTCCTGATAGATGACCAGAAATAAGCTTCATCCCTTGTTCCGTTGGTAACTAAAACCTTTACACGGCCTGTTCTTTTACGGCCTGTCCTGCCTCTTCTTTGAATCATTCTAACTTCGGATGGAACTGGCTCATATAATACAACTAAATCAACTGCAGGAATATCGATACCCTCTTCAGCAACACTTGTGGACAACAATACATCATACTCTCCCATTCTAAATGATTTGATTATTGCCTTTTGTTCCTTTTGAGTTAAACCTTTTTCACCATCTTTTGTTGCTTGACCGAAAAATTTAGCGGATTTTATTCCTTCTTTTTCCAATTTTTGATGAATCATCTCAAGGGTATCACGATATTGTGTAAATACCATTATTTTTGAAGAGCTTTCATCGCTTTTATCATCGAACCTGGAAGTCTTAAGTTTTGTCTGGCCGTCACTTTCACCCAATTCCTTTTTAAGAATTTTGGTTATTTCCCTAAGTTTTGGATGTTCCCAACCGTTCTTCTCTGCATTTTTTGCTAATTTAACAGCACGGCCAAAGTTATCATCCCACATTAATGATTTCGCAGCTTTGGTTTTTTTCTTACGTAGCCTTGCAACATACTTATTGAAAGTTTGTATTCCCTGAGTTTCAATCAATTCCTGAGCATGCTGAATGTTGATAACGGCACTCAATATTGAAATGGCCTGGAAGAGATCCTTATCTGGATTAGTTGAACGGGCAATTTCACCTTGAATTCTACCCCTAGCTTTCAGAATATCAACTTTACCAACAGAAACAGTTTTTATAACTCCCATGTTCTTCAAAGCTTTAAGTCTTACTTTCAATGCCTTGTCAACATGTTTTTTAATCTTTTCAATTTCTGAACTCATCTTTACTCTAACCCATTCAATCTCAACCGGATTAAAGTAAGGCTTTACATCCACGTCATCTTCTGTTTTTACAACAATGTTTTGAATGTATAGGTTTTCACAAACTTCTTTAATCTTAAATTTGTCAGAACCAGGTGATGCGGTAAGGCCTAATATTAAATTGAATTTGGATTCCTGGACATAACGTGAAGCCAAATAAACATAAGAATAAGATCCAACACCATGATGGCATTCATCAAAGACAATCAATGAGACATTGCTCAAATCATAACGTCCGTTTAATAAATCTGATTCAACGGTTTGCGGTGTTGCGCAAATTATTCTGGACTCTTCCCATCTTTTAATTCTTTCATCAGTTTTTATAGCCCCTGTCAATGAAGAGCAAGGTAGGGTTATGAATTCCTTAAAACTAGCTTCATGCTGTATTGCTAAGGGTTTTGAAGGGGCTAAGACCAATACTTTAGAATTTTTTACTTTATGCAACCTATCGGCAGCAACTAAAATAGCTACGATTGTCTTACCTAACGCAGTAGGTGCAACAACCATCGTATTTCCTTTTTTTAATACATCCCCTGCAAGAATCTGTTGATATAATCTTGATTCAATAGCATCTTTTTTTAATAAAGGATGATTAATATAACTAGTCATAACAAAACCCACATATAATTTGTAAAAGAATTTCTACCTAACCCTTAATATCATATTAATTCTTAGTTACTTATAAAACCTAAGTGAGAGCATTTGTAAAGTAATCCAAATTACAAACTTAAATTAAAATTATCAAAAATTGAATTAAAGTTCAAAAACAACGTCTTTAAACTTAGTGGCCGCTT
Organism: Methanobrevibacter sp.; assembly: GCF_045586545.1. GTDB lineage: Archaea > Methanobacteriota > Methanobacteria > Methanobacteriales > Methanobacteriaceae > Methanocatella. The sequence goes on from NZ_JAZNAN010000073.1 coordinate 16,919, forward strand.
CACCAATAGCGATTACCATTTCACAGTCTAAATTTAAAGCTTTTCTTAAACCGTCACGAACTTCATCTTTTGAAGCTCCTAAAGTTCCGGTTTTAACAAAATCTCCAACAGGATTTAAAAAGATTCTATCATTTAATTTTGGATTATCTTTTAATTTTTCCAAAGCTATTTTTTGAGAAGCGACTGAAGCCGGAACAATGAATTTTGAGAATTTTAAAACACTGTTAAATATGTCCACATCACCAATGTAACCGGATTCAGATGAAACTGTTATTACTGTAGTAAAATCACCAAACAATTTTTTAAATTCCTTCAAGACAGTTTCAACACCTGCAGGATTATGAGCATAATCAACGAAAATATCTTTGCCTTTAACCTTTGCTACCTCTTCCATTCTTCCACTGACACCAGTAAAACTGGCAATAGTCGGCAATATTTTTTCATAAGGCAAATCCAAGAAAATATGGGCTGCAATGATAACTCCAGTAATATTGTAAACATTATGAAGTCCATCAATACCCATTTTAACGGTTAATTTTTCAGTAGGAGTGTGCAAATCAAAAGTCCTATTTGCCAAATCGACATTTGTTGCAATATAATCTACTTGAGGAGTTGTAATTCCACATTTGCAGTAGTAGTAACCACAGCCGGAAATAATTTCTTTAACGGCTATTTCATTTCCACAGACACATTCCTTCATACCGATTGAATCCGGAAGCTCATCAACACCAAATGTTATGACTTCGCCCTTAAAGTCAAGTTCGCGTAAAAGTCCCATAATTGTCGGATCCTGACCGTTTACAATCAATTGGCCAAGACCCAATTCAGAAATGAATTCACTTTTAACCTTGGCATAATCCATAAAGCTTCCAAGGTCATTAAGATGATCAGGAGTAATGTTGGTAATCAAACCGTTGGACATGGCAGTATTTTTAACTATTCTTCCAATAGTACCCGGTTTACCGAATGTTCCGACTTCCAAAATCGCAACATCCCCATCCAATCTTGACTGCAATATCGGAATAAATTCGGCATTTCCCTGCATGCCTTCCAGGTCATGTTCACATGGCTTAATTCCATTATCATAAGCAATTCTTTTAAGTAGAGTGGTGGTTGTTGTTTTGCCGTTGGTACCAGTTATTCCAAATACTGGCTTTTCTGGCTGTATCATGTCAATGACCTCTTGAAGTTCTAAAAGAGGCTTGTCACAATTTTTTAAAATATCTGAATCTTTAGATAGACTTGCGGGAGGAATTATATAATCGGCTTTTTTAAAGAAAGTTTCTGGAGTTTTTCCATAAAATACATCAATGTCATAACCTTCAAGGGATTTTGCAAATCTGCAATCTTTTTTAAATGACAAATCGGTTCCAATAACATTATATCCTCTTTGTTTGAGGATTCTTGCAATTAAATTGCCGTTTGCTCCACAAACTCCAATAACTCCAAAGGTTTTATTCTTATTCATATTCTTTACTTCCTTTTTCAAGTCCTTTCATGATTTTCTCAACAGTTGTAAGCCTGTCATATGCTATAAGCGGCCCCATGTGTAGAATTATATCCCCTGGAACTGAATATTTGAATGTTAACTCGGCTGCCTTTTCAATTGTCTCAACAGCTACCTTTTCGATTTTAGGATTTGTTATGGCATCCAGGATTTCCTGAGCGGCTTCCATTTCAACACACTGTGTTACTTCATTGAATCCACTAGCTATAACAACTTTGATATCATATTCGCTTACCAGTTCTCCTACTTCCGCTTTATCACGTACAGATAATGTATCAAAATGATCTAAAAATAGTACAACACTTTCATCTTTAAAGTAATCAAGAGTAATTTTCATTCCATCATATAAAAATGCAGAATCCAGGATAACCTTCCTGCCATTGTAGTCACCTACATCCTCCATGTGTGCAGGCAATCCTTTGAATATGGTTAATGCATCGATAATATCCTGTTTATCAACTCCATATGTCAATGCTACAGCTGATGCGGCAACTGAGTTTTCAAAGAAATAGCTCATCATATAGAAAGGAGTTGTAAACTCATCATCTTTATATTTTATAGTTAATGATTTTTCACCTACAGTTCCTTTGAAGTCAACATCCTCATCAAGGGCATAGTATCTCGCATCATCACGAACCTTTTCAATTATGTCTCTGCATGAATTGTTTGCAATAAAAGTTTCGCTCATGGCTTGCAGAACCAATTTGCGTTGCTGGTATTTTTCAAGGGATCCTCCAAACTCGGACAAATGATCCTCAGCAATATTAGTTAGAAGGCCAATTTTAATATTCAATCTATTTAAAAGTCCTATTGTTCCATGAGGAAGTTCAAAAATAGCTATATCACAGTTTTCGGATTTGCCTGTGACAATGCCATCAATAATGGCTTCTGAAACTAAATTATTTACTAGAGATGAACAGGACCATACCTTATAGCCCGCCTGCTTAAATAAGCTAGTAGTAATAAAAGTAGTGGTGGTCTTTCCCATGGTTCCGGTTATTCCAATTATATCGACTGGAATCAAATCATTAACAATTTTGGAAAACTCTTCATTAGTTAAAACTTTTAAGTCGGACTTAGCTATTTTTTGAGCTATTGGAGCGGAATCCGGCAATGTTGGAGGCATATAGACAGCATCAAATCCATCAACAGAAGGATTTTTGTTTGCCATGTCCAGTTTTACCCCTTCCTTTTCCAATTGATTTAAACTTCTTTGGAATTCTATTTTAAATTCAGATTTGTCTTTTAAATCAGTGATAACGACATCATGGCCTAAATGATTTAGTAGTCTTGCAACAGGCCTACTAGCATTTCCAGCACCAACAACTAAATAATTCATAGTAGTCTTCCTTATAATTTCTTACTATAATGTATAGAAGTTATTTAATTTATAGTTTAATAAGAAAAATAAGTTTTTTAAAAAAAAGAATTTGAGAAAACTCATTCAAACTGAATAAGATTTTCTACATCATTATAAACAACATCAAGTCCGCACATTGACGGAACATAATTTGCTGCTTTTGCTGAATTTACACCAATTACCTCAAAGCCCATCTCTTCAATTGGAGCTACAACCATACAAGTGTCACATACTATATTTCCACCTGCATTTTCAATCATTTGTGTGTAGCCCATTCTATCAGCAGTCGCCTTAACGCTAACAGATGTGCAAATCCATAATTTATTTTTAATAGTTTTTCCTTGAACAATATTAGCTACTTGTTTAATTTCTTCAAGTGATGCATGAGGACAGCCCAAACATATTAAATCAGGCTCTTTATCAGTAGTAGTTAATTTTTGGCGAGTATCATTAATTTCCTTTTCAGAAATAAACATGATATCCTCAACATCCTCTTCACCAGCGATATTGAACTCTGGAGTTACATTTTCCATATGGTAAAGTGCAACTGAACCTGAAGATGCAAGCGCTGCACCTAAAGTTTTTAAATCATTATTTGTAGGAGTATTTTGTAATTTAAAATAAGGCACTCCTCCACCAACGACTTTACCAATAATGTAACCTAAAGCACCAAAATCAGCACCCTTAAGTTCACAATTAACATTAACAACTAAATTTGCTTTCCTATTATGTTCCAAGTGGAATCCATATAGCGGAGTTTTACCAACAATAGCTGCTGCGAGCGCTGCTGGTCCCCCTTCACGGTTTGTACGAGCACCAATTACAGAATTACAATATGCAACAGCAGATGATTCGGACCAGGATACATGGTCTCTAAATCTTGGCACATTACCCACAAGATATGGAGTGCAAGTACAGGTTTTTGCAATTCCAAGATTTGCATATGCGTCTACGATTTGATTTTGCTTAATTGCAAAATACTCAGGAAAACCTAATTCTTCCCAATTATCCAAATCAGTTCCAGGAGGATTAAGAGAAGCGTTGATTGTAGCTTTGCCTGACCCGTCTTGAGCTAAATCTTCAAGATATTCTAAGCCTGCATCCCCAATTGTCTTATAAGAAACACCTGATACCTGTGCAGAAGTAATATCCACCAATTTAGAAGCACCATAAATGTCTCCTAATGCAACAAGAATATCCATACTTTTACGGATAGTTTCTCCAAACTCCCCGTCACACATTGCTTGTTCTTCTTTTGTTAAAAACATACTAATCATTTGTCAATTGATATTCAACCATTTCATCAACTAAGTGTAAGAAATTGTCTTTGCTCTCATATGGAATCATGGCCCCTGCAGCAATGTCATGGCCTCCACCAGTTCCACCAAAGTTATTGGAAGAGTCTTTTAATGCTTGGCCCAAATTAACGCCTTTAGCAACCATCTGTCTTGTGGTCCTACCGGAAATTTTTATATCCTTGTGAAGCCTGGACATTCCAATTACTGGTTTTGAATCATCCAATAGCTCAACTGATAGACCAATACTTGCAATAGTACCCATGACAGACTTTAATACTTTATCTTCAGAGTATAAGTACTGAATGCTGTTCAATTGTTGAGCACCTTCACGCTTAACCCATTCAAGACCTTTAACAATTTGGTCACGATATTGGCGTTGCAGTTTTAATGCTGCATCCAATGCCTGGTCTCTTTCACCAAGTGCAATGCTCAATCCAAGCCCTTGCTTTTTATTTTTACCACATGCGTCAAGAATATATGAATACTCTTCTAAATCACGTAGCAAAGGAACTTCTTTTGGAATTGTATAGCAATCACCGAAAATTTCAGGATTGATTTGAATAAGGGCATCTTTCAATAAGTCCTTTTCTTCATCTTCCATGTCGGTGAATTTAATTCCATAAGATAAGTTCATGCGTTCTAAAAACTCACGGGCTCCATCCAAATCTCCACTAATTTTTGGAAGTGGAGGTGAAAAAGTGTAAGCTAAAGATTTATAGATTGGTTCAGATGCTTTAGAAACAATTTTTAAACCTTCATGAATTTCTAAAGTACCACTTTCAAGAGCATCGTCAAGAATTAATTTGTTAACGCCAGTAAAACCATCTTGACCTTGCATATCACCAAATGCACCTATTAAAGCAAAATAAGCCAAATGCTTTTTGTCCAAATCACGGACACACAAATAGCTGGAACCTGCACCGCATAAATCCCTGCTTCCGTCAATTCCAAACAAATGAGGATTGACATGGACAACATTGCTTTCGGATTCAGTACCATCTACCTGATGGTGATCTGCAACAATAACATCGTGCTTATAGGTGTTGAATTCTTTAATAAAGGGACTTCCCATATCCGAGAATATGAACAAGTCATATTTTTCACTTCTTAGCTGATTAACCATGTCCTCTCTAAGACGAGGGACAATGGAAGTGTGGAATTGAACATTTTCCTCAGCTAAAGCATTCGCTATAACAGCTGCGGATGAAATTCCATCAGCATCGTTATGAGAAATTAATCTTATAACACTATCCTTTTCAATATGCTCCTTAAGCATATCAGTGGCTTCACTGGATCTATTTAACAAGGAGTGCTGCTTCTTTTGGATTATATCTCCAACCTTCTGGTAATTTACCTTCACTTACATAGTAAGATGCTAATTTTCTGATTCTTGATTCGATGATAGTTAAACCTCTTTTAGAGTGTAAATCTTTAGGGTTTTCTTCTAAGTGGTCTCTGATGTTGACTGCTCTTCTGATTAAGTTTAATAAATCTTCTGGGTAGTCGCCAGCTTGACCGTTTCTTTCTAAGATTTGGGTGATTCTTTCACCGGTCACATCTTTAACAGATGGAATACCGTATTGGTCTCTTAAAATAATACCGATTTCGGAAGTACTTTTACCTTCTCTGTTAAATTTTAAAATCATTTCTTCAATTTCTTCGTCACTATAAGTTACCCATTCTGGTCTTGCCATAATATAAACCTCTTTAAATTTTTTAAATCTTAAATAAGCCCAATAAGCAGATAAATGTTACTCTTGACTGGAATACCATTCTATAAATTTCTTTAATGAATTTTTTCTATGTGAAAACTGGTTTTTCTCTTCAGTTGTAAGCTCACCGAAAGTTTTGCCTAAACTAGGCACATAAAACAACGGATCAAAAGCAAATCCTAAATCTCCTCTTTCTTCAACTGCGATTTCACCTTCGACCTTGCCTAAAAAAGTCTTGGGCTCAGAATTGGGGGCGCAGTACCCAATAACTGACCTGAATTCGGCATATCGGTCATCAGTATCTTTCAAAAGCTTTAATATTCCTTGATTTCCAATAGTATCTTGAACATAATGTGAATATGTTCCCGGAAACCCGTTTAAAGCTTTAATGAATAAACCAGCATCTTCAACAATCACAGGACAGTCAAGTTCATGACAAGCATATTTTGCGCCTGATATGGCCACTTCCTCAAGAGTTCCTTGAGGCTCTTCGTAACCCAAATCAATATGCTTTAAGTTAATGTCATAATCTTTGAAAATATTCTCTGCTTCTTTAACTTTATGTTCGTTACCAGTTATAAATGTTATCATATTTTAAAATATGATTTCATTTTTTAATATAGTTAATGTAAAAATTAGTGAGTATATCTTCCACGGGATTCTATGTCAGATATAGTATTCATAATCGATTCATTACCATACCCTTTTAAAACTAAATCAAAGTATTTTAAAGCTAAATTATAGTCAATACTTTGTAGAGACTTTTTCAAAACAAGTAAATCAACTGCCTTATCCTCATTAAGTGGAGAATATCTTCCAAGCCCAAAATCAATGAAAACCAGTTTATCTCCCTGCAGCAATATATTTGAAGTAGTAATGTCGCCATGAATAATGTCGGATGAATGCAATTTTGCAATTTCTCGGCCAATTCTGAATGCCAAATCATCATCAATGACATCCTTAAGCATTGGTCCTTCTATCTCTTCCATTACAATAGCCTTATCCTCCAAATTAACATCGTATAAAACAGGTGTTTTAACGCCCGCACGTTTTGCATCAGACAATAGCTTTGCTTCTTCTTTGGTTCGTGCCTTTCTGATTTTATTGTCGATTTCAGGAATTCTATATCCTTTAGGGATTCTATCCTTAATTACTGCTTTTTGGCCTAAATAAGTAGTTTTAACAATGTTTGATTCAGCACCCTTTGCAATGAACTCATCGCTTAATTGCAAATAGCTTTTGGTATTGTCAATCCAAGGAATATCCACTTCATCTGTTCTGAATTTTTGAATAACCCCAGTATCCTTTAAATCCATTGGTCCAAACTCTCTGCACATTAACAGTCCAAGCCATGCAATCATGACTCCGTTATCCCCGCAGAGCTTCATTTCCGGCATGTAAAATTTGGCGCCATGCTCTTCAGACATTGTTTTGAGCATTTCTCTAAGTCTTGAATTTGCTGAAACGCCACCGCAAAGCATGACCTCATCCTTTTGGGTGTGTGATAAGGCACGTTCGGTTACCTCAACCAGCATGGAAAAGGCAGTTTCCTGAAGTGAAAAACAGACATCTTCCATTGGAGTGCCTTTTTCAGCTTCCCTTAAAGCTGCAGACAGCAATCCAGAAAATGAAAAGTCCATTCCTTTAACTACATAAGGCAAATCAATGTAGGAGCCCTGTTTGGCCAATTTTTCAATGACTGGCCCTCCGGGATGACCCAAACCGGTTTCACGACCAAAGTGGTCAAGGCAATTTCCAACTGCAATATCTAAAGTTTCACCAAAAATTCTATATCTACCACTTTCATATGCAATTACCTGGCTGTTTCCACCACTTACATAAAGAGATACCGGATTGACTGCACCAGTGTCAAGTTTTCCGACTTCAACATGACCAATACAGTGATTGACACCAATGATAGGCTTTTTAAGTGATAAAGCAAGACTTCTTGCTGAAGTGGCAACAATTCTTAAAGCGGGCCCTAAACCCGGCCCCTGTGAAAAGGAAATTAAATCAATGTCATCATATGATAATCCTGATTCTTCGATAGCTTGCGGAATTAACTTAGGAATCCATTCAGCATGATGTTCTGCGGCAATTCTTGGATGAATGCCACCTTCTTCTGGAAACAGCTGTTTTCCAGCCATGGCTAGAATATTTCCATCACTATCTACAATGCCTACACCGGTTTTTTCTGCAGTTCCTTCAATCCCTAAACTTATCAACACAATCAACTGAAAAATTTAATTAATTACATATTATGATTTAAAGAATATAAAAATATTTTTTAAATTTAAAAAACAAAAGTAAAAATATGGGATTTTATAGTGCAAATACTCCGGAGCAAAAAAGAGTTAAAAAATTAACAGGAGACATTAACATCAGTGATATGTTTAAAAACGAATGTGAAACTCGTGGAATACCAATCTATAATGCATATAACATTCAAAAAAGATTATTGCACGAAGTGGAGCAGGAACAACTTCATGGTGTTAAAGAAGTAGATGACAGATTGATGGAATTGCTTGATGAGAGATCAAAAAAGAAAGTAACACACAGATATGTTGACTTCATTTCAAACGAAGACAGCGCTTCTAGAGGAGTTATTCCACCAAGATCAGACGAAAAAACATCACTTCCTCCAAAAGACCAAATTAAAATTCCACCAAGAGCAAGAGACGGTAAAGAATTTTACAGGGATGATGAATTACCAGAAATTGAGATGTTAAAGAAAATCATGCTCCAGAATAAAAAAATCATTAATCAAAATAAAATTATTATTGATTTATTAAAAAAGCAAGGTGAAAAAGATGATTGATGGAATTACCACTTATGGATCAACAGAATTAACAGAAAAATTACAGAAATGCGATGATCCAGTATTCTTACTAACAATTGGGACAACTGAAACTTCCTTAATAGAAGGGCTTTCAGGAGCTGGCCCAACAGCAGAATTGACAATATACACACCAGCATCCGATGCTGAATTCATGGTTTTAGGCGAAGTAAGATGCTGTGAAGCTCCAGCTGAAACCGTAGTGGGCGATGCAGCTGCACCAACACCTGCAAGACTTACAAAAGCATCACTGCAACTTGCAAATATCCCATTTGTTATTGTTGATGCAGGTTCCAAAATTAAGCCGGATATTGAATATTACAGTCTTGGTAAAGAATATGGAAGAGACATAAAAACTGGAAAAGGAGTATTGAACCCATTAGAAATCCTGGAAAATGCAAAGGATTTAGGTGCAGAACTATCAGCAAGGCACGAAATGCTCATTATTGGTGAAAGCATCGCTGCAGGAACCACAACCGCTTTAGGAGTCCTAAGGGCCTTGGGCTATGATGCCAATGAAAAGGTTAGTGGAAGCATGCCGCACAATCCTCATGACATGAAAACAAAAATTGTAGACGAAGGCCTAGAAAATGCAGGACTTGACCCTAAAACAGACGACATTGATGCAATCCAAGCAATCGGTGCAGTGGGCGATCCAACATTGCCTGCAATGGCAGGAATAGTTCTTGGTTCAGATATTCCTGTTATTTTGGCAGGAGGAACACAGATGGCCGCCGTATGTGCCATTATAAAATCACTACAGCCTTCATTTGATTTTTCAAGAATTAACCTTTCAACAACAGTATTTGTTGCAGGTGATGAAACAGCAGACCTATTCGGAATACTAAAACAAATCGACGACAGCATTACAGTTAATGTAGTTGACCCTAGATTTGAAGAATCCGAACATGAAGGACTGAAAAATTACCTGAAGGGATTTGTTAAAGAAGGAGCCGGAGCAGGCGGGGCAATGTATACCGCACTTGTCCTAGGAAGTTCCGTTGAAAAACTTAGAAAAAGAATAGAAAAAGTTTGTGGATAGAGATTTTTAAATCTCTATACCTCTAATTTTAAAATATGTGGGCTATTGAGCCCATAAACACTATTATACCAACCGCCCAGCAATAATAAGCAAATATGTCTAAACTCTTGTTTTGGATTAGGTCCAGCATCCATTTAATAGCTATATAACCTGCAATGATTGATGCGATGAAACCTAAAAATATAGGCAAAAAGTTAACATCCATCGCTGAACCGATATCCTTTAATTTAAATACGAAAGCTCCAAAAATTGCTGGAATGGATAATATAAAACTGAATTTAGCTGCAAATTCCTTTTCAAGCCCAATAGTTAAACCTGCCGCAATAGTAGTACCAGAACGGGAAAGACCTGGCAATATTGCACATGCTTGACCTAAACCCATCCATAATGCTTCCTTTTTGGAAATATTATTCAAAGTTACATTACCGCTAGCCATTCTTTGAGACAGGTAAAGTATAGTACCTGTTACAAATAGGAAAAATGCCGGAACGTAAAGTGCACCTGCAAATAATGATTCAATGGCATCATCAAATAGTATTCCCACAATAGCAACAGGAATGGTAGCTAAAATTACATACCACGCAAGTCTTTTGTATGCATCTTCATAGAAACCTTGCATAAATCTTCCCTGTAGGATATCACCAATGCTTAACCACCATGATTTAATCATTTTGATTATATCATATCTAAAGAACCACAATACAGCAATCAATGTTCCCAAATGAAGAAAAATGTCAAAAGCAAGAGAGCTTTCAACACCTAAAATATTCTGGGCAAAAACTAAATGCGCAGAACTACTAACTGGTAAAAATTCAGTTAACCCCTGAACAATACCAATTATTATAGCTTGAATTATATTCATATTTTACACCGCTTAGATGTAGGATAACCAGCCGTATTTATCTTCTACTTTAGCTTCTACTATGTCAAAGAATGCAGATTGTATTTCTTCAGAAATTGGTCCTCTTCTACCTATACCAATTTGTCTGTGGTCAATTGAACGGATTGGAGTAACTTCAGCAGCAGTACCTGTAAAGAATACTTCATCTGCGGAGTATAATCTTTCTCTTGATATGACTTCCTCAACTACTTCATAACCTAAATCATTTGCTATTGTCATGATTGAGTCTCTTGTAATACCTCTTAAGTTAGATGAAGACATTGCAGGAGTGAATAATTTTTCACCTTCAGCAAGGAAAATGTTTTCTCCACTACCTTCAGAAACGTGTCCTTCATAATCTAACATGATGGCTTCGTCATATCCGTTGTCAATAGCTTCAAGTTTTGCTAACTGGGAGTTCATGTAATTTGCACCACATTTAGCAAGTGCTGGGAAAGTATCTGGTGCAGGTTTTCTCCAAGATGAAATACCAATATCTACACCATTTGCCATTCCTTCTTCTCCTAAATAGGATCCCCATTCCCAAGCGGCAATAACTACATTAACAGGACAGTTGGAAGGGTCTACACCAAGTTCCCCATATCCTTTAAATACAATAGGACGTATGTAACATCCGTTTAAATCATTTACGCGAACAGTTTCTAGAATAGCTTCCTCAATCTCTTCTTGTGTGTATGGAATTTCGATTTTATAAATTTTTGCAGAATCAAATAAACGTTGTACATGTTCTTTTAGACGAAATACACCTACGCCATTTTCATTTTTATATGCGCGAATTCCTTCAAAAACACTTGTACCATAATGGACAACATGTGAAAGTACATGAATATTTGCATCTTTCCAATCTACCATGTTTCCATCAAACCATATTTTTCCACCTTTGTCATCCCATGCCATTTTATCACTTCTATAATTTTTACGATGATTATAAATATGTTTTTATCATATATTAAATTTTCATAGTCGAATTTTATAAAAATAGAAACATATATATATTAGTAAATTCATAATACTACTTGTTGGTTCCGTGGTCTAGTGGTATGATACCTCCCTTACAAGGAGGGGATCACGAGTTCGAGTCTCGTCGGAACCACTCTTTCTAATTTTAAAAAAATTTATTATTTTAGCCATAGCTATCGTTTGAAAAAACAATATTTTTTCTCCAAAATTTCGACATTATATCATTATTTTTCTTAAAAAATTTTTTAAATATATGTGAGATTGTATAATATTCTACTAAATAAATTAAACAATGAATAACATTCACTAAAATAAGTATATGTTGATTAAAAATCTTAAATAATAAAATTTAAATAGTTTCTTAATTAAAATTATTATTATCGAAAAAGGAGACTTAATTATGGTAGTTAAAATTGCTATTATTAAAAGTGGTAATATTGGTACTTCACCAGTAATTGACCTATTGTTAGACGAAAGAGCAGACAGACCAAATATCGATGTAAGAACTTTTGGATCTGGAGCAAAAATGAACCCTGAACAAGTAGAAGACGTCGTACCTAAGATTGACGCTTTCGAACCTGACTTCGCAATTTTCATTAGCCCAAACCCAGGAGCACCTGGACCAGCTAAGGCAAGAGAATTATTATCTGAAAAAGATGTTCCTGCTATTATCATTGGTGACGCACCTGGTAAAGGTAAAAAAGATGAAATGGATGAACAAGGCTTAGGTTACATTATCGTTATGTCTGACCCAATGATTGGTGCAAAAAGAGAATGGTTAGACCCAACTGAAATGGCTATTTTCAACTCCGACATCTTAAAAGTATTAGCAGAAACCGGAGCATTAAGATTAGTTCAAAAAACCATTGACGGCGTAATTGCTCAAGCAGATGCAGGTGAAGAAATCGAATTACCTAAACTCATCATTACTGCTGAAAAAGCTGCAGAAGCTGGCGGATTCGCAAACCCATACGCAAAAGCAAAAGCTATTGCTGCATACGAAATGGCTGGATCTGTTGCTAACTTAGACATGAAAGGTTGTTTCATGACTAAAGGTTTCGAAAACTTCATCCCATTAGTAGCTGCTGCTCACGAAATTGCTGCATGCGCTGCTAAATTAGCACAAGAAGCAAGAGAATTAGAAAAATCAAACGACACAGTCTTAAGAACTCCTCACATGAAAGAAGGAAACCCTGGTCGTAAAACTGAATTAATCTCAAAACCAGAATAAGTAGTTTAACACTACTTATTTCTTTTTACTTTTTTTAAAACATCTTTTTTCATAAAACTTCAACAGAATAGACTAAACTTTAAACACAAAGTATACACAAAATAGGAAAATTTTAAAAAAATATAGATGTTTCTATAAAACACCTTTTGTTGAAGGAATTTGATCATGCTCTACTTTAATAGCATCTTTTAATGA
>NZ_JAZNAN010000074.1:0-14234 GCF_045586545.1 Methanobrevibacter sp.
TGTTTGATTATAATATTGAAGATGCACAAAGGATATTAAAATCTTTTGATAGTGCTGATTTAAGATTGGATGATCATGTGTTGGTTAATTGGTTTGAAAGGGATGTAAGCTTTGATTATATATTCAATTGCTTAAGATGCAAAATTCCTTTAAGCATTTCTAAAACTATGGAAAATCGTTTCAAATTAGTTTATCCTCATGAAAAAATAAAATCAAAAGATTTTTACATTGTAATTGAATTGATGATTTTGAAAAAATTAAAGTTATTACAACTTATTCATTCGCTAAAGCAAGGAGGGAACGTGAAATTGAAAGAAAATAACATTCAAGAAGTAATTTACATGTATGATTCATCATCAGATGTGTTAGGTATTAAAGTTATTCGAGATTTCCAATATGGGGAAACCATAGAAATGGATGATGGACTTTTGCTTGATTTTGATGAGGATAATATTCCAGTATCTCTTGAGGTATTGGACGCTTCAAAGAGGTTCAGCTTACCTAAAGAATCATTGAAGAATATAATCTGTTTTAAAATGGATGTTTGTGTAGATGAAAAGTCTATTTCAATTGACGCAACTCTTGGTGTTTTAGTTGAAAATGTTGAAAACACACAGTTTGTCAAATCATTTGCAAGTAATTTGACTAATATTCCAGAAATTTCAACTCAACTAGCGTTAGTTTAGCTAAAAAGTTTATCAAATAAACTTTCATTTTTTTCTTTAACATCTAAAGTGATGGTTATTTCACCGTTTGATTCTCCATAATCAAAGCTTTCGCTATTGTCGGTGTCTTTTGCAGGAATATCTGCTTCGGTATATTGGACACCTATTATCAGGCCTAAAACGGCAAGCAATAATATCAAAAGAATCGCAGTATTTTTCATGTCCATGTTTATTAGTATTGGGCTTTGGCATATATAAATTGATAGAAAAGTATTTTAATGCCTTGTTTTCAAATAACTATTGAAAGCTAAAAAGAGGTGAAAATATGAAAAACTTTATTCTAGTTCTTTTAGGAATAATTGTGGCATTGCTGATTGTCGGCGGTGCTGTAGGATATACCATGATGAATGACGTTGCAGATGATTCCGGAAGCGATGATTCTACAATAGAGAAAATTGTTGATAAAGTGAGTAATGTTGCATCTTCTGAAAGTTCTGACAATGCATCAGATGACAGCGATATCGTAAGCGAAGAGGTTAAATTCAATGCGCAGAACGGTGAAGGATATTACCGTGAAGTCACATACAAAGACGGCGGATTCAGGCAATACGATACTGAAACCGGAGAACTGATAGGCTCTTCATACGATTCCGATCAGGACAAGCTTCCAAGCATGGAATGATTAGGTTGATATTCAGGGAACTCTTGGATTACTTCAACATCGACGAATCATTTCCGGATTACCTTCAAGACCAGACATTCAACAAGGTATTTCTGGACGGTGATTTGTCAAAAGAAGGAAAAAACTATAAAATAGCGGTAAAGACAAGACAGGATGTTACACATCAGATGTTTCTAAAGCCGGATGAGGACTACCCAGTGATAATTCTCTCCGAGCTTCCCACAGGAAAGCTCAACGGGATGAAATTCGGCCGGACAGAAGGTGATGTCAAATACATCAGTCAGTTGTAACTGCTATTTTTTTAACTATTTTTATATAACATTAAGTCCAAAAATTATATCATAATAATTTATTGTTGATAGCATGGACAAAAAAGAGTTAATTAATTGCGGTAAAGTAAAAAGCGTATATAATTCTAGTGATGATGATAAGGTCATTATCGAGTTTAGGGATGACATTACTGCCGGTGACGGTGCAAGAAAAGAGGTCATGACCAACAAGGGAGCATACAATGCAATCATTTCCACTAAAATCTTTAAGGTTTTGGAGGAAAACGGCATTGAAACCCAGTTCGTTGACTTGCCTGAACCGAATGTCATGATTGCAAAAAAACTTGAAATGATTCCAATCGAAGTAATCGTCAGAAACATCGCAACAGGAAGTCTTGTGAGGAAATATCCTATTGCAGACGGTACCAGACTGGAACCTCCTGTTGTTGAAATGGATTATAAGGATGACGAATATCATGATCCGATGCTTAATTTTTCCTTAATACAGGCATTGGGAATAGCTACCCAAGAGGAAGTCGATATCCTAATTGAAAAGGCTTTGAAAATTAATGAAATCTTAAGGAAGTTCTTTGCGGATGCAGGGATTGTTCTGGTTGATTTCAAAATAGAATTCGGTAAGGACAAGGACGGAAACATCATCTTGGGCGATGAGATTTCTCCTGACGGATGCAGGTTATGGGACAGCGAAACCCTTGAAATGATGGATAAAGAACTGTTCAGAAAAGGAAAAGACGACGAAGTTATGGACGCTTACATTGAAGTTTACAATAGAATTATTCCCGATGAAGAAAAGGTGATTTAGATGTTATTTGATATTGAAGTAAAAATCTCTTTGAAAAGTGGTATGTTAAACCCTGAAGCTACTACAATCGAAAGGTCTCTTGAATTGCTTGGCTATGATGTAAACAACGTAAAAACCGTTGAAATCATCAAATTCCAAATGGAAGGCGAAGACAGAGAAGTAATTAGAGAAAACGTAGTTGACATGTGTGAAAGATTACTTTGTAATCCTGTTATTCATGATTATAAGATTAATGTCATTCCACAGAACATGGCTTGCGGCAAATAGGTGTGAAAATGAAAATTGGAGTAATTAGATTTCCGGGAACCAACTGTGACAGGGATGTTGCAAAGGCAATTGAGCTAGCAGGCCTTACACCGGAATACATCTGGTGGAATGAAGAGGATCTCACAGGCTATGATGGTATTGTCATTCCTGGCGGATTTTCATATGGAGATTACCTAAGGGCCGGAGCAATGGCTTCAATTACACCGGTCATTGATGGAATAAAAGAATTGGTTAAAGAGGAAAAGCCAGTTTTAGGAATCTGTAATGGAGCACAAATCCTTGGTGAAATCGGACTTGTTCCGGGAATTTTCATCACAAACGAATACCCTAAATTCAATTGTGAATGGGTTGAGCTGAAGGTCGGAACTTCAAGGACTCCATTTACAAAGGCATTCAAAAAGGACCAGATTATTTCTCTTCCGATTGCACATGCAGAAGGAAGGTTCTACACTGAAGACATTGATTTGCTTAAAGACCAGGACCAGATTGTACTTCAGTTTGAAGGCAAAAATCCGAACGGTTCAATGGAAGCTATAACAAGCGTCTGTGATGAATCAGGATTAGTATGCGCAATGATGCCTCACCCTGAAAGGGCTTCCGAGAAAATATTCGGCTCAGATGACGGTTTGAACTTCTTTAAAGGATTTTTATAGTGTGATAAAATGGTAGTTTATTTGATTGGCGCAGGTCCTGGAGATGCTGAATTAATAACTCTTAAGGCAGTAAAGGCTTTGAATAAGGCTGATGTCGTACTCTATGATTATTTGGCCAATGAGGAAATATTGGCCCATGCTCCCGAAACAGCAGAAAGAATATATGTCGGCAAAAAGGCAGGGGAGCATTACAAGACTCAAGATGAAATCAACGAATTGATTGTCCAGCAGGCTAAAACTCATGAAAATGTAGTTAGGCTTAAAGGAGGTGACCCTTTTGTCTTTGGCCGTGGTGGAGAAGAAATATTGGCTTTGATGCAAAATGACATCAAATTTAAAGTAATTCCAGGCGTTACTTCCGCAATTGGCGCGCCAACTTCTCTTGGGCTGCCTGTAACCCACAGGGCGGTTGCAACATCACTGACTATCGTAACAGGTCATGAGGACCCAACCAAGCCTGAAAGCCAAGTTCATTGGGATTATACTGCTGATACTTTAGTAATTTTAATGGGAATAGGAAATATAAAGGAAAATACAACTGAAATCATGAAATATCGCTCAGCCGATACTCCGGTCTGTGCTATTGAAAGCGGAACTCTTCCAAATGAAAACCTCGTATTCGGAACCTTAGGCGATATTTCAGATAAGGAAATAAACACTCCGGCTATTTTAATAATTGGGGATGTTGTAGATATGTATAGGGATATTTACGATTACCAGAAATGATTGTGTTTTCGCTTAAAATGTATGAATTTTGAAAGGTGATTATATGTGTGGAATTGTTGGTTGCATATTAAAAAACGATGATGAAGTGGCACCAATTCTTTTTGACTGTATATCCAAGCTGGAATACAGGGGATACGATTCAATAGGTCTTGCTACTTTTTCAGATGGAAAAATTCATATTAAAAAGGATAAAGGAAAAATCGAAGAAGTAGATAAGAAATTGGATTTGACTAAAATGGATGGAAGCTTCGGTATTGCTCATGTAAGATGGGCAACCCATGGAGATCCGTCAAAGCTAAACTCACATCCTCATGTTGATGAAGAAAACACAGTTGCTGTTGTTCACAATGGAATTATTGAAAATTATTTGGAGATAAAGGAAAAGCTAATCAGTGAAGGCCATACCTTCAAATCAGATACTGATACAGAAGTCATTCCTCATCTGATTCAGAAATTCATGGATGAAGGATTTGACCTGGAGCATGCCGTAAGAAAGACAATAGGCATCATTGAAGGGGCTTATGCGATAGCTGCAATTTCTGTAAATGAACCGGATAAGATTGTTGCAACACGCAAAGACTCTCCGTTGATTGTTGGAATCGGCAAGGAAGGATATTATCTTGCGTCAGACTCACCCGCTATTTTAAAGTATGCGCGTGATATAATCTATCCTGAAAGGGGAGAAATCGTCATTTTGGATAGAAACGGTGTTGTAGTCCATGATGAATTCGACAATCCGATAAACAAGGAAATCGACACTATCAACTGGACACCTGAAATGGCTGAAAAGGAAGGATATGACCATTTCATGATTAAGGAAATCAACGAACAGGCAATAGCCGTAAGAAATACATTGACTCAAAAGGAAAACATCCAGTCAATCATTGATGATATTGATGATATCGAAAGAATCTGCTTTGTGGCTTGCGGAACATCCTATCATGCTTCTTTAACCGGTAAATATTTGATTGAATCTCTTGCAGGCCTTCCGACTGATGTCATTCTCGCATCCGAATTCAAATATTCCGCAAAGACATTGAATGACAAGACTCTGGTCATATTCATTTCACAATCCGGTGAAACTGCAGATTCACTTAAGGCATTGGATGTGGCGAATGAGACCTCAAAGACATTAGGTATAGTTAATGTTGCAGGTTCATCCATTACAAGACGTGCCCAATATGTCATCCAGACCCAGGCAGGTCCTGAAATCGGTGTTGCCGCTACAAAAACATATGTTGCACAGTTGACTGCAATATATCTCTTGGCAGCGCTTCTGGCTGAAAACGAAGAGCTCCTCAATGATCTGGAAAAGGTTCCGGACTATATCGATGACGTTCTCGAAGAAATCGACTTGATTAAGGACATTTCCAAAAGGTATCACTTTGCAAGGGACTTCTTCTATCTTGGAAGGGGATATTCCTATCCGACAGCCCTGGAAGGCGCTTTGAAGCTTAAGGAAATTTCATATATTCATGGTGAAGGTTATGCCGCCGGTGAACTCAAGCATGGTCCTTTGGCTTTGATTGATGAAGGAATTCCTGTAGTGGTTGTAATTCCTCCTGGAGACAACTACAGAAAGACCATGAGCAATCTGGAAGAGGTCAAGTCCCGTGGAGCCCGTGTGCTTGCATTGGGTGCTGTAGGGGATGACAGCCTAAAGTCAAAAGCAAATGATGTGATATTGATTAATAGTGATGTTACAGAAATCATCGCACCTCTGGTTTATATCGTGCCGCTTCAGTTGATAGCATATTACATCACACTCGAGAAGGGTTTCGACCCGGACAAACCTAAGAATTTGGCAAAATGTGTTACTGTTGAATAAGGTTTTTTAACTTTATTCCAATTCTTTTTATTTTTTCCCTAAATTCAATTTTAAGGCTATTTGTTTATTTTTTGTAATCAAATCAATATTTTGATTTTTGTTTTCTTATTTTGATTAACTGTTAATGTTGATATTGCCGGCAATTTCATAACTGTTATGTATAGTTATTTTCACCAAACTTTTTTAAAATGTTTCATGATTTAAATATAACCGACCTTTTGAAATCAATTTCAATCAATTTAACCTTTTTAATCTTATTATTAACTTATTTTGACTTATTTATTCAAAATTAAACATATCAGAGCTTTTTTTGATTATCAAAAGCTTTTTATACCTTAAAGTAAAAATTATTTAATACGAACAAATGTTAAATGGAGTTAACGTTTATGTTTAATAAAAGACTAAATTTAATTTTATTGACATTAGTCTTTATGTTATCAATTTCAGCGGTTGGCGCTGTAGATGCAAATTCAACTGATGATGTAATGACTAGTGATGTAGATGAAGAGCCCCCATCGGGGATCTGTCAAGATTTATCTACCAATGATGTCCTCACTACTGAAGTGCAAGGAAACGGTAGTGAAGCAAGTATTTATCAAATGAGCGAATCCAATCAGGAAGAGCTATTGGCCGCTTCTCTGGATGATTCTTCCAAATTGTCCAGCTCTTCAGATAGTGCTACTTTTATCAAGGCCAAAGATATTACTAAAACTTATAAGAGCACAAAAAAATATTCCGCTACATTTTATAATAATGACGGCAAAGCATTAGCAAATACCAATGTCAAATTCATTTTAAACGGCAAGACAACAACTGTCAAGACCAATTCCAATGGTGTGGCAAAACTGGCTTTGAACTTGAATGTTGGAACCTATACAATTCAGGCAATTCATCCAAATGGACATAATGTAACCCATAAGATTACTGTAAAGCATTCCATTGATGCGGATGATTTGACAAAGCATTACAGAAGTTCACTGCAGTTCACTGCAACATTTTACGGCACTAACGGAAAGGTCCTGAAAAACAAATACATTAAGTTTTATGCTAAAGGAACATATTACTCTAAAAAGACTGATTCCCACGGTAAGGCCACTTTGAAGATTATCTCAGCTCCGAACAAGTTCAAGGTTGTTTCAATAAACCCTAAAACCGGAGAGAAGGTAACCAGAACCGTCAAGGTATTGCCGACATTGTCTGCCAAATCAATGACAGTGTTTACAGGCACAACTTCAAAATTCAAGGTTAAGCTTTACAAAGGAGAGAGCATAGCTAAAAATACTAAAATGACAGTTTATGTTGACGGTGCCAAAAAGACAGTCAAAACCAATGATAAGGGTGTTGCAACAGTCAAGTTCAAATTGGGAAAAGGTACATATAATTTCCGCTCTGTCGATCCTTTCACAGGATATAATTTGAACACTAAGGTAACTGTTAAATTAGCTTCCATCAAGGCTATTGATGTTGGAGCAATTGCAAATCAGGGCTCAACCTATCAGGCTCAGCTTTTAGGCCAGGACGGCAAAATTGCAAAACACACTAAAATGCAGATTACCATAGATGGCGTTGCACATACCGTAACAACCAACTCTAAAGGTATTGCTTCAGTCGATTTCAAATTCCCTGTCGGCCAATACAAAGTCGTATGTAAGGATTTGGATACCGGTTATCAAGTTACAACCAAAATAACTGTTGTCAAGGACAAGTATGGAATATCCTATAGTCAATATGGTGTTTCTGAAGATGGAAAAACAATTTTAGCTATCGGAAGGCCGTCAGCACCCGGAGAGGAATCAAAATACGGATATACATGGTATATGACAGAATTTGAAAGAACCTGTCCGTATTGTCATGGCCATAACCTGTACTGGGATGTCTTCTGGGCAGGCGATGAGACAACTGAAGTTGCAATTTTCCCTGCAACAGGCCATAGGGAGCCGGGAAGTACTGAAGGAATGATTTTCTGTGCGGACTGTGACTGTGACTTTTCAATATTCGGTCTGGAGCATGTCACATCAAACCCGATGCATCTGACTGTAGTTTCTGATCCGGTACCGTCTTCAAAAGAAATAGCTTATATTCTTAAAAGCGGAAATTATGTAAAAATCTAATTTCCCATCTTAACTTTTTTTAATCTTTTTTTCATTTCAAGAATTCTCTCTGTTGAGTTATTTTTTTCATCTTGTTCTTGAGAGTAATCATCTTCAACTTCAACGATGTATTTCGCTTCGCTGGAGGTTGTTGATGGAATGTTCATCTTTGCCAGGTTGCGTTCAACACGCCTTTTGAGTTTCTCATCGTCCATCTCAACGCCTAGAAATATCGGTGTCTTGACGGCTGAGGATATTTTGGTGTTGTGGCGTGCATTGTGCCTTTCTTCGGTTCTTTCATCCAAAATGAAATCGCTTGAATTGTTCAAGCCGGGGTCTCTGAATGGAATGCCGACATCTGAAAGTGCAATTCTCACTTCATCGTTTCTTGGAAGGGCATAGTCAAGCATCAACGGATTCGGGCTGGCTAGTGTTCCTCCCTGCTTTCTTCCGAAAATCGGTCCGAGGCCTATATAAAAGCCCGCTTCAATGAATCCTGCTCTCACCGGTGCTGAAGATGTATATGTTGCAACGATGCCGTCATCCTTGATTACGCGCCTGAACTCTTTAAAGAATTCAACTGAAAAGAGCTCCGGCGCCATGTTCTGGCTGAAGGGATCCAGAAATATTGCATCATAGGTATTGTCCTCAAGGCGCTGGACGGTTTGCCTTGCATCCTCAATATAGACATTTATGTCGATGTTTTCCGGAATCTCCGTTTCCTCAAGACTCAATGAGGCATAATCCTGAGCTATCAGTTCATCTTCAATGGCCTTTCTGGTTATGTCATGAGCCGGAATAGGTGAGGGAACCAGAAGTCCGCATGCAAATGTTGCCTTTGATATCTCAACCATGTCAATCTGTAAGTGTGACTCACCGGAATTTTTCATAAAATCATCTATTGCGGCGGATGTGTTGTATCCCAGTCCTGCACAGATGTCAAGAATGGCAATGTCTTTTGTATAGTCGAACTTCATCGGCTTGATAAATTTCTCAAATGACTCACTTATTGCACCTGTAGATGTATGTAATGTTTCAACTTTATTATTTATTTCACGTGAGTTGATAGAATAGGATCCATCATCCGTTAAAACAAAATAATCGTTGTAAGTATCAAAAAAATTAAGTCTGCTTTCATTATTTCGACTACTTCTTTCATGACTGAAACACTCGTTTACCAAATCGAAGATATCGTCACTGATTATTCTAGCATCATTTTCATAACTCATTTTATCTATTTATAAAATTAGTGCCTTTTAATATTTATATTGATTTTTGGGTGAAAAAATTAAAAGGAATTTTTACTGAAATCTGATTTTTTTAAAATATTTTTTTTATTTGCTTCACATTGTGTTAAATTTTAATAACTTGTAATGAAAAAAATATATTTATCAATAAAAATGGTTGAAACATTATGAAATTAAAAAAGACAATATTATTGACATTAATTATGTTGATAATTTTCACAATGGGTTCTGTCAGTGCAAATGACGAAAACATCACGGATTGCCTGACAGTAAATGGGGAATCAGATATACAGTATTCAGTTGAGGAAGATTCAGATTTAGAAATTGCTGATTTAAAAGACAATAAACTAGGGGATAGTTCTGCTGGTGATTTTAATGATATACAATCACTTGTAAATAATGCTAATGAGGGAGATATAATTGAACTATCTGGTAGTTATGTTAGTTCTGGAAAAGCAGTAACCATTGATAAACCTTTAACAATTTATGGAAATGGAGCTACTTTAAATGCAAAAGGTTTGTCTAGAGCATTTTTAATTGAATCCGACAATGTTATATTAATTGATATTGCTTTTTCAAATGGGTTTACTGACATAAAAGACCCTGGCGATGGAGGCGGAGCTATTTTTTCTACCTGTAATAACTGCTCTATTATCTCTTGTAGTTTTCTAGATTGTCATTCCGGTAAGGATATAGCAAATTCAGGGGCTATTAGCTTTTCTGGTGACTGTAATACTATAGATAATTGCAATTTTGTAGATTGTTATGTTAAATATGATAGTAGTATTGCAGGTGCTATAGGCATATTCGGCAAGTATAATGCCATTAATAATTGTGATTTTTCAAATTCTTACGCTACTGGCTCTGACGGTGCTATAAGTGTAAATGGAGAACATAATTCCATCATCAATTGCAGTTTTAACAATTGCCATACTTATGGTAACCCTGTAGGTTGTTCTGGAGGAGCTATTGGAATATCAGAGAAGTATAATTCTATTGTTAATTGTAGTTTTAATAATTGTTATTCAGAGAGTACTGTTGCTTTGGGAGGTGCAATTTATCTGCATGATTATTGTTCTGTTGTATCTTGCAGTTTTAAAAATTGTTATTCTAAAGGAAGTAACTCTTGTGGAGGGACTATTTCTTTAAATGAAAAATGTTCTGTTAGCAATTCCATTTTTGAAAATTGTTTTGTTTCTGGAGACTATAGTACTGGAGGGGCTATCCAAACTGCAGATAAATCTTCTGTTGTAAATTGTAGTTTTAAGAATTGTTATGCCAAAGGGTCTTATTCTTCTGGAGGCGCTATTTTTGTAGAGGGTACTAAAGGCACTATTTCCAAATCTAATTTTATAAATTGCCATGTCAATACCAAATATACTAAAACGGCTGCTTTAGATACTAATGGATATAAATGTTCTGTTGATGGATGCAAATTTGCTGATAATCGAGTTTCTACAAAATTTACCGCTTCAGCGAAAACCTTTAAAGTAAAAACCAAAACAAAAAAATACACAGCTAAGTTAACAACCAATAAAAACAAAGCAATGAAAAGTGTAAAAGTCACTTTAAAGGTTAAGGGTAAAACATATACTGCAAAAACCAACAGTAAGGGCAAATCTACATTCAAATTAACAAAATTAAATAAAAAAGGTAAATTTAAGGCCACAATTAAATTTAAAGGAAGCACAAACTATAAAGGTGCGACTAAAAAAGTATACATAACTGTTAAATAATAAGGAATATGAAATCCTTATTATTCCATTTTTTTTAAAAAAAATTTTTTAAGCTAACCTTTTTTTACATGCTTGAGATATTTTTGATTTGTTAAATGAGCAAAATTTATATAATTTCTAACTTAATGTTTATCTAGATATTGTTTAATGTTCTAATTAATTTTAGAGATGATTTTTTGTGAACTTAATTTTTTCTCATTTCAGGTTTTATTAATTAAGTTCAATTAACTCAATGATTAAGGTAATATAAATGTTTGAAATTAAAGCAAAAGATAATATGGGGCGTGTAGGGGTTTTGAAAACCAAGCATGGGGATGTGAAAACTCCGGCACTGATGCCCGTAATTCATCCGCGCAAGCAGGCACTTGACGTTGCCAAATACGGTGCGGATATCGTAATTACCAATGCATATTTAATCTATAAGGATGAAGACTTAAAGAAAAAGGCAGTTGAAGAGGGAATTCATAAATTAATCAACTTTGACGGACCGATAATG
The DNA here is from genome assembly GCF_045586545.1 of Methanobrevibacter sp. GTDB lineage: Archaea > Methanobacteriota > Methanobacteria > Methanobacteriales > Methanobacteriaceae > Methanocatella. The sequence goes on from NZ_JAZNAN010000074.1 coordinate 11,483, forward strand.
ACAGATTCAGGTTCTTTCCAACTGTCAGTTTATGGCGATGTGGAGATAACAAACAAGGAAGTAATAGAATTCCAGGAACTGATTAAAACCGACATCGGAACAAGCCTGGACATTCCAACAGCCCCATTCGTTGAAAGGGAAAAGGCAGAAAGCGATTTGGAAATAACCCTTGAAAGGGCACGCGAAGCAGTGGAGTTCAAAAAACATAACAATATTGAAATGCTTCTCAACTCCGTAGTTCAGGGCTCAACTTACCTGGACTTGAGGCGTGAATGCGCAAGGGAACTCTCAAAGCTTGATGCTGATTTATACCCAATTGGAGCAGTAGTGCCTTTAATGGAATCATATCACTACAAGGACTTGGTTGATGTGGTGATGCACTCAATGAAGGAGCTATCAGACACTGTTCCAAGACATTTGATGGGAGCGGGACACCCTATGATATTTGCGCTGTGCGTTGCAATGGGTTGTGACCTCTTTGATTCAGCGGCATATATTTTATATGCTGAAGATGACAGGCTCTTGTCAACAAGAGGAACTTTCAAGCTGGAAAACCTCCAGGAAATGCCATGTTCATGCGAAGTCTGTACCAAATACACTCCTGATGACCTAAGGGCAATGCCTAAAGAGCAAAGAAGGGATTTGATTGCCCAGCACAACCTTCATGTTTCATTTGCAGAGTTGAGACTAATCAGGCAGGCAATCTATGACGGCAATCTGATGGAGCTTGTCGAAGAGAGATGCCGTGCTCACCCTGCACTTCTTGAAGCCGTAAGGCAGCTTGGAAACTACTCACAGGATTTGGAAAAATACGATCCAAGAAGCAAAAAGTCAGCATTCTTCTACACCGGTCCCGAATCACTATGCAGATCCGAAGTGTTAAGGCATATGCAGAAATTGCGCAGGATGCCTAAAAAGAGGGATTTGGTAATATTGCCTCCATCAAGAAAGCCTTACTCAAAATTCGTTTCAGGAAAGCTTGGGGAATTCTATGTTTACGGCGATGAAAGGGAAATCGATTTGGATGATGCGGACTTCATGGTTTTAGACATTCCGTTCGGACTGATACCTCTTGAAATCGATGAGGTCTATCCACTGAGCCAAAGCGATGCTCCAAAAATACGTGACGTTGACGCAATCGAGTTCATTGAGGATTTCATAAATGAATTCGTTGAATATTACGACCAAGTGTTAATACATTCGAAAATAATCAATGACCTGGAAATTGGACTGTACACCAAATATGAAGCTTCAGATGACATAAGATATGATAAGGATGACGTTAAAAAGGTAAAGGCAATTGCCGATTATCAGTTTGGCGTTGGAGCAGGCGAAGCGCTCTTTACAGGCAACATCAACATTGAAAAGAGTAAAAAGACAGGAAAAATCAGACATATCTATGACGGCAAGGTGCTGCTCGTTAATATGAGAGCATCCGATTCATATCTGATTTTATCAAAAGAAGGTGCCAAAAGGCTTCACAGCAAAATGCCTTATCCGCAAAATCGTGTTGTAGTGAACAAGGACTCAGAACCGTTTGCCCTTGACGGAAAAAGCGTGTTCTGCAAATTTGTGGTTGACTGTGACGAAAATATCCGGGCAAAGGATGAAGTATTGATAGTAAACGAAGAGGATCAATTGCTTGCCTATGGAAAGGCGCTTCTTGGAGCATGTGAAATCAAACAGTTCCAGACAGGACAGGCCATAAAAACCAGAAAAGGAATGGGAAAGTGATAATATGGACGAAAAGGTAAATACAGGTCATCACATTGAAGATAAAGAGTTAATCAAAAATGCAAGAAAGCCGGTCGGCGAGCTTGGCCATCAGATTCTTGACAGGATGAACAAGTCCCATGAGGCAATGGCCCAATGGGGAGTCAGCCATTTTGAAATAAATGAAGACTCAAAGATTTTGGATATCGGATGCGGCGGCGGAAGAAACATCGAAAGGTTTGCCGCACAGATTTCAGATAATGGCCGTGTTGTTGGAATAGACTACTCCGAAGTGAGCGTTGAAAAATCAATCGAGTTAAATAAAAAATCCATTGACAGGGGAATCGTCAATGTATTGCAGGGTTCTGTATCCGACATGCCGTTTTATGATGAAACCTTTGACATTGTAACCGGTTTTGAGACAATATATTTCTGGCCTGATTTCATCAATGACCTGAAGGAAGTCAACAGGGTTCTTAAAAAGGACGGTTTGGTATTTTTCTGCAATGAAGCAGTCTACAGGGAAGGCGAAATGGAAAAGTACGATGATCTGGTTGAACTTTTGGACATGAAAATCTACTCCGAAGATGTTTTAAGGGAGGCATTGGAAAAAACAGGTTTCAAGGATTTTGAAGCTTATATTGATGAGGAAAATGATTGGATTTGCATTTTGGCCCATAAAATTTAAATGGGTCATTGGAAATTGTTAAACAATCATTTTCACCAAATAATGCAAACCTTTATATATTATTAAAACATAAGTTTATTTGTTGTTATTTTTCATGCGGTGTTAGTCCAGCCTGGTTAAGACTCTAGCCTGCCACGTTAGAGACCCGGGTTCAAATCCCGGACGCCGCATTTTTTTATGCAGTTGTGGTATAGTCTGGTTATTACTTGGGCCTTCCAAGCCTCCATCCCGGGTTCGAATCCCGGCAACTGCATTTTGAAAAAATTCTTTTTTTAAAATTCTTATTTTGTTTAAAAAATACTCCATTTTTAGTTAATTTTATATAATAATAAAGATATAATATCTATAATT
>NZ_JAZNAN010000075.1:0-5292 GCF_045586545.1 Methanobrevibacter sp.
ATACCTATCTTCAACAATATTTTCTTTAATAGCAATTACAGTCATTATATCTCCGTAGTTTAAATGTACATAATCGACTTCTTCAAGTGCTCTTTTAAGTAATGTTGTACTTCCAGAACCTGGAATACCTGTTAATACTACTAATTTCATTTTTTTCCCTCACATATTGTTAAAATGAAATAAATAGGAGAAAATTTAATCTCCTAAGAATTTTCTAAGAAGTGGATTTGCGGACATGAGTTGTTCCTCAGCCATTTCTTCATAAAGCTTATGTATAATACCTACAGTAAGCAATACACCAGTACCTCCACCTAAAGCACCGGTTAAATCTGCAAGGAAAGCAATGAGACCTACATATATACCACTGATAATGGTAAGTGCAGGAATATATTTTTTCAAAATTTTATACAATTGACGTTTACTACTTCTGAAACCAGGTATCTGAATACCTGAACTATGAAGTTGTTCTGAAATCTTTTTAGCATTTAATCCACTGATTTCAACCCATAAGTATGAGAATAACATACAACATGCTATGAAGAAGATAGCATAAATAAGAACGTGAAGCGGTTCTGTAATAAACATTGATAAATTAGGAGTGGATAATAACCATGCAATTCCATCAACAGGTTTACCATTTTTAATATGACCTAAAAGAGGTATACCTATTTTTTGGAAAATGTTTGCAAAAAGTGTTACGTTAACAAGCAATGCACTAGTCAAAATAACCGGCATGTTACTTGAGTATACAAATTTCAATGGGTATTTACCAACAGCACCTCTAATTCTACCGTGTCCTCTTACACTTCCATGAGAAATAGGAATCTCTACTCTCATAGCTTCACCATATAATACAACTGCAAATACAATAATAGTTGCAATTAATGGGATTAGCACTGAAAAATCAGGATGACCTGCAGCGATAGCTTGAATAAATCCAGGGATAATTCCAGGAAGTGTTCCATCAGCAGTTGGGAAGAAATTGAATGTACCGACAATAATAGCTTGACATACACCAGCTGCAATGAATAAACCAATACCACTACCGAATCCCCATTTAGAAACAACTTCATCAAGGTAAATAATTACTAATGCACCAAGAACAAGTTGAACAATCAATAATAAGGTATATGAACCGTCAATAGGGACCAAGTTTCCGGTTAATACTAAAACACTTGCTTCGAATACAGTAAATACTATAGACAATACTTTTTGAGTAGCTTGGAAATGAGACTTATCCTTATGGGATGAAAGATCCAATTCCAATAAATTTGAACCCACTAACAATTGCAAAACAATGGATGCAGTAACGATTGGACCAATACCTAAAGTAAGGATTGAACCGAAACTTCCTGCCATAACTGCCCTTAATTGAGCGAATGAATCAATAGCTCCAGGAGCTAAACCGTATAATGGAATTTGTGTTAAAATAAAATATAATATTAAAACAATACCAGTCCACTTAAGTTTTTCATTAAAGTCCTCTCTGTGAACAGGAGATTTTACTTCAGGAATAAACCTAAATATTGGCTCTAAAACTTCTAGCGCTGACATTTTTTTCCTCTATAACTAATAAGGAAAAAAGCTATAATTCTATAGCTTCTCCTCCTAATTCTTCAATTTTTTCAATCGCAGATGCTGAAAATTGAGGAGCTGAGATAATGAAAGTTTTAGATATTTTTCCTTTAGCTAAAACTTTATCAAAGCCTAATTCAGTTACATCGATTACAATTGCATCTCCATCTTTTGATGCTTTACCTTGTGCAATTAAATCATCAGCTTGTTCTTCTAAGTAACTTAAATTAACAGCATTAACTTTTTTAATCATTTTTTGAGGTCTTTTGAAACCATGTTTACCGAAGTGGTCTGGGTCGTGGATTACAGTCCAGGTCCAGTGTTGTTTACGCATACCTGCTTTACCTTTACCACCTTTGTTACCTGCACCTCTACGTTTTTTAGTACAGCCTCCACCGTTGGATCTAGAACCTCTTTGTTTGTTAATTTTACGTTTTGTTCTAATCATATTATCCACCTGATTTAAAGCATTCTTTTTGCAAGATCTTTAATATTTTCTCCCCTGTATCCTAAAGATCCTCCTTCGTTAACAGATAAACGAATGTCTTCGTATCCTTTTCTTGGAGGGTGTAAACGGAAAACAGGTTTAATTCCTACATCAGCTAATTTTACTTTAGAATCAATTAAAGCTTTAGCTAATTCTGCAATATCATTATAATCAGTATTTTCAGCTACATACTCATCAGTAACTTTTACATTACCTGGAAGTCTACCTCTTTTAGCGATGATTGCTGCTAAAGTTTCAGCATCAATTTCTCCCCAGGTGATGTAATCCTTAGCTTTTTGAAGCATTCCTTCATAACTAGGATTTTCTTCTACTAATACTGCATGGCTGATTCTGTTAAGTCTTAACATGTCTAATGTGTCAGCAATGTTTTTAATGACACCAGTAGTTCCTCTAACTCTAATAACTAAAAACATAGTATCACCATTTAGTAGTTGACTCCCATTTTCTTGAGTTCTTCTTGAGTCGCTTTTACATTACTTAATTCTTTTAAAGCATCAAATACTGCATTTGCAAAGTTTACAGTAGTTTGGGTTTGTCCGAAAGTTTGAGACCATACATCGTGAATACCGGCAAGTTTTAAAATAGTTTTACCGACATCTCCAACTACTAAACCTACACCTGCAGGTGCTGGCATTAATGTAACACTTACACTACTACTTTTTCCTTGGACTTTGAAAGGTACGGTGTGTTCTCTTCCACAAACACAACCCCAGTCTCCACAACCTCTTCTAACTTTAATAATGTTGTATTTAGCATTATCAACAGCTTTTCTGATTGCAGGACCTACTTCTTTAGCTTTACCTTGTCCTAATCCAACATAACCGTCTTTGTTACCTACAGCAACAATTACTCTGAAATTAACTTTTCTACCAGATTTGTGCATCCTTTGAACTAAGTTAACATCCATTACTTCCTCTTCTAAATCTGGAATTAAGGCATCAACTATTTCTAATTCCATAATTGGAAGACCTTTTTCAAAGATTTCATCGATGTCAGTAATGGTTCCATCTTTAACTAACCTACCCATTTTGGTCTTAGGTTCCCATTCATCAATATTAAAACTCATAGTTATTCCTCTGCCTCATCGATATTTTTAATAGTTTCATCAAAGTTTTCTGGTAAATCTTTTGGATCAAGACCTCTTTCAAAGTACTTTGAGAATTTTTTTGCAACTTCTTCAGCATCTAAAGATTCAGCATATTCGGCAACATGTTCTCCTCTGATACGTTCATCTTCTGGGAAAATGAAGTCTCCGTGAGGAACTTCTAAACCTGCATCAACAGCACCTTTGAGAGCTGCGAATACTTTAGATCCTTTAATAGGAGATTTTAAACCAATGTCTAAAATTGCACTTTCAACACCAGCAGCTAATGCTCTTTTTGCACAGAGATAAGCGGTTAAGTAAAATGCTGAAATGTTTCCAGATCCTCCTAAGTAACCATATTTTGATAATTGTTTACTTACTGCTGAAGCGACAGTAATGTCCCCTTCAGGAGCATAATCAATAACTTGAACAGTAGCATGAGCGTTGGAAACTCTGACAACTAAACGAGATTTTTCGTAATCAACTAATTTGATTCTAGCGCCGTAATCAGTTTTTCCTTCTCTTCTTCTTCTGAATGCTACTTTATAATTAGATCCATGTGCCATGTTTATTCATCTCCTTTAATTAAATCATGGTCACGGGCGTAGTTTCTCATGTAAGATTTACTTCTAAATGCGCCACCCTTAGCCATTTTATATAATTTACGATAGGTAGTAGCATCAATTACTTCTTCTTCACGCATTTCTTTAAGATCTTTTCTTAAAGCTCTAATAGTAGTCATCCATGCTTTTTTCTTAGGGGTACGTGCTTTTTTAGCTCCTTTTACACTACCTCTACCTTTTCTTTTACCTTTTGCTTTTTGTTCTTTAATTTTTTTAGATCTGTAGCTACTATTACCTTTTTGAGGTTTTGCTTTAATAGCTCCATCGTTGATTAACTGCTTTACTCCTTCTCTAGTAATCGCCATAGATACTTCTTCTAATCTTTCTGGATCAATCCATACACGATTAAGACCTACTTTGAGTATACTAGCAGCCAATCTTCTTTGAGTTGTAAGATTCATGTATATAATCCTCCATTTTCAGCATAGCTGATAAATTTAGATAAAATCTAAATTCCCTTTTTTTATTTTATTTAACTGGTCATATCAATTCATAAAAACCCCGGAATTGATTGACCTATAAATATGAATTTTATTTGTTTAACACTTTTATTCCGAGTTCTGATGCTTTTTCTAACATCAAAGCTTTTTTCCTTTTACCGATAGAAGCACTTATTCTTGCAGCATCTACTGCTGGGTCTAAGTCTTCTAATTCTTGCATATTGTGAACAAGAACATCATTATATCCTGAAGGGTGTAAGTCCCTAATAGCTCTAGGGGTTCTGTAACCAATAGCTGGCATATCAGGTTTACCTGCTTCGTATCTTCTCATTTTACTGGTTTTACCTCTAGGGCGTCTCCATTTGATTCCAAGTTTTTTATAACGAGCATATTCTTGTCTTTTAAATCTTTTGTTAGCCATTTAAATCACCAAATTTACTCCTTGCTAATTAAATATATTCCGTCTTGGAATACTCTAGGATCTCTTCCTTTAATTTTAGTTGCTTGTTCTAAGTTAGCCATAGTTTGACCAACATGTTCCTTATTGATACCAGTAATTGTTACCTCATCACCTTTAACTGCTACTTCTGCAGAACCTACAATTTTAGCAGTTCTTGGGTGTCTTTCCCCGAGGAAATTGTCAATTACTACTGTATTATCTTGGACTTTAACAGTCATTGGAAAGTGAGCAAATACAATTTTCATGTGGTATTCAAAACCATCAGTTACACCAATAATCATATTGTTAATGTGTGCTCTTGTAGTTCCAATCATTGCTTTGTCTTTTTTCTTTGGAAATGCAGTTTCTAAAACAACTACATCGTTTTCTTCTTTAATACTTACATTAGGATAAGTAAATTTTCTGGAGTCTTCTCCATTAGGTCCTTTTACAGAGACCTCATTATTTTCAATTATAACTTCAACGCCTTCAGGGATTTCAATTTCTTCCCTTATAGCTGCAGCTACTACCATTTTATCACCTAATACATGTAAGCCAACAAACGTCCACCAATTCCAAGTCGGAGGCCAAGCGGTCTTAGGAAGACAATAGTAGGCCTCAAC
>NZ_JAZNAN010000076.1:0-7117 GCF_045586545.1 Methanobrevibacter sp.
AAAAAGTTGTAGTAGCTGGTGGAGGAGTTTTAGGTAGTCAGATTGCTTATCAATCTGCATTCTGTGGGTTCGACGTAACCGTCTGGTTAAGAAGTGAAGGTTCAATCGAAAGGGCTAAACCTAAATTCGAAAGGTTGTTGAATATATATTTAGGCACTCTAGAAAAAATGAAAACCGATAAAGCTGCATATTGCAGAGGTTTCAGCAAGAAAGCTGATTTAAGTGATGAAGAGATAGATGCCTTAAAAGAACAAGCTCAAAAAGCATTCGATAGTTTAACATTAACTACAAGTTATGAAGAAGCAGCAGACAATGCAGACCTTGTAATAGAAGCAATTGCAGAAGACCCTAATCAAAAGATTGCATTCTATGAGGAATTGGCAAAATATCTTCCGGAAAAAACAATTGTTGTAACAAATTCATCTACATTGCTTCCAAGTCAATTTGCAGAACATACAGGAAGGCCTGAGAAATATCTTGCATTCCACTTTGCAAACAACATTTGGGCTCAAAACACTGCTGAGGTAATGCCACACCCTGGAACCGAACAGGAATACTTTGATGCAATTGTCCAATTTGCAGAAGACATCAACATGGTTCCTATTAAGGTATTAAAAGAACAACCTGGATATGTGCTCAATTCATTGCTTGTTCCGTTCCTTTCTGCAGGACAGGCCTTATGGGCTGAAGGAGTTGCAGATCCTGAAACAATTGATTTGACATGGAGGCTTGCAACAGGCGCTCCAAACGGACCGTTCCAAATATTGGATATTGTAGGACTTGTAACTGCATATAATATTATTATTATGGACCCTAGATCCAACGACCCTGAGACAACTCAAGGTAAAATTGCCTTAAAGCTTAAGGAAAAAATAGACGCCGGTGAAACCGGTATCAATGCAGGCAAAGGATTCTATGAATATTAATAAATGATTTTATCATTTATTTTTCTTTTTTTATTTATAATATTCTCTCAAAAGAATAATTAACTGCATGGCATTGTTAACATTAATGTCAATGTACCTATCTTTGTTAAATTATTTATATTATCTATATAAATATAATAATCATCATTTATTCTATATTCTTGGAGTTATACATTTTACTATTTTTTTGAGGAATTTTTGGATATGTAAGCCCATATGTTTTTCGAGTTTTCACTAGACAATTAACTATAAAATAATTCACTTCAAACTTTAGTAAATACAGATTATTTATTATTTAATTTTTTTATACTCGATGGATTCGATTTTCTTCATATTCATAAGATCAGCATCATCATAACCTTGAATTATATTTGAATATAACAGTCCAAGGGAGTAATTGGCTATACTTTCGAGTATCGGAATAACTATACAGATATAAATTAAAAGACCAACATAGGGAATCGCTATTACAAATGATGAAACAAAAGTAACGACATTCAACAGTATTGCCATTACGATTAACCATTTGATTATGGTAACAATACCTATTCTTCTGATGTCCTCTATTACTTTATTAATCTTTAAAGCTTCCTGTAAACTATTAAAGTAAGCTAATCTGGCTTTTGCAAAGAATAATAAAAATTCAAATATGATGTATACAATAAAAATCACCACAAGCAGAAGCCCAACAGCTGCTAAAAACTCAGGTATCCTATAGTTATAAATCATATCTCTGCTTGCAGGACCTACTGTTTTTAAAGCAAGCAGAAATACTGCAGCCGGAACAATCATATAGACTATTCTTAAAGATAATACTCTGATGGAATCATATATGTTATTCACCAAATTGAAAGACGGCATCATTGCTGATTGACTTGAACCCAGCTTGACAATTGATAAAAAATATCCCGGTACAAGCAATATAAATAAGAAAAATGCGATTACTCCAATGGCTACAATATAATCATTATTTGATATCATGCCGATTGGAATGATAGCAATCAGAATGAAAAACAGGAAAATTATCGGCAATTTTTTAATATTTCTAAATGGAAATCTGAAGGAATTTGAAACTAGCTTTTTTAAGTCCATCGTAAAACTCCCCTAATTGAATATTGTATTTTTTTGATTAAAATCTTCATTTATAATGCTATTAATGCTTTTGAATTTTGTACTTGAAACATTCCTTTAAGAGAATAAAATTCTATATCAGTATTATTTTTAATTACTTAAAAAGCTTTTGATAGAATCATTTTTATCTGAAGAAAATTTTTGATGACTTCGGCATTAGATCAAATGAAAAGTTAAATGGTGATAGGTTATTTTCTTTTTGGTTGGAATCAATGATATCCTGTTAGTTTAAGCTTATCCCTCCCTATAAGCAAGGATACATTCTAGAGTGCAAAGGGTTTTGAATATTTACAATGAAAACATTCACTTCAAACAAAATAAAGAGATTAAGGGAAAAGGGATAATCCCATAGCCTCAATCATAGATTGGAAACCTAAAATAATGATAGCCACTCCGCCGAATATTTCAATGTAATCGGCATATTGGATAGCAATTTTGGTTCCGTATGTTCCAAGCAGCAACCATATGACCACTGCAATTAAACTTAATGCTCCTAAAATATATGGATCAACATGTGCAACTGCACCCTGTGAAGCTAGAATTAAGTTTTCTATGTTTCCAAAAATAAGCAGACCTGTGAATGGGGCATAGTCTTTTAAATTAACCATTATTTTCACCCCTCTTGTTTTTATGAATATTTTGGACAGCGCCGTGAATTGCCTGAATACCTAATATGACAATTGCAAGACCGCCGATGAAGGTAATGTAATTTGCATATTGGATTGCAACTTCAGTAGCCAAAGTTCCAATAATCAGCCATAAAATTACCGCAATTATACTTAATCCTCCCAATATCCTAGGATTAACACCTTGAACAACACCCTGTGATGCTAGAATAAGGTTTTCAATATTTCCAAAAATAATTAGCCCTATAAAAGGTATAAATTCTTCTAACAAATTATCACCCTATCTAATTTTAATTATTCATAATATTTAAATATTTATTCGGGTTTTGAATATTTACAATGAAAACATTCACTTCAAACTGAAGCATGGAATTAAATTGAATGCCACATTTCAGTGCTGAAATGATATCATGCCATTTAATTCTTAAAAATTCACTGATTATTTGAAATGGCGGAAACCTATTTAACCGATGGAAAATAAAATGAACCATATGCAATTAAAAGATTTATTTGTTGAATCAATAAAAGACAACAAGAAACTCATAATCGGACTGTATGTTCTCTTCATAGCAGTTTTCATTGCATCATGGATTCTTGCATCTCCCCAAATGCAAAGCGTTGCAGGAGATATTACCCCTTTAAATAATCCACAAAACACCGGAGTAGGTCCGCTGGAGCTTTTCATTCAAAATGCAGGAGGAGGAATCATGACCTACCTTGCATCAGTATTCTTTGCAATTCCGGCAATAGTAATGGTAATATACAATGCTGTCAACATAAGCCTAATAGGGCCATTGTTCGACACCATCTTGCCAAATGGGGGCATAATGTTCATCTTTTACCTGATTCCGCATGGAATATTTGAAATTACCGCAACAATCCTCCAATCCACTGCGGGAATACTTCTGTTCAAGTTCATCTGGAAATTCATCAAGGCATGGAGAAGCAGCGACACCGACGGCGCCGGAGATGCTTATGAAAAAACAAAAAAGATACTGCTTCAAAGCCTGGCGCTGATGGTTATTGCAACAGTTCTTTTGATTATTGCAGCTCCGATTGAAGCATATGTTTCATTACCAGTTTCCCAATTTTTAATGGGAGTTTTAGGACTGAGCTGAATTCTTAAAACTCTCTTTTAACATTTTTCAAGTTATAATTTTGAATTAGGATTATAACACATGCACAATTTATCTGCAACCCTGGAAGGGTTGGATATTATCAAAATAGTTGGAGACATAACTTCTATTGTTGCATTTACGGCATTCTGAAATGTTAGATTGTTCAATGTGACAGTATTCTTGGACTGAAAAATAAAAGGTGTATCCTCATTGAGTCCATCACTCGTATGATTATTGCCGTATAGTAAATTCATTATCCTTTTAATGTATATTTGGTTGCCGTCACATTTGTCATCATGTTCTAAAGTTATTTCACCCTCACTTTCAGATATTAATTGATTTAGTTCACTGAAAGGATGATAATCTGGCAAATCTGAAATTACTTGAGTTTGATTATCTGATGCCTAAACAGCAGTGATACTAAACAAAACACATAAGATTATTAAAAATATCATTGATTTTGATTTCATTATTAATCTCCACTTATTCTTTTTCGTTCAATTGCAAGAGCTTTAAAAAGTAATCATCATACTACAATCGAAGTTAAATTTACTTGGTGGTAGTCGTTTCTACAGTAGCCACTATTAGTTCCGAATTCAATCAGAAATAACTTTAAAAATTATTAAATTTAAAATTCAAGAGGGATATAACGCTTATGAAAGTGAAGCGGATGCAAATGTGGCGCCTGCAAAAACTGAAATGGTTATTAAGCATAATAAATAATGAATACAATTGCTTATTTGCGGAAATCTTTATATTAGATGCATACTAGACAATAACTTGAAATTAAATCCTATGAGGACTTATTATGCAGTAATTTTGTTTTGAATATTTACAATGAAAACATTCACTTCAAACCTTAACATGATTATTCCTCTTCTCTTTTAATTACAAGATTTTTATGCTCAGGATATTTTTTAACAATATCCAAAGCTAACCTAACATCATCTTCACGCATTTCATCAATAGTTCTTTGAAAATCTCTAGAAAATCTATATTCCCACTCATAAATGCCTGACTTAGGGATTATACCATATTTTTTTGCATAAAAATCTTCAGCAGTTCTTTCACCAACAGCAGACCTTATTTTTTTTAAAGGAATCAAATTATTGGGTATCACAACATCTCTTAATTTAATTAAAATATCTAAATTATCAATCAAATAAGGAATATTAACATAATATTTATCACTTAAAAACTGATCATACTCCTCACATAAAACCCCATCTAAAGTATGTTCAAAGTTTATTCCAGGATATAATTTGCTTTTCATTATTATCACACTTTTACTCTTAATCTCACTTTATGAATATTTTTAACATCATCATCAATTATCTCAAGAATATCACAAGGAGTATCTCTATCCAAGATGGTTTCCATTTGTCTTATAAATTTATTTCCATGTTTTTGGCTTTTGGTGCAATGTAAACAGCGTTTGTTCCAACAGGAGCTTCAATTTCTAATTCCCATTTATAAGACTTAGCTTTGCCCACATAATCTGTAGCTCCTTCCTTAGATATTGAAACGCTTCTAGCAGAAGGTAATATTGTTTCACCCTTCTTAATGTCATCTTCAGAAATATTTAACTCTTGCTGTCGTCTATAGAATTTCATATTTTTTTTAGTTTTTGCACCTTTAATTAACTTATCAAATTTATTACTTCTGCTAACTACTTCTTCAATAGCTTCATCAATCATTTCAGAAGTCCATGATGGATTTGATTTAATTAAGTTATTTCTTAATTTTTTAATATCTCTATCACATTCATCAAATAATTGTACATCTTGATACGCTTTATCATAAACCCATTCTTCTATGATTTCATCATGTTTCCCTGTTGTTGAAACATTTTTTGTGAAATATCTGTCAATGCTCTCATTTCCAGGCAACATTCCATCTTTAGTTGTGCCTTTAAATTCTTTAATATTTTTAGGATTATTAAGGTCTCCAATGTATTTAGTATCATTGGGTTTAACTTTGGTTTTACCTTCTAATTTTAATGTATCTTCAAGCAGAACTAATTTAAATTTCTTTTTAATTTTTACATTATTATATAATTTTTTATATCTTTCCGCATCTTTTGAAGATAATTTGCCTTTTTTGATAAGTTTTTGATGTAATGAATCTAATTCTTTCTGATTTTCAAGTAATCTTAAGTTTTGAATAATTCCTTTCAAAACATTCGTTTTAAACTTATTTTATTTATTTAAGTTCATCAGATAGCTTTTGAAAAGTAATGTCTATGTTGAACTTTTTTTGTTTAAAATGAATGTTTTTAGGAGCATTATTCAACATGCACAATTATCTAAATTATCAATTGTCTCATGAAAATAATTAAAAAAAAGAGTATAGGGACGATTAATCCCTATAAATTTATTTTCTGCGATAGTATGGTACAATACCGAATAAGGACAATGCCAGAAGAGCTAAAGGATTACCGGTTGCATGCATAGTTTTAGATACGCTGGATTGAGCATTCTTGTTGCTGCTTGAACTTTCACTAACGGTAAAAGTGTCATTGGCGTAATGCACTTCCATACTGTTATCTGAAAATACAGATGCATCGACATGTTTAGTTCCGCTTGTAGTGGCAATGAATGTTATAATAATCTCTTCAGTACTTGCTCCTGCAAGTGAATCCAATTTAATAACATATCCTCCATCAATTTCATCCACCTTATGAGTTGAATCAACTAATTTAAAAGTTGCGTCCACATTTTCGTATATGTCGCTGAATGAGAATTGTGCTTCCACATTTTTGGCATCATTACTGCCTAAGTTGGTTAAGATGATTTTAATCCTAACCTTATCGCCCACTTTAGGGTTTTTGTCAAGGGCAATGACTTTAATATCAACATCGGTACCATCGCTAGTGGTTGCAGAAGTTAATGTTTGATTATCTTCACTTGCGGCTATTGTTTCAGTGTTTTCTTCAGCCGCAAGAGGTTCATCACTATCCTCACTTACAGTGATTGTTTCATCAGCATTATCAATTGCCAATTCATCAGCATCAGCCACATCCTCTGCGACTACGCTGCTGACGGATAATAGGAATACGGATATTAATAATGCTACCAATAGCTTATTTTTTATATTCATTCCATTCCTCCAATTTTAAAATTTCGAACATTAAATAAATCAACACCAAATATACCTAACCTTATAAAAAAATCAAAATATAACTAATAATTCGACTTATTTTTCTATTCGTGGACAAAATATTTTAAAAATATCTTATCATGATTATTTTTAACATTAATTATTTATAAAATTATGTTTTTTTCATACTTATGAAAAAATAAATGTTCAAAATCAT
>NZ_JAZNAN010000077.1:0-10308 GCF_045586545.1 Methanobrevibacter sp.
AGAAGAATAATAAAAAATTGACTGCAATTAATAATAATATAAAAATAAAGTATAATGCTCCTTTAATCAAAAAATAGCGCATATTTAAAGGATTTTATCAAAATGTTTATAATTCTTGAAAATGAATAAAAAAAGTAAAAAAAAGAAGAGAAAAAATCTCTATTTTCTGAAAATCATATTTTTTATTTTTTCCAGTACTCCTACTGAAAGCAATCCTATAGCAACAGTATAAATCATTTCAGCCTGAGATTCATCAACACCCAATCTTTTGGATAACTGATCGATAATCAATTTCTTGTTCTTGTTACCTGCTAAAAAAGTGCTTTCAAAAACTTCATTAGCGGCTATACCCTGTTCATTTGTTAAACCTGTCTGGGAGGTTAATTCAGCAATAAAATCTTCTGCGTTCATTTTTTCACCTAAAATGTTTTAAATTAGAATTTAAAAATGTCTTTAGCCCAACTGACTTTGTGTTTAATGTCTCTGACTTTTTCTTCATATGATTCTTCTGAATCACCATAGTTTCCATCCAAGACTTTAGCTTTATCATCAACATCTAAAGTGGTATCTTTAATTTTTCCTAAAATACCTGCAGTTTCTATATCCTCAACTAAAGCTAAAGTTTCCTCTTTTGCTTCAAATAACATATCAATAGCTTGACCGACACTGATGTCATGCTTTTCTAACTGTTTGACTTTGTCTAGTTGCTCTTCGGTTAATTCAATTTCCATCTTCACCATAATTTTTCCCCATGAAACAAATAATTATTATATATTATATACATATTCATTTAAATTATTTTCTAGTCAAATTTAAGTTTGATTTTCATTCTGAATATTACGAAATACAATAAAACAAATGCAAGGATTAAGAATAGTATTCCTCCGGGAAATATTGACATTATTCCATATCCGCTTACCAAAAATCCTCCGATTGCAGTTCCTATTGCAATTCCTCCGTTGACTATAGTTAAAAATACACCATTTGCTAGTTCGGGAGTGTCAGGCAACAGAGAACTTTCCATATATTGTATAAGATTATATCCCAAGCCATCCATGATACCGAAAATGAAAATGAATAGTATGCAGACTATGAGATATTCGGCCGAGAAGAATATTGCTGCGATTACAAAACTGCACAGAAGCTGAAACCCTATTAATGTAACCCTGTCATTCTTGACAATCAATTTTCCTCCAATCCATGTTCCTGATATTGAAATCAAACCGTATACAAAAAGAAGAATGCTTAAGTTATATGTGTATACGTGAGTGACAATTTGAAGGAAATACGGCAGATAACTGTAGACTATTGTCGCTCCAATCGGCATCATTATTATGCCAAGTGAACCCATTATAAACTTTTCAGATTTCAAGGATGAAACAGGCACTTCATAGCTTTTTGATTTGCCTTCCATATTCGGAAAGTATATTATAATTAATATTAATGTTACTAAATTGATCAGGAATATCCAGGCCATTGCCATTTGATAACCCAAAACGGTACCTATTGCAGTTGTTATCGGAAGACCTACGATGCTTCCTATTGATATTCCCAGAAGTATCTTTGTAATATAGTCCTGCTCCTCACCTTCAGGGGCGATTTCTTCACATACTGTTAGTGCGATTGATATGAATGCGGGATAGAATATTGCAGATATTATTCTTGAAATTGATGCAACATAAATATTTTTGGTGAAAATTATTATGGCATTGGCAATTGCAAAGACTGTCAGTATGAAAACAAATGTCCGTTTTCTTTCATATTTCGAAAATATTATGGGCATAAACAATCCGCATGCTGCTATTGTGAAGGTAAATGAACTCACATATAATCCTGTTATTGCAATTGATGTGTTGAAATACTCTGATATTTGTGATATTATCCCTACAATGCTTAATGGAGTATTGATTCCCAATGCAGACAACATCAGAATATATACAAGTAATTTTGGATTGTTTTTCATTGCTTTATATTTTTAATTTAATTTTATATATTTTAATTGTTTATTTTTTAACTGTTTCAAAAGAAACATTTATATTAATTCCATTACAAAGTATTACTCAGGTGATAGAATGGACAATAATGCACCTGTAATCGGATTCATTCACAATATCTCAAAAAATCAAATGAAATATCTTAACTCACGCATTAGTGATTTTAACCTTGGAAAGGAAGTAAGATATATAATGATGATTTTTGATAATCCCAATTGTTCACAGGAAGATTTGGTGGCATTTTACGGTGAAAGCAAAGCGAATATTGCCAAATCCCTTAAGAAACTTGAAGATGACGGATATATCACAAGGGAAGTTAATCCGGAAAACAGGCGAAAATACATGCTTAAAACAACACCAAAAGCTAATGAACTGGTTCCAAAAGTAAGGCAGATTTCCCTTGACTGGGAAAGTGAAGTTGGAATCAATGAAGAAGATGAGGAATTTAAGCAGAAATTAAGAGAAATAGCAATCAGAGGAATGAAACTTATAGAGGGAGTGTAGTCATGGAAATAGATTCAGAAAAGATTGTAATATTTGTAGCATTTATAACATCCTTTTTTGCGGTGTTCTTATCTGTAGGTATAGTTTTGGGAGTACCGGCCATTGGTGCGGAATTTGGAATGAACAACGTCATCCAAAACTGGATTACAACATTGACTGCGCTTGTCGTTGCGGTCTTTACGCTTCCGGCCGGCCAGATTTCAGGAAAATATGGAGTTAAAAAATCATTGATAATGGGCGTTTCAATATTTCTTATTGGTTCTCTTGGAGCATGCTTATCATTTTCAACAGAAATGTTTTTAATATTTAGAGTTCTGCAGGGTATTGGAATTGCATTTTCAAACGTATCCGCAATAGCTATGGTTGTACAGGCGGTCAAGCCACAGAATAGAGGAAAAGCATTGGGCTTTACCATTACAGGAATATATCTTGCGGGATCACTGTCACCGGTATTCAGCGGATTTCTGGTATACAACTTTGGATGGAGGTCAATGTTTTATTTTGTCATACCATTCCTAGTAATCTGTATAATACTGATGATTTTAAAAATACCTAAAGAGTGGAAAACCTATGAAGGCAGCAAAATCGATACATTGGGCTATATTTTATACGGAATAGGAATATCATTATTCATTTACGGATTCACAAATCTGATGAATGGATTTGGAGCCATATCAATCATCATAGGATTGATACTGCTGATTATTTTCGGATATTATGAGCTTAAGATTGAAAGCCCTGCATTCAACATGAATCTGTTTAAAAATACAAAGTTCACATCATCCAATATTGCGGCTTTATGCAGTTATCTTGCAATAGCTTCAATCACAACAATCCTTAACTATCACTTCCAATATGTAAGAGGCTGGAACGCTCAAATGTCAGGAATCATGCTGATAGTCACCCCGATAATAATGGCAATATTGGCGCCTAATTCAGGAAAGCTATCCGATAAGATTCATCCGCAGAAACTGGCGGCAATCGGAATGAGCATCGCTACAGTAACATTGGTGATATTAATATTTTTAGATGCAAATACACCGTTATATCTTATTGTGATAGCTATGATATTGCAGGGTATAGGAATGGGACTGTTCACTACTCCAAATACCAATGCGATTATGAGTTCAGTTCCGCCGAATGAAACTCCTAACGCTTCAGCTGCGCAGTCTGCAATGAGAACAATAGGTCAAACCATGAGTTTAGGTATTCTGACACTTGTATTTGCCTGGATTATGGGTAGCTTAAAGCTTTCATCCGAATATGCTGACATGATAGTTCAGTCTTCACAATTGATTTGTATAATATGCACAATAATCTGCATAATTGCAGTTTTCGCTTCTTTAGTCGGAATCAGGTCTAAAGATGAATTTAATATTAATAGAGAGGGATAAATTATGAAAATAGAATTTGAAACATATGTTATATTCGTATCCTTTATAACATCATTCTTTGCAGTCTTTCTGTCAAATGGAATAATCATCGGTGTTCCAGCAATTGCACAGGACTTTGCAATGAATAATGTTATTCAGAATTGGGTACCGACAATACTGTTCCTGGTTGTAGCAGTATGTACTGTTCCCGCAGGACAGATATCAGGAAAATTTGGAGTTAAAAAATCATTGCTGGCTGGAGTTATAGTATTCTTAATAGGGTCAATCGGCGCTGCTCTTTCATTTTCAACAGAATCATTCTTGTTGTTCAGGGTATTTCAAGGAGCAGGTATGGCATTTTTAAATGTATCCGCAATGGCAATGGTCGTACATGCAGTAAAACCGCAAAACAGAGGAAAAGCATTAGGATTTACAGTTACAGGAGTATATCTTGCAACCTCCCTTTCACCTGTAATTTGCGGATTTTTAGTGCATAACTTTAGTTGGAGAGCAATATTCTACTTTGTCATTCCATTTTTAGTATTATGTATCATCTTGATGATTCTGAAAATACCTCAAGAATGGAAAACCTATGAAAAGGACAAAATCGATAAGGTCGGATCAATATTATATGCACTTGGAATTCTGGCATTTGTTTATGGATTTACAACATTGATTACAACAACCGGTAAAGTCTTGACAGTTTTAGGAATAATAATGCTTGTAATATTTGGAATTTATGAGCTAAGGCAAACTTCCCCTGTATTCAACATGAATCTGTTTAAAAACAAGAAGTTTACCTCATCAAATATTGCGGCATTATGCAGCTATTTGGCCATTATGGTGGTTACAACAATCCTAAACTATCACTTCCAATATGTGAGAGGCTGGGATGCTCAAATGTCTGGAATGATACTTATCATCACACCAATTATTATGGCAATAATGGCGCCTAATGCAGGTAAGCTTTCAGATAAGATTCATCCGCAAAAATTGGCGGCAATAGGTATTGGAATTGCAGCAGTAGCACTTGCAATATTGACATTCCTTACAGGAGATACTCCATTGTATGTTGTTATTCTTGCTATGATTCTGCAGGGTTTCGGTATGGGATTATTCTCAAGCCCGAACATGAACGCAATCATGAGTTCAGTTCCGCCAAAGGATGCTCCGACTGCATCAGCTTCCCAGGCCACAATGAGAACAATCGGTCAAACCATGAGTTTAGGTCTCTTGACATTGATATTCGCTTGGGTAATGGGCAATCTGGAACTTGCTCCGCAATATGCAAGCATGATTGTGCAAGCTTCACAGATAATCTGCGGAATCTGTACATTCGCATGCATCCTATCAGTATTTGCATCCCTTGTCGGAATCAAGTCCAGCGACAAATTCAATACTGACAGACCAACTTGATAGTATTTTTACTATCAGGTTTTATTTTTTTGGTGATATGATGAAAAAGCGCTATATTATACTATCAATAATAGTTATCCTTCTTTTGATAGTTCTTGCATTTGGCATATATTACATCAATGACTATTATCATGCAGACGATAATGTCAATAAGTATTTGAAAGGAACCAAGGATGTTAAGGTCATAAACACAACAAATGGACTATTGTTGGATGGATACGGTAATGATACTGCACTTATATTCTATCCCGGTGCTAAAGTCGAGTATACTTCATATATTCCAATGCTGATGGAATTGTCTGAAAGCGGCATAGACTGCTATCTGGTTGAAATGCCTTTCAACTTGGCATTTTTCGGACAGGATTCTGCTGATGAAATTATAGATTCTGGCAATTACTCACATTATTTCATTGCAGGCCATTCACTGGGCGGAGTTGTAGCATCATCCTACGTTAATCAAAGCAATAAAAGTGACGGTTTGATATTGTTTGCTTCCTATCCTACTGAAAAGATAGAAAAACCTGTCTTGTCCATTTATGGATCTGAAGATAAGGTGTTTAATATTGACTCATATAATGAAGCCAAACCATTGATGAGCAATTTGACTGAAATTGTCATTAAGGGTGGAAACCATGGTCAAATCGGCAATTACGGCAATCAGTCCGGTGATGGTCAGGCCACTATCAGCTGGCAAAAGCAACAGGATAGATGTGTAAATGAGATAATTGATTTTATCAATAAAATCTCCTTTACATAATTTCTCTTTTTTATTTTTTTAAATCAAAGTGTTTCAATGAACTGCCACTTTAATGATAGCTATTTTTTATTAAATCATAATCATTAGAATTATTGAATGATAAAAATCATTAAATATACATAACACAATTGCTAAATATTAAAGTATGGAAATTACTGCCGAAGAAATGAAAAAATCAATTGAAAAAATTTATGAAAGGCTTGATGAAGTCTCTCCAGTTGATTTTGATTGCGGAAAACTATGCGGTGAAGTATGCTGCAAGGATTTGGAAGGTGAAGGTGAACTTGCACTATATTTACTTCCAGGTGAAGAGTTGATGTATGAAGAAAGCGACGAATTTGAGCTATATTACATTGATTCATCAGAAATTAAATATCCTCATTCCTGGAAAGGACAGATATACCTTGTAAAATGTGTTAATCCTCCAAGATGTGACAGATCAATCAGACCCATCCAATGCAGGACATTTCCATTAATACCTCATATAACTAAAAATGGAGAATTCCATCTTATTTTTGATGAAACGGAGTTTCCCTATGAATGCCCAATTGTGCGTGACCATATCAAATTGAACCATGATTTTTTAAAAGTAACATATGAAATATGGATGAAACTGATAACCAATCCATTAGTCTATGATTTGATAGATATGGATTCAAGAATGAGGGACAACAGAAAAACAAACTATGAAATCGTAGTTTGAAAAAAATTGATTTCTATTTTCTAACTACAGTAGATTTTTTAACAGTATCCTTAATATAAGATGCCTGGTATTTAACTATTCTTCCGACTTTAAGCTTCTTAAGCACATTCTTTTTAATGGTTACTTTAGCTATTCCTTTCTTGTTTGTTTTTGCAGTATATTTTTTGCCATTGAATTTGAATGTGATTTTTTTGTTCTTTAGAGCCTTTTTGCCTTTTTTAAGTTTTGCAGTCAAAATCAATTTGCGGGAGGATTTTTTGACTTTAATGCTTTTTAAGCTTAAAAGATGTTTTACGGTTAGCTTTTTGGTTACGACAGCTCCTTTGTATTTCACTGTTATCTGATATTTATTAGGGACTTTTGTGATTTTCAGTTTTGCAACGCCGTTCTTATTGGTTTTCACTGATTTGACAAATTTACCATTGATATAAAAGTCAACATATTCCCCGACGACAAGCTTGTCAAAACTGTCATAAACTTTGACCTTAAATATAGATCCGTCCTTATAATACATCTTCAGGTTCTTAGCCACAATCGTAGGGGTTTTTAATACAGTAATGTATTCGTAATCATAGCAGCTTGCGTATTTTTCATCACCTATAAAGCCATAATAGATTAATCTAATACCTTTTAAAGGAGGAATTATTTCTACGATTGCTTTACCGTCTTCAACTATGCCATAGAAATAATCATCACCTATTGAAACCCAAACGTCTCCCATCAAATCCTTAGGCAATGTGAATTTCAATTTTGCAGGGAAATTTGCAATTATCTCATCCGGAACTGTGATGTTTATTGATGGAGTCAATTTGAAGTCTTCAAGATATATGGATTTTGAATAGTTTCCATAATCGCTGCCGTTATAGATTATTTCAGCATAGTATGCATCCGGCAAATATTCATTCACAGGCAAATTGAGTTTTCCATTTGTTAAACCAAATTCCTTAGTTAAAAAAGCATTATAGGTGCCATCATAGATTATGAGGGTAATTGTGCCGCTTGCATTGTCTGGCATTTCAATCAAAAGATTGTTCTTATCCCTTTCAATTCTCATTTCGACAGATATTTTTTCATATAACTCATCAACCCTGAAATCATCTCCGGTATAATAAGATTCAATATGATATTCTCCTAATTTCAATTCATTGATTGGAATGATGGCCATTCCATTATTTAAAGATGTTGTCTTATTTAAAATAATGTTGTAATCCTTGTCTTTGATTATAACGCTTAAATTACCTTTTGCATCACCAGGCAATGTCAAGGAAACATTCATGTCATCACAAATTTCATAGACCTCCTTAATATTGATGGAAGGGATTACTTCAATTTCATCACTTACAATCTTTTTAGGATAGACTGAATCTCCCTCATAAGTGAAAGTTGCATTGTATTTTCCGATTTCCAGATTAGGAATCTCGATTTTACCATGGCCTTTTTTGAGTTTTACAGTATAATCCTTATTGTTTATGGATAATGTTCCTTCGCCGTTAATGCCTCCATAGCAATTAATTAGAATTTTTACAGGGTTTCCATAAACACATTCATCGCCGACAATCTCCATGAAATAGCTTACGTTAAATGAACATTTTTTGGTAAATGCTTCATATTTGCCGGTTGCTGGGAATTTCAACTCAACATTTTTGTATTCTCCAAAATCAAGGTCAGATATGTCAATGCTAGTTGTGGATTCATCATCTTCTATTGGACTGGCTGCCTTTACATACTTGCCGTCAATATACAACTCAACAAAAGCGGATGCGTCTTCGCTTTGATGAATGAAAATATGATTATTATATCCAATTTCATATTCGTTTAAAACATGAATTGAAATGAAGCTTACTGAAACATTTGTTTCATTTGATTTAGGATAATAATACTCGTCTCCGGAATATGAAACCTTTAAGGTGTAGTTTCCAAATGCCAAATCCTGCACCAGATCATCACTGGATATGGATGCGATGCCGTATTCTACCGGTAGCTCAAATTTTTTGTCTGCTATGGATACATTCAATGTTCCTTCTGCAGAATCGGCAATTTCAAAAGTGACTACTGAAGTGCTGTCAAAAACTATTGTGTCTGCTAGAATTAGAATGGCCGGTATTTCTCTTGGCTGACTTCTAACATTGATTAGCCCATCATAAGTGTAATTGCCATATCGAGAAGAAGTATAAGTTGCAACTATTGTTTGGTATTCCCCTATTTCAAGATTAAGGGGAATTCTTGCCTTGCCATTAATGATGCTTTCGTTTCCGATAAGCCCATCATTGTAGTTTACTGCAAAATAACCGTCAGCATCACTTGGAAGGCTGATTGAAATGCTATTGTCTTCATTAATATTAATTGATTTGGTATAGTTGATGTAAGGAATTATATTGAAACTGTAGTTATCAAAATATATCTTGTAATCATCGGCAGTGTAATTTATAGTGATGTTGTGATGTCCCATTTCCAAAAGGGATAAATCAACATTGACAATTCCCTCTGTAAGTTCTGAGCTTGCTATTGGAGCGTCATTTTCCAAAATGATGATGTCTCCTTTCGCATCGGACGGCAATCTGATTGAAATTCCCTTACCGCTTGAATATCCTATCTCACCAGGACATTCGGTATTCTCAATTACATAGACTGTGCGGGCAATTGAACGTGCAGGATATCTATAATCGCCAGGATAGTTGAAAATCAGTTTATTTTCACCATATTTCAAATCTTCTAATGAATATAATGCAATTCCATCCTCATCAAGAGCTATCTTTTTGATTTCACCATTCTGGTTTAGAATCATCTCATCGCATGCACCGGGAGTGTTAATTGTAAGGAGAATTTCATTTCCCCAACAGAACATTTCTCCATCATTAATGTCAACGTCCAAATAGTAAGACACATTAGCGATTCCGCTTTTGTTTTGTGCAGGGTATTTCTTATCTCCTGAATATCTGAACTCATAATCATGAATGCCGTATTCCAAATCCTTAAGCCAGATTGAACCCTCTCCATTATTTACATTGACAGTATCATAAAGTTTGCCATCGAAATATAGTGAAACTTTACCTTTGGCATCCACAGGTAAATTTACAGTGGCCCATTGCTGAGTATCAATGGAAAGGTCGCTAAATTCGTCAAACTTAATGTAATTGAGTGTAAATGTGTCTGTTGTGTTCCATGATTTATATTTTGCATCTCCCGAATAAACAAGTGAAAGGTTATAAGGAACATTATATTCAAAATCACTTCCGAATTCGTTCAAATCAAAATCAACATATCCACAGGAAGCGGTTTTGTTGACCTTTTCAACGTCGTCAACTTTTACTGCAACGGTTCCTGAAATATCCTCATCACAAAATTCCACCCAAAGGGAAGGATCGTCGGTTACGTAAAATTCTGATGAATAGCTTCCAAAATAAATTTTAGGCTTTTGCTTATCTCCATCATCGGAAATGACATCCGGTGCATCGTCACTTATCATTAAACTGTCCGAAGTGACATTATCATTATCACTAGCGCTAACTGCACCTATTGTTAGAATTGCCAATAAAATACTTATGATAATGATACATTTTA
>NZ_JAZNAN010000078.1:0-13009 GCF_045586545.1 Methanobrevibacter sp.
GAAATTCATCCCCGACCTTAAAGAGGTCGGGGTATTCTTTCACTATTAAGATAAAATAGAAAACTTTATTTTAATTTATAATCATAAATTTCATTATAGCAAAAATGTTATTTTTTGCATATTAATTTTGGTGAAATCATGGAAATTAATGGCGTAGAAATTAAAGATACTTATGCAGAAGGATTCGGAATCAAAGTAACTAGAATTTTAGTTACTGCAGCAACTGCAAAATTAGCAAAAATTGCAGCTACTGAAGCAACCGGTTACGGAACTTCTGTTATTGGATGTCCTGCTGAAGCAGGTATTGATTGTTTTGTACCAGCTGAATGTACACCTGACGGAAGACCAGGTTATGCAATTATGATTTGTCAAGGTAGTAAAAAGGCACTTGACCATGAATTAATGGAAAGAATCGGTATGTGTGTCTTAACTGCTCCTACCGCAGCAGCATTTAACTTACTCGACGCAGAAGAAACTTTAAAAACTGGTAACAAATTAAAATTCTTCGGTGACGGATTTGAAAAAGAATGTTGCATTGATGGAAGAAAAGTACACTCCATTCCAATTATGTCCGGGGACTTCATAGTTGAATCTGAATTCGGATACAAAGATGGTGTAGCTGGAGGAAACTTCTTTATCTTAGCAAAAGACCAAATTACTGGTGTTAAAGCTGCAGAATTAGCTGTTGCAGCAATCAGAAATGTTAAAGGTGTTATCACCCCATTCCCTGGCGGTATGGTTGCATCTGGTTCCAAAGTAGGATCCAACAAATATTCCAAATTCTTGAATGCATCCACTAACGAAAAAATGTGCGTAACCTTAAAAGGTGAAGTAGACTCTGACATCAGAGATGATGCTGACGGTGTATTTGAAATCGTTATTGATGGTGTAGACGAAGAATCAGTTAAAGCAGCTATGAAAGCTGGTATTGTAGCAGCTTGTTCAGTCGACGGCGTACTTGAAATTTCAGCAGGTAACTTCGACGGTAAATTAGGTGCTTACATCATTAACTTACAAGAGTTATTCTAGAGAGTTTTACTCTCTTTTTTCTTATTTTATTTCTTTTTCAGTTATTTTAGCTATTTCTTTATTTGTTAAATTAATGCCGATTATTTCTTCAATTTCTTCTAAATCCTTTACTAATTTGTCAAATGTTGCCCTATCAGGCCCTGCGATTAAGTGGGAATGGACATCATTAACGGTTTTATATAGATTATCCAATGCATTTCTTTGGTCATCATGTGTGCTTAAGTGATTTACAAATCTCTGTCCGTCTGAAAGATCCATAGTTTTAATTTGGCGTGTCAGTGGTGTTTCGATACCTGGAAGGTGATATTCAATATTTTCCAATGTACATCCATGTTTGGTGATAATTTTAAATTCGTCCAATATCTCATAAGAGCTATGTTTTACTGTAATCTTTAATAAGTGAGGCCTTGTTGATTCAAAATACAGATCCTTTCCACCGATTACTTCCGGAGAAATAATTTTATCGGCTCCTGCTTTTCTAAGCCTTTTTATATTTTCTAGCTTACTTGACCTAGTTACAATCCAGGCATCAGGATTGGTCTCTCTAATTGTCAATACAATAAATAAGTTAATCACATCATCTCCAGCACATAAAATGACGCTTCTACATTTGTCTCCGGCCAGTTTTGCAATTAAACCATCATCTTCAGTTGCATCTTTATTAAGCACGACGACATTATCTGTTTCTTCTATTTTTTCACAAACGTCTTCATCTTTATCTATTATGATTATGTTTTGATTTCTTTGGTTTAATTCGTTAAAAACAACTTGTCCAACTCTTCCAAATCCGCAAAGAATATAATAATCTTCCATATTTTCAATCACTTTCAATTTTCTCGCTCCTTTTGAAAATTCATTCATTCTTTCTTGAAAAGTAGTTAACATCATATTAAATACGTATGCAAGCAGTGCAACTCCTCCAATAGCTAATGTAGTTGCAAATATCTTTTGAATTCCAGTATGCGGTGTATAATCTCCATAACCCACAGTCGCCATGGTAATTGTTGCATAATAAATTGAATCAATAAGATTTAAACCCATTATAAAATAAGAACCTACAATTCCATAAATAAACAGGATGATTATCAAGATCAGTCCACTTGCAATATATTTTGTAGGCAATGTTTTCAAAATTCTTAATGTTAGTTTTCTCATGGCTTATTTTCCTTTAATTTAAGATAATTATATTTATACTCTATACTCATATTTTAATTTAAAGGTGATTTTTTGAACCCTATTGATATGATGGTTACGGATTATAATTGTGAATATTTAGGATTATCAAGACTATGTTTGATGGAATCAGCAGGTAAATCTCTGGCTGAAGAGGCCGGTAAAATCGCAGTTTATACCTTTTCCAAACCAGTTAAAGTTGTGATTTTTACTGGTTCTGGGGGAAATGGCGGTGATGGATTTGTTGCAGCACGCTACTTGCTTAATAGAGGTTATGATGTTGATATTTACATGTTAAAGGAAAACATTCGCTCTCGTGATGCTAAAACAAATTTGGATATTTTGTTAAATATGAAGCCACGTCTTTCCCGTTTGAATATCTTTAATCTGAAAACTTTAGATGACATTAACAACTCAGAAGTAGCAAAAAGCAACGACTCTGAATTTATCATTATAGATGGGCTTTTAGGAACTGGAATCAAAGGAAAATTGCAGACTAATGTCAGACGTGCGATTGAAGTCATCAATGAATCTAAAGGAATCAAGATAAGTGTTGATGTTCCTTCAGGAATGGATCCATTAACTGGCAATGTCGATGATTTGGCCGTTATTCCTGATTATACCATAAGTTTTCACAAAATCAAAACTGGAGTTCGCCAAGCTGATGAAGAGGTTGTTGGAGGGTTAGTGACTGCGGATATAGGAATTCCATTTGAAGCAGAATATTTTGTTAATTATGGGGACTTCTTAAGATTGAAAAATAGGGATGTTAAATCACATAAAGGAAATAATGGACGTTTGCTCATTGTCGGCGGAAGTAAAGACTATTCAGGAGCTCCGGCCATTGCAGGAATGGCTGCAATTGGTGCTGGTGCGGATTTGGTCTATGTAACGGCTCCCGAAAAGGCGGCCGAAGCCATCAAATCAACATCTCCGGATTTGATTGTAACCTCTCTTGATGGAGACAAATTATCTTTAAGACATGCTGATGAAATTGTAAAGCTTTCGCAAAATGTTGATGCAATATTGATTGGCCCGGGGGCTGGGATTGATGAGGAAACTTCTAAGTTATTCAATGTTCTAGCTGCAAAAATTAAAAAGCCAATCGTCATTGATGCTGACGGTTTAAAACAAGTTGATTTGTCATTAATCAAAAATCGTGAAGATATTATATTGACTCCTCATATTTTTGAGTTTAAATCATTCTTCAATGTTGAAAATGATTTGAAGTTGGATATTGATTCATATGACTTTAAGAAAGTTGATGAAAACATCACTCAATTCCAACAGATTGCCCGCCAAATTAAGGGTTCAGTCATTGTTAAAGGGCAATATGATTTAATTTTATCTGGTACCAAATTTAGAATAAATAAAACTGGAAATGCAGGCATGACTGTTGGTGGAACTGGAGATGCACTTTCAGGAATAGCCACTAGTTTGCTGGCACAGGGATTAGGCACATTTGACTCTGCATGTTTAGCCGTTTTCATCAATGGTCTTGCAGGGGATGAAGCATTTAAAGTCAAAGGTAATGGATTTTCAGCAACAGATTTGGTTTCCTACATTGGTAGTGTGATTAAAAATGGATTATGTTAAGGGAATTTTTAAAAATCGTCCTAATAGATTCATTGCAGAAGTTGAAGTTGATGGCGAGCTTGAAATAGCACATGTTCCTAATACTGGAAGATGCAAAGAGCTTTTGGTTGATGGTGCGGTTGTTTGGCTTGAACCATCAGACAATCCAAATAGGAAAACAAAATATTCTCTTCGTTTTGTCGAAAACAAAAATGTGTTAGTGTCACTTTACTCACAGCAAGCTAACAGTATAGTATATGATGCAATTGTCGACGGTAAAATAAAAGAACTTGCAGGCTATGATTATCATCAAAGAGAAAAAACCGTCGGAAACTCAAGAATAGATATATACTTGGCCAATGAAGAAGACGATTGTTGTGGAATGAACTTTTTAATTGAACCATGCTATGTAGAGGTAAAGGGTGTAACGCTTATTGTTGATGGGGAAGCAAGATTTCCCGACGCTCCAACAGAAAGGGGAGCAAAACACCTAAAAGAGCTAATTAAACTTAAAAATGAAGGAAATAGATGCGTAGTATTTTTCCTCATTCAGCATCCAGCCGGTGATTCCTTCAGACCAAACTGGGAAAATGACCCTAATTTCAGCAAAACTCTTAATGAAGCATATGATGCAGGTGTCGAGATATTAGTCTACAAATGTGACAATCAGTTGGATGGAATAGAATTAATTCCCGAATCACTCGACTTTGATTTGGCTCAAAGTCTCCCCGATGGCATCGTTGATGACTAAAGTTGCGAGATTGTCATAAGGAGTTTCACTTTTGTTAATCAATACTAAATTTTTCCCGTTAAAGTAGTTAATCAATCCTGCAGCAGGATAAACCACAAGTGATGTTCCACCAATGATTAATGTTTCAGCCCGGGAAATGTAATCGACTGAAAAATTTAAAATGGCGTTGTTCAATGGTTCTTCGTATAATACAACGTCTGGCTTTACAATGCCTCCACATTCGCATCTTGGAATTGTCTCACTTTCTAAGATATAATCTAGGCCATATTCCTTATTGCAGATTTGACAATAGTTTCTATGGATACTTCCATGAAGTTCAAAAACGTTTTTGCTTCCTGCCTTTTGGTGAAGCCCATCAATGTTTTGAGTTATCACAGCCTTTAATTTTCCCGCTTTTTCCAGCTCGGCAAGTTTTAAATGTGCGGGATTAGGTTTTGCATCTTTAAAAACAAGATTGTCCTTATAATAATTAAAAAATTCTTCAGTGTGGTCTAGGTAATAGCTATGGGAAACTAAGTTTTCTGGGGTGTCTCCGTATTTTTCTAAACTTTTAAAGATTCCGCTTTCAGACCTAAAGTCAGGTATTCCACTTTCTGTTGAAACGCCTGCCCCTCCAAAAAATACGATATTGTCTGAAGAGTCTATAATTTCTTGTAATTCATTAATTTTAGACATAATTCTATTTATATCATTATTGAATATTAATTTTTTCCTAAATTTTAAAAATAAACTTTTAAATATAATATTTAATAAATTGATTATTATCAAATTGTTATTAACATGGTGAGGATTAAAATGGAAAATAATAATTCAAATTTAAATTGGATGATTTATTGGTCGCTTAAAGGACATAATCCTCGCAATAGTCAAATAAAACTCATTAATAAAATCAACTGGGCAATCGGTGAAGGTTATAAAAATATTATTCTTGAAGCGGGAACAGGTATTGGAAAAAGTGCAATTGCTACAACTTTGGCCAATATGTATGAGGATTCATACATTTTGACAATGACTAAACAACTTCAAGAACAGTATTTAGACGATTTTGGGGATATGCTTGTTGAGATAAAAGGCCGTGGGAATTATAAATGCAATTATAAAGGCAGCTGTGATTTTTGCATCAAAGCTGAGTATAATTTAAGAAAATGTGGTGATTGTGAGTATCAAATGGCTCTTAAAAAGGCACAGGAAGCTGAAAATGTAATTACTAATTATGATTATTTTTTCTATGCGGGGGTTGTCAATCCAATGTTGGATCCTCGTGAACTATTAATTTTGGATGAAGCTCATAATTTAGAACGTAAAATGTTGATGCTCTCTTCCCTAGATTTAAATAGGGAATATATATCAACAAAATTCGGTATTGATATATTTGAACCAATAATGTATGGCACCAATTCAATAAATAAATTAAAAAGGGATTCAAGTTATTGGATTAGACTATGTGATGATTTGATTGCGGAGTGCAAGAAAAGAATTAAAAAAATCGAGGGTGATGCTAACAAGACAGTCCAAGTGACTTTAGATGAATTTGAAAGTGACCCTTCAAAATATTCTAATTTTGATTATGTAGAAAAACAAAATTTAGAGCAGGACATGAAATCTTTTGCAGAAATCAGTTTAGGTTTATCAGCTAATGATTTCATCATTGATTTGCCGGAAGCATCCTCTATTTTAGATAATGACATGGACATTTCAGCTGAATTCAAGCCATTTTCCGTTGTTGAAGAAACTCAAAATTTATTGAAGTTAGGAAATATTAGACTATTTTTAACAGGAACTTTGGGAGATAAAGACAAGTTCTGCGAATGGAATAACATCAATCCTGAGGATACTTTTTATATTTATGAGAAAAGTCCATTCGATGTTTCTAAAAGGCCAATTTATCCGGAATTCGTAGGCAGATTAAGTGGTTCTAGAGGGAAAGTTCCAAAGTGGAAAAATCCAAAAGCCATTGCTAAAATTAGGGAGTTATTGGACAGGCATAAAAATGAAAAAGGAGTTATTCATA
This sequence comes from Methanobrevibacter sp., assembly GCF_045586545.1. GTDB lineage: Archaea > Methanobacteriota > Methanobacteria > Methanobacteriales > Methanobacteriaceae > Methanocatella. Next base: position 6,540 of record NZ_JAZNAN010000078.1, read on the forward strand.
CTTCAAGCAATGAACAGGCATTTTGGATTATTGATCAATTAGAAGGTTATCCTTTCATGTTCGTCGGCGGTGAAAATAGGAATGCTATTTTAAAAGAATTCAGTGAATCTGAAGAAAATCTCATTCTCATCGGTGCTTCAATCAAAGACGGTGTTGATTTCAAAGGAGATTTATGTAGATTTCAAATCATGTTTAAGGTTCCTTACCCTCAATTGAATGAACAAGTAAATTATAGAAAAGAATTGGATCCTAAATGGTTCTATTATCAAGCGGTAATGGCTTTAATGCAGGCCTATGGCAGAGGTATTAGAGATAAGGATGATTATTGTGTTATGTATATTCTAGATTCTAGTTTTGTAGATTTATTTGATTTCAATAAACAATTTTTCAATGAGTATTTCATTGAAGCAATAAAAAAATAGGTAAGAGATAGCGTTAAAGCTATCTGTTTAATTTTTGGAAGTTTGCTGCTTGAAGACCGTGGTATTTAATCATACCTTCAACTTCACTTTGTTCGGTTTCTTTATCTTCAAATGTAATTTGTTCAATGCTGTGTAAGCTGAATGGAGATTTTCTTACAATCGGTTGGATTGAACCTTTAAAGAGTTTCATCACAACTTCTCCACTAACTCTTTCTTGCATCTTATCAATCGCTTGGTCAAGGTCTTCTCTTAATGGTTCTTGCCAGAGTGCTCTGTAAACCAAATCAGCATATAAAGTTGACATATATTCAGCAAATCTTAGTTCGTCAGTTGTTAAAACTAATTCTTCTAAGGCTTCGTGAGCTGCAATCAATAATTTTGCACCTGGGGTTTCATAGATTTCTCTGCTTTTAAGACCAATCATCCTGTTTTCAATGGTATCTACTCTACCGATAGCATTGTTTCCGGCAATTTCATTTGCTTTTTCAATCAATTCAACTAAAGGCATCATTTCACCGTTAATTGCTACTGGAATACCTTCTTCGAATTCAATGGATACTTTTTCAGGTTCATCGTTTGCATCTTCCCAGGATTTGGTCCATTCGTAAATGTCTTCTGGAGGTTCGTTTGCAGGGTCTTCTAAGACATCTCCTTCAATTGCTCTTCCCCAGAGGTTTTCATCAATACTGTAAATTTTATCATAGCTTAATTCAATTCCTTTAGATTCTGCATATGCTTTTTCTTCGGTTCTTGTTAAGTTCATTTCTCTGATTGGTGCAATGATGTCTAAATCGGACATTGCAAGAATCACTGCTTCGAATCTGAACTGGTCGTTTCCTTTTCCAGTACAACCATGTGCAATAGCGGTTGCTCCTTCTTTTTCAGCCACTTCAATGATTTTTTGAGCAATCAATGGTCTTGCAAGTGCAGTACTTAATGGATATCCTTCATATTCTGCATTTGCCTTAATTCCACGTGCGATGTATTCGTTTGCAAATTCTTCTTTAGCGTCGATGTTGTAGTGTTTTAATCCACCAATTTTAGAAGCCATGGTTTTTGCTTTTTCCATTTCTTCTTCACCTTGTCCTACATCTACACATGCAGTAATTACTTCTACATCGTACTTTTCTTCTAATAATTTAACACAAACAGAGGTGTCTAATCCACCACTGAATGCTAAAACTACTTTATCAGCCATAATTAATCACCGTAATATAATTTAAATAAGAATAAGATTTCATTAAATATTTTTATTTTTAATAGTATTTATAATTTTTAAAAATAGTTGGCAGAAGAAAAACTCTTAATTGAGGGCTATAATTGAGGTTGAAAAGTTATATGGGTTTTAAAATGAATTTCCCTAATTAAGAGTTTGGAGGAAAAAAGTATTATGAACACTTTTTTGCCTTGTTTATGATATTGTTTTTCATAGTATATAAAGTTTAGGCATGCCTAAATTTTTATCAGCAAGTTTTCTTTTTCAACAAATTCGATTAATCTGGCATATGTTGGATTGCTTATTAGAGTATCCTTATGTCCTATGATGATTAATTTTCGTTTTGCCCTTGTTATTGCAACATTTAATCTTCTCAAATCCTTTAGAAATCCAATATTTTCGTTATCATTACTTCTTACGGTTGAAATTATAATGATTTCCTTTTCTCTTCCCTGAAATCCATCAACGGTTTTTACCTCAACAGGCGTTTTATCTTGAATGATTTTAACCTGGTCTGCATAAGGACTGATTATTCCAATATCTTCTTCACTAAGGCCTGCACTTAAGTAGCTATTGGCCAAATCAACAGCAATATCTGCTTCAATCTTATTTATAATGGATTTTGAATCTTTCAAATGGGATTCTCCATAATCATCAATATTTGAAGTATCGATGAAGAGCAATGCTTCTTCTTCATAGTCGGAATTTAATATGTCATTAATTGTAATGTCATCAACACTTGAATCGCTTTTTAAGCTATTGTTGTAGAATTCTTTGTTTGGAAACTCCATTAACAGACTGTTCATCCTATATTGAACATTTAATAGCTGTGATTTATAAGGATACATTCTAATTAACTCTTCGAATAAGGTTTTCTCTAAAGCTCCGGCCTTATCGCTGATTATTGTTGGAGGAAGCTGTTTGTGATCGCCTGCAAGAATAAACCTATTGGCTTTTGCAATTGGGATTAAAACACTTGGAATTGTGGCTTGTGAAGCTTCATCAATAATGGCGACATCAAACTTCACCCTTGCTATCGCTTCAAGAGCGGCTGATGAATTTGTAGCAAGGATAACATTACTTTTTTCAATAATGTCACGAATCATTCTGTTTTCAATTCTTTTTATTTCGTCATGAGCTTCATCGATTTCCTGATTAATTTCAATCCATTTTGCCATTGACTTCATCTTTTCAGCACTTATTCCACGTCCCCCTTTGCCTTTAGAAGCGTGGTATAAAATATCATAATCTCCAAATCCTCTGCGGTATTGTGGTGTCGGCTTTGTGTGCACACTTCTTTTTTCGATTAATCTATCAATCTTTTTGTGAAGTTTTTTAATTTTCCTGTTTAAGTCATGGTTTTCAACTTTATAAGCTAAAGTTTGTGTAATGTTGTGTTTTGAAACTCTTTGAGGATGTCCCAGCCGAGTCAAGTTCAACTTTTTATTTTCCATCAGTCTTTCTAAAATATTGTCTACTGCAGCATTGCTTTCTGCTGTAGCCAAAACTTTATGATTTTGCCTTGTTTCCTGTGAAATCAGCTCAACCAAGGTCCGGGTTTTTCCTGTTCCGAAGGGACCGTGAATCAGATGGAAATTTTCACATGATAATGCATTTTCAATGGCTGATTTCTGTGAATCATTGAGGGACTGGTCAATGTAGCTGATATATGGTGTCGGCCTGTTCTTCTTAGGATCCCTTTGATTTAGAATGTATTCAAGAGCATTTTTCCCTTTCAAACTTAAATGCTTCAGGTTGTCTTCCATTCTTCTAAATGTTACATCATTTGCATATAAATCAAGTCGGACCTTCTTTTTCAAAGCCCATTTGGGGATTCGTTTGTCAAATGCGACTTTAATGAATTTTGCACCTTTTTCCGTAACGGTTCCGGTCAAATCACTTCTTAAGGGATTATCGGTACTTATTAAAACCATATCTCCAACGCTTATTTCCGTTTCAATTTTCTCCGACCTTCCAAACTGAACTATCTCAAGACCCAATTCCTTTCCTAATCTTTTTCCTTTTACTTTGTTGATGGCCCTGCCTAATTCTTCTCTTTTCTGACCGGACATCGTGCTTATTTCATAAGTCATCAGCTCAATTTCAGCATCTCTTTCATAGTTTATGAGCCTGATTAAGTTTTTAATATATTTTTTCAATTTAATCCCTAATTTTAAATAAGAGCGTTTATCTATAATTAATTATGCATTTTGAAAAAATTGAGCAATTTGAGAATTTGGAAATGGCTTATATCACAGATTTTTCAAGGGGCTATGTTTCAAAAAACAAAAATATTTTAAATCATTTAGAATTAAACAAATTGACTCAATTCATATTGGAAAAGTCTATTTTTGGAACTCCTGTGTTTAAACTGGGGAATAGGGGGAGTAAAATATTAATATTGTCCGGAATTCATGGAAATGAGCTTCCTCCTCAAATTGCATCCATAAAATTGTTAAATGAGTTAATTGATAAGGATTTGAATCATACACTATTTTTTATACCTTTCGCATCTCCAAAATCGACCATGAATAATGAAAGGACATTCAATTCAATGGATTTAAACAGGTCTGCTCATATCAAGGATTCCTTAAGCAATTTAATTATTCAGATGATTGAAGAGGAAGAAATTGATTTTGTTGGAGATTTTCATTCAACTGCCTATAATTCAAATCCCGGGTTTGAATCTATTTTTTCATCAAAATCTCCAAGTCCGGAAAGTTTTTTGATTGCAAATTATATTTCACGGGATGTTGGCTCTGAAGTGATTTCATTTGATTTTGCAGGGGCTTCCTATAAAGGCGCAATTGAAGATGTTTCTAACTTAAAGGGGATTCCTGCCGTTACTTGTGAAGTATTATGCCCTTTTGCTAATGTCGCTAGAGGAACTGTTGAGAAGTCATTTTCTCAAATGAAGAGTTTTTTGGCTTATTTTGGAATTTGATTACTTGACAAATGCTCTCGGATAACTTATTTTTAATAATACATTAATAATTAATACGTAAGGTGATTTAATTGTCTTCTTATAAAGGGCATTCGATATTTGCATTCGTTCTTTCATTGATGTTTTTTCATAGTCCTCTACTAATTGCTTTAACCCTTATAGGTGCAAATATTCCTGACTTTGATCATAAATTCAAAAAAGAGAATGTCTATAAGATGATTATTTTGGGATTGATAGTGTTTATTTCACTATATATCCTTAGATTACCTTATTATATTGGTTTAATCATTATTTTTTTAGGTGTAACTTTTTATTTTTCAGAACACAGAAGTTTTACCCATTCAATTTTCGGCGTTTTGACATTATCGTCTGCAGTTTCCTTAATCCTGATATGGGGATTTCAACTGATTACTTCAGTAACTGCCCTGGAAAATCATTATTTGGTAATGGCAGTTATGATAGCTCTTTTAAGCTTTTTATTCTTAAATCGTAATGTCTTAATGATATTCTTACCAGTATTCTTTGTCAGCTTGTTTTTACTGCCGAATGGAAATTTTTCATATATTGAAATAGTTTTAAGCCTATTTTTAGGAGTCTTTTCACACATCGTTCTTGATTCTTTCACTCCAGCAGGAATTAAGATTTTTGCCCCTATCTCTCAAAAAAAGGTTTATAAGAATTTTGGAAGAAGTATGGTGTTTTTACTGATTGTAATGGCATTGATAATTCATATTCCCATATTGTTTCAATTATTTGAACAATATGCCCTTTAAAAAAATCTGCAGCTAAAGAACAGTCCAGAATTTTTAACCCATAATGTGAATTTAGACGCAATGTAAAGTATGGGCAATTCAATTAATGGTCCGATTACAAGGGCTATTGAGATTAGTTCATGTCCTGGAAATGAGTTTATGGCTATTGCTAGAGCCAACGGTGAATTTCTAGCTAGTGTGGTCATGGTTAGGCTTGCATATTCCTGATAGGTAAAATGAATTTTTTCTGAAATTAACAAGTCTATTATAACATTAACGATGAAGAAAATGATTAATGGAATAAATATTGTAATTACTGAGTTTAGATTGTCAAATAATAATTTTCCTTGACTTGCGAATATGCATAATACTGCCAGCGATAAAAAGCAAATCTCCAGTGAAGTGAATAAATTAGTTGCTTTTTCTTTCAAATCCTCATTTAGGATTAGTTTGGTGATTTGCGCCATAATAAATGGGATTACAATAACGATTAAAAGTGAATAGAGAAGTTGTGAGTAATCAATAGTGTTTCCACTTGAGAAAAATAGTATTAGATAAATTGGGAGCAGTACTATTTGTAGGACTAGATTAATTGGCAAAATGGATAAACTTAAATTGACATCTCCTTTTGCAAGTTTGGTAAATACTAAGTACCAGTCGGTACAAGGAGTTAATATTAACATGAAGAATCCGATTAGAACATCAAGATTTCCTTTGAAGAATATTGAGCCTAGGAAATAGCCGAATAATGGCGTCCATATGAAATTGATTATCAGACTGGTTGATGTGAATTTAATGTTTTTAAAACTATGCTTAAGTTCTTTAAGCGGAACTTCAAGGAATAATCCATAAAGCATTAAGCATAAGAAGATATTTATTAAATGACTAGAGTTTTCTGCGATAATCTGGATATTGCTCAATATTAGTCCGATAATTATTGCTGAGAATATTATTATTGGTTCTATCTTTTCTATTAAATTCATAGTCTCACTTTTAGGCATGACTAAATTTATAAATTATCATATTTAATATTTTGTTTCATCGACAAATTTGTTTAATTTTTCTTTATTCTTTTATTTTATCTTATTTTTTTGATTAAGCATCATTAAATGTTCATTCAATTTTTTTTGAAAATT
>NZ_JAZNAN010000079.1:0-6714 GCF_045586545.1 Methanobrevibacter sp.
AGATGTTAAAAGCAGTAATGATAAAATCATAATTGCCGCAAAATTATTATCAAAATACGACCCTGATGATGTTCTTGTAGTATCAACAAGACAATATGGTCAAGCACCTGTTAAAAAATTCGGTGAAGTAACCGGTTGTAAAACAATTCCTGGTAGATTTATTCCAGGTACACTTACAAATCCAAGATACTCAAAATTCATTGAACCAAAATTATTAGTTGTTACTGACCCTAGAAGTGACTCACAAGCAGTTATTGAAGCAAGACAAAATGGTATTCCTGTAGTTGCATTATGTGATACAGAAAATCTTTTATCCAACGTTGATGTAGCTATACCTGTAAACAACAAAGGTAGAAAAGCTATTGCTTTAGTTTACTGGTTACTTGCAAGACAAATCTTAAGAGAAAGAGGAACTATTCCTGAAGATGGTGACTTAGATATTGATGCAACTGACTTTGAACTTAAATTTTAAGTGAGTAAAATGTTAAGACAACCTGCTGTGGCTGGAGCATTTTATCCAAGAGATGCTGAAAATCTAAAAAGGCTTATTGAAAGCTGTTTTTTAGATGATTCAGGTGTTGGTGAAATTCCAGAACTAAAGAATTTTGAAGGTACAGATTACCCTATCAATATTATGGTTCCCCATGCAGGTTATCAATATTCTGGTGCAGTAGCTAGTCATGGTTACTGCAAATTAGTTCAAAATGGTTTTCCTGAAGTTTTCATTATATTAAGTCCAAACCACACGGGCTTCGGCACAGAGATTTCTGTCTTTAATGAAGGCCAGTGGCTCACTCCCTTAGGAAGCGTTGAAGTCGACAGCGAATTTGCAGATGAAATAATATCCGTTTCGGATATTGCAAGTGCTGATTTTCAAGCACATATTCGTGAACACAGTATTGAAGTACAGCTTCCTTTCCTTCAATATTTCTCTTCCGATTTTAAAATTGTTCCAATTACAATGGGAACACAGAATTTCGTAACTTCAAATGATTTGGCAAATGCCATTTTTGAAGCCGGAAATAAATTGGGCAAATCTTATGCAGTAATTGCAAGCACTGATTTGTCTCATTTCAATAATCAGGAGAAAGCCAATAAAGTTGATGGCTTTGTTTTGGAAGATATTGAGGAAATGAATGAATTCAAGCTTTTTGAAGAGGTCATTCAATATAATATTACAATGTGCGGATATGGGCCTGTAATGACAACAATCTCTCTTTCTAAACGTCTTGGCAAAAACAATTCAGAAATACTTGCCTATCAGACTAGTGGAGACGTTACCGGAGATTTAACTTCAGTTGTAGGATATGCTTCAGGTGTTTTTAAATAGGTGTTTAAATGATAGCAAAGGCTTCTGCTCCGGCAAAGACAATATTGTTTGGAGAACATTCTGTTGTTTATGATCAACCAGCGATAGCTGGAGCTGTAAATAAAAGAGCTTATATCACTATTAAAGAATCAGACTGTGATGAATCTATTTTTAAAGCACCAGATATAGGATTTGAAGCCATTTTGCTTTCTGAGGAAAAGAAATACATCTTAACAAAAGGAAAACCGGGTATTATTAGATATATTTTAGAATCTCTTTATAGAGCTCATGATCACTCACCGATAGAAATAACATTAAATTCAAATGTTCCTATTGGTTCTGGACTCGGGTCATCTGCTGCAGTTACCGTAGCTACACTGGCTGCGTTATATAGATATCATAATGTTCGTTTCAATAAGAAATCTCTAGCTCATGATGCCCATATGGTAGAACAGGCGGTTCAAGGGGTAGCCAGTCCTTTGGATACAATGGTTTCCACATATGGAGGACTTGTTTATTTATCAAGAAAAAAACAGGTAGAACATTTTAAAGTTAATTTCAATGCTCCTTTTGTTGTAGGTTACACTACTAAACATGGAAATACTGGAAAGATGGTTAAAGATGTTAGGAATTTAAAAAACAGGAATCCTAAAATCATAAATCCGGTAATTTCCGCAATGGGAAATTTAACAAATTATGCAAAACAAGCAATTCTTAAAAGGGATTTTGCTAAGGTTGGGGAATTGATGAACATTAATCATGGATTTTTAGATGTTTTAGGAGTAAATACTTTAGAATTATCTCGTATGGTATATAATGCAAGGGAAGCCGGTGCAATCGGTTCCAAAACTACTGGTGCAGGTGGTGGGGGAAGCATTATTGCTCTCTGTCCAGGTAAAGTTGATGATGTAGCTGAAGCTATTGCTCGTGATGACAATATTTTAAAAATACAGTTTACACGTAAAGGGGTTTCTTCAAGGGTTTATAAGTGATTTAATGTTTATTTTAAAAATTGGCGGGAGCATATTAACAAATAAGGACTCTAAGGAAAGTGAAGTAGATACTGAAAGCCTTAAAAGAATTGCTCTTGAAATCAAATCTTCTCTAGATAACTCTCCTAAAGAGTTAATTATAGTTCATGGAGCGGGGTCATTCGGACATCCTCCAGCAAAGAAATATAAAATTGGAGAGAAATTTGACGAATCCGAATATCCTCAAAAGAGAATAGGATTTTGTGAAACTCAAAATGCCGTTAAAAAACTAAATATGTATATCTGTGAAGCATTCATTGATGTTGGATTGCCTGTTGTTGCTATTCCCGCATCTAGTTTCATGACTGCTACAAATAAAAGAATTACCAGTGGCAATTTGGATGCATTTAAAAGATATTTGGATAAAGGGTTCATCCCTGTTATTTATGGGGATGTTGTTTTGGATGATGAGTTAGAAATTTGTGTTATTTCAGGAGATCAGCTTATCCAGTATCTTGCAATGAATCTTAATCCAGATAAGGTTATTTTGGGAACTGATGTTGATGGAGTATATAACAAGAATCCAAAAACCCATGACGATGCCATATTTTTCGAGAAGTTCACTTCTCTTAAGGATTTAGATACCTTTGAAGGAACAACAAATGTCGATGTCACCGGAGGAATGGTCGGCAAAATTAAAGAACTTTTATATTTAGCAGATTTAGGAATTGAATCTAAAATAATAAATGCTGAAGTAGAAAATAATATTTATAAAGTCTTAGAAAACGAAGAAGTTAAAGGAACAGTAATTTCAAGGGGAAATTAACATGATTTCAGATAGAAAATTAGAGCATTTATTAATTTGTGAAAATTATGATGTTGAGTTTAGGGATAAGACCACAGGTTTTGAGGACATTGAATTGATTCACAATGTATTGCCTGAAATAAACAAACAAGAAATAGACTTATCTACCAAGGCTTTTGGTAAAAAACTAGACTCACCTTTATTTATTACAGCTATTACAGGAGGCCATCCGGCTGCAAAAGAAATTAATAAACAATTGGCGATTGCCGCTGAGGCACATAATATTGCATTGGGTGTTGGTTCTCAAAGAGCCGCATGCGAACATCCGGAACTAGAAGACACATACACTGTTGTTCGTGAAAATGCACCTGATTGTTTGCTAGTTGGTAATATTGGAGCACCTCAACTCAATTTAGCTGAAAAGGCTGTAGGAATATTGGATGCGGATATCTTAGCTATTCATTTAAATCCTCTTCAGGAATCAATTCAGCCTGAAGGAGACCTTGATGCAAGAGGATATCTTGATTTGATTAGCCAGATTACCGATGCTGTTGATATTCCAGTGCTTGCAAAGGAGACAGGTTGTGGAATTTCAGCCGAATCTGCAAAGCAGTTGGTTAATGCAGGTGTTGATTACATTGATGTTGAAGGTGCTGGCGGAACCAGTTGGGCTGCTGTAGAAACATACCGTGCAGAAGATAGATATTTAGGAGAAATATTTTGGGATTGGGGAATTCCAACTGCAGTAAGTACTGTGGAAGTAACCAATGCCGTTGACGTTCCTGTCATTTCATCCGGGGGCATAAGGACAGGACTTGAAGCTGCTAAAGCTATTGCTCTTGGAGCAGATGCTGTAGGTATGGCATTACCGTTTTTAAAGAATTCAGACTCACAAGAAAAATTGAACACATTTATTAATAGATTTAATGATTCATTAAGAATAGCAATGTTTTTAGTTGGCGCTAATAATATTGAAGAACTAAAACAGTCAAATTTAGTCATACGCGGAAAAACAAGAGAATGGCTAAATGAAAGAGGAATTAACACAAAGAATTATTCAAGGAGATGAAACATGAGCGTAGAAATAATCGCTATTGGCGGATACCAGGAAGTCGGAAAAAACATGACTGCCGTCAAAATCAATGAAGACGTAATCATTTTTGACATGGGTATCCATTTAGACAGAATCAGTATGCACGAGGATACTGATATTGATAGAATGCACAGTTTAGATTTAATTGAAAGAGGGGTTATTCCAGACGATACATTGATGAAGGATGTTGATGGAAAAGTCAAAGGAATTGTATTCTCTCACGGTCACTTGGATCACATCGGTGCAGTTGCAAAATTGGCACATAGATATGATGCGCCATTAATCGGAACACCTTATACTGCTGCTTTAATTGAAAAGCAAATTAAAGGTGAACGTAAATTCAAAGTAACAAATGAAATCAAACCATTAAATCCAGGAAACAAATTGAAGCTTTCAAAAGACATTACTTTGGAATTTGTACAGTCAACACACAGTATTCCACAGGCTGTATTTCCAGTATTGCATACATCTGAAGGAATTATTGTCTATGCATTGGATTTTAAATTTGATGACCATCAGAAAGTATCTCCACCACCGGATTATAAAAGATTAAAAGAGTTAGGTAGGGAAGGAGTGCTTGCTTTAATTGTAGAGACCACTAATGCAATAAATTATAAAGAAGTAAAAACTCATTCAGAAAGAATAGCCAGAAATATTTTAGAGGATGTTATGAAAGGACCGTTACAAGAAAAAACAGGTATGATTGTAACTACATTTTCATCCCACGTTGAACGTGTACAGGCTATTGCGGATATTGCAAAACAAAGTCACAGGGAAATATTTTTCCTGGGCAGATCAATGGAAAGGTTTTGCGGTATAGCACAGAATTTAGGAATTTTAAAATTGCCAAAAAATGCTAGCATTTATGGCTCTCCAAAGGCGGTAAATAAGGCTTTAATGAAAGCTGATGAAGATAGGGCAAACTATTTGCTTGTAACTACAGGGCACCAAGGAGAACCAGATGCGTTGCTTCCAAGAATTGCAAATGGAAGAACTCCTTTCAATATTAAGGAAGGAGATAATGTTATTATTTCAGCACCTATCATTCCAAACCCAACAAATGCTGCAAACAGACATATTATGGAAAGGAGATTAAAAACAAAGGGTGCAAGAATCTATCCTAATGCTCACGTTTCCGGGCACGCTGGAAGAGAAGACCACAGGGAATTTTTACGTATGTTAAAACCGCAGCATATTATTCCAGCACACGGAGATTTATCAATGCTTGCAGCTTACGCTGAACTTGCTGAAGAAGAAGGATACAGAATCGGATATGATATTCATATTTTAAGAAATGCTCAAGCACAAGTTTTTAAAAGTTAAAAAGAGGGTATTACAATGAGTAATGTAAAAGAAGTACTTGGAAATTATTCCACTGATATTACAAAAACTATCGAAGAAGAATTGGCAACAATCACTCCAGAAAATCTTGCAGAAGCTTCAGTTTATCTTACAAGAGCTGGTGGAAAAATGCTCAGGCCGGCTTTAACATTAATAGTCTCTGAAGCTGTTGGAGGAAAAAAGGAAAATGCTTTAAAGTCTGCTGCAGCCATTGAATTGATTCATACATTTTCACTTATTCACGACGATATCATGGATCAGGATGATATGAGGAGAGGAATGCCTTCTGTTCATAAAGTTTGGGGCGATGATGTAGCTATTCTTGCAGGAGACACATTGTTCTCAAAGGCTTTTGAAATCATTATTGGTAGTGAAGGTACCAGCTCTGAACAAAATAACAAAGCTTTAGCTACTGTTGCAGATGCATGCGTTAAAATCTGTGAAGGTCAGGCATCTGACATGGGCTTTGAAGACAGGTTTGATGTTACAGAAGATGAATATATGGAAATGATTTTCAAAAAAACTGGTGCTTTGATTGCGGCTGCCACTAAAGCTGGAGCTATCATGGGCGGAGCATCTGATGAAGTTATTGATGCAATGTATGAATATGGCCGTTTGATTGGTCTTGCTTTCCAGATTCAGGATGATTATCTCGACCTTGCAGCGGATGAGGAAACATTAGGTAAACCAATCGGTTCTGACATTGGCAAGGGCAAAATGACAATCATTGCAATTAAAGGTTTAGCTAATGATGATGGAAGATTGCTTGAAATCTTGAAAGCGGAAAATAATTCACAAGATGAGATAGATGAGGCAATTGAAATTTTAACAAATTGTGGTGCTATTGAATATGCTCGCAATTTGGCTCAAGAATCTGTGGTTCAAGCAAAAGAAGTACTTGAAATATTGGATGATTCTTCATCTAAACAGATACTTTCAGATATTGCAGATTTTGTACTTGAGAGGAATGCTTAACTTTCTCTCACTTTTAATATTTTTTACTGATTTGTAATACTTTTTTATATTTTTTTATGTTTTTAAGTAGTATTAATTTTAAAAAAAGTATTACTATATTTTTCATAGGTGTAGTTGCAGTTACTTTTCGAATATCTCTATGAATTTATGTTTATTTAACTTTAAATAAATTTTAACATTGATTGTTGTTTTTTTAATGATTATAATTTTATTTTTATTA
>NZ_JAZNAN010000080.1:0-2031 GCF_045586545.1 Methanobrevibacter sp.
ATCAAAGAATTATCATTTTCTTTTTTTTCAAATCAAAATTAGCAAATTGCTCCAAATAAATATTTTTGTGAGGAAAACTCACGGAATTTAACTTTTAAACAATAGGAGTATGATGATGCTAAAAACTTATAATAAAGAAAATAACACCTATAGTCGTTACTTCCACGTTTCAGAAATAGAAGCTGCTTTAGAGAAAATGAAGCAAATCAGCAGTCGTGTGGAATATAGACCTTTTGACGAGATTCCGAATAGAAACCAAATAGAAGATTACCACGTAATCATTGATGATACCAATAGCTTGGAAAGGATGTTTGCCGACAATCCTGCTTTCAAATTGGAAAGCCCGATGGATATTATGAGAAGAACTATATTGTTAGTGGCTTGCGGTATGAGTGAAGACACCGAAGGAATTGAATACTTGATTAACAAAGGTGCGGAAATTAACCGAAATGACTTAATGGGCGAAAATGCTTTAATGTATGTCATTCAAAACCCCAATATGCCAACAGAAGAAAAGCTGAAAGCCGTTCAATTACTGATAGACAACGGAATTGATGTTAATTGGCTTAATAGCCGTTTTGAAACTCCTTTGATGATGGCATTAAATCGGATAGAAATTGAAGTTGCCAAGCTTTTAATAGACAATGGTGGAATTGTTTATCAACCACCCAAAAGACCTAAAGAACCTGACACCAAAGAAGAAAACAAAGAATAACTCCTGACATATGTTCAACCAAGCCGCTACGGAAACGTGGCGGTTTTTCTTATCTCAAACACTTTTTAATGGCGTTTCTACCGTCACCAACTCTACCAAAGGCATTTAGTAATTGCAGGGAATATTTTTCATTTATAGGCTCATATTGTCTGAACAACCAAAACAGTTTTTTCTCTATTAAATCACAATCATCAATAAACGATTGTAGCATTTCATTTGTTTCATCAACAGCAACATCATCTTCCTGCAAGATTTCATAACTGGCGATTTTGCCGCAGTGTCTGCCTAAATAAGCATCCATTTCATCTTTATTCTCAAAGAATTTATAACCTCTGCGGCTAGTAATCGTTTCAATCAATACCTTCATAGTAATCAACCCAGTTAAAAAATTATGCACAAAGATGTTTGATTTTAGCATTAAGAGTAATAATAATTTTACGCATAGTAGCAGTAACAGCAACCATTTTCTTTTTACCACGAGAAGTTAGGTTTGTATAAAACAAGTTCATTTTTTCATCATATTTAATTGCTACAAGGGCAGCAATAAACAAAGCTTTTTTCACATCAATTCTGCCTGTTCCGGTGCGTCTGTATCCATTAATAGTTCCGCTGTCTCTAGCAAATGGAGCAACGCCGGCAAGAGCTGCTATTTCTCGTCTATTCAAGTATCCAAGCTCTGGCAACAAACCAAGTAATATATAAGCAACTTTTTTACCGATACCTTTTTGTTCAAGTAGAAGTTTATATTTCTTTCTTAATTCTTCATCGTTTTCGATGATAATTTCTATTTCATTTTCGAGTTTTGCAATTTCTTTTTCATAAATATTTATTAGTTGTTTTATTGACCTTGTGACTATTTGCATATTATCCGGAGCTTTTAAGCGATTCTTCTCTTGTTGGAGCAATTGTTTTATGTCACTTAATCTCATAACAAGCTTCTTAATTTGATTATTATATGGTTGATACAATCTCAGAGTATTAAAACACTTTTCACCATATTGAGCTAAGATATTAGCATCTATTTTATCTGTTTTAGCGCTTATTCCTAATGCTCTAGCAAAGGCTTTTACTTTTCTTCCTTCTGCTCGAATTATATTGCAGCCCTTCA
This sequence comes from Methanobrevibacter sp., assembly GCF_045586545.1. Taxonomy (GTDB): domain Archaea; phylum Methanobacteriota; class Methanobacteria; order Methanobacteriales; family Methanobacteriaceae; genus Methanocatella. The sequence continues at coordinate 1,824 of NZ_JAZNAN010000080.1, forward strand.
CATAAAATTCATTAACACATAAAGCTTCATAACCTCCGGTTAAGTCAATGATAACATTTAAATCTTCCGACAATTCCAAAGCTCTGATATATTTGCGTATCGCCGCTTTGGTATTGTCTATCTCAATAAATTCTCCCGTTTTAGAATTAAATATATCTAATTTGTATTTAGAAACGTCAATTCCGATAAAAGTATTGTTTTTTAATTC
>NZ_JAZNAN010000081.1:0-12297 GCF_045586545.1 Methanobrevibacter sp.
TATCTTATTTAAATTATTTAGTATTGTTTACCTAATATAACACTGTTATTAATATTTTCAAGCGATATAAAGGTGTTTTATTCCTTTTAACACTGTTATTTCAATAAACTTTATATACAGTTTCACATCAAAAATAGTAACAATAATCAATATGTATGAAAGTTTATTTTGTTGTTTTATTCTAACAGATAAATTGTATTTTTCAAAATTTAATAGTCAATATAATTTAACTTTCACAATGTTTGAAATTTGAAATAAAATCTCATAATAAATCAATTCATAATGATTATAGATATATATCGAGGGGAGTTTATATGGATAAAAAAGCATTGAATCTTTTTTTCATATTTATTGTAGGTTTATTCCTTGTTTCAGCCGTTTATGCTAGTGATAACTCCCAAGTCAATGATACTATTGCCTCATCAGACATTCAAATTACTTCTGATTTATCAAATAATGATATACAAAACTTGTTTGATGATGCAAATGAGGATACAACATTTGAATTTACAGACAAAGAATACAATAACATATCTTTAGTGGTAGATAAGAAATTGAATATAGTTTCCAATAGTAATAGTGTTGTTAATGTCTTGGATGGAGTTAGCGATACGGCTAAAAGTTTAGGAATAGACAAAACCTTCGGATTTTACTTTACATCTAATAGTGCCGGCAGCGTATTGTCCGGGATTACAATCAAAGCTAACTCATGCGATAGTGCAATCATTGTTGATGGTGCCAGTAATGTAAATATAAAAAATGATTATATTACTGGTGGGGATAATTCGGTTTTGATTAAAAATTCCGATAAAATTACATTGTCCAGTAATAAGATTACAAAAGCCAAAAGCAATGGTATTTTAATTCAAAATGCTAAAAGTTGCGTTATTTCTAAAAATAATATTTGGAATAACAAAAGGTCAGGTATTGAAACCTCAAACATTTACAATTGCAAAATACTTAACAATACCATTCATCATAATGGCTTTAATGGAATTTCCATGTACAATATCTCATCCGGAAATACTATCAAATATAATAAGATTCACAACAATACTAATGGTATTTTTGTAAACTCTGAATCCAGTAATGATTTAATTGTAGCAAATACATTATCCCATAATCGCCGTGACCCTTATTGTGAATTGGGTCCTGACGAATCTGGAAACGGGTTGCTTTTAGGAGACCATTTCAGGACTAAAAAGGACAGTTCCAAATTACTTGTAAAAAACAATGCATTAATTCACAATGAACAATTCCAAGCTAAAAACAACCCTGCAAATGAAAAATTTGAGCTAGACCAAAACTGGTTTGATTCAACAGACAATGAAAATACATTCGTTTGCCCAATGCTTCTTGCAAAAATCCTAAAACTTGATGCGATAACCATTAAAAACGGTATTGGTCTTCAAGTTAAGGATCCGCAAGGAAATGTGGTAAATGAGATGGGAACATTTGATGTTGATGTGGAAGTTAACGGTAATAAGTATACTACTACTGTTGAAAATGGGATTGCCAAGATTCAATCTCCTGATTTGGAACCCAATACCGAATATGAGGTTGATGTAACTATTGGTGAGAAAACTGCTAAAAAAGTAGTTAAATATCGTGCAACAGCAGGTTCTGAGGATTACCAAGACCCTTATGATTCAAAAAGCAATAATGATGATAATAAGGGCTCTGAAGATGATTCAAATAATGGCAATGCAGGTAGTGGAAACGGAAACGGCAATGGGAATGGAAATGGACGAGGAAATAGCAGTTCAACAGACTCTCATATAGCCAACTCTGGAAAAACCGGTAAATTTGGAGATAACAGTTCAAATATACAGTCTTCTGATTCATCCGATAGTGGAATGAATGCCATGTCATATGGGGATTCAAATGCAGGTTCTTCAAGTGAAGGATTAGCAGGTGAAGAAGGTAAAGCATATGAGGTTGTTCCTACGCAAAAAATCTCAAAAACCATAGTTGATACATCTGGTATAGTTGTAATAAGTATTGTTTCTCTATTAGGGTGCATCGTTTATGGGTACCGACGTAATTTAAAATTTGAAGATTAAAAATTTCCTTTTCTTTTTTTTATTTATATATTATAAAGTCAAAGTATTATTAATGACAATCAAATCTCATTCTTTAAAAATCAATACTGAGAGAAACTTTGAAATCATTGATATTACATCAAAAATCAACGAATTAATTGATATTGATGAAGGAATCATCTCCATTTTTTCAAAACATTCCACTTCAGCTATCGTTGTCAATGAAAACGAATCCGGGCTTTTGAAAGATTTGGAATTCACATTAAATAATCTAATTACAGATAAATACAGCTATTCACATGATAGAATAGATAATAATGCAAAGTCACACTTAAAGTCATTTTTGCTCTCATCAAGTGAATGTTTGCCCGTTAAAAATGGAAAACTTGATTTAGGCACATGGCAATCAGTATTTTTCATAGAATTAGATGGGCCAAGACGTGCTAGAACAATAACTTTGACAATGGTTGGTGAATAATTGAGGCGATGGACAATAATTTTAATTGCAATCATAATTATTTTGTTTATTCTGATACTCATTTTCAATAATTATGATACTTCACCGCAATTGAGCAATTACTCTCAAATTGAAATTCAAATGAGGAAATTGTGGTATTGAAAAAGAATTTAGTCATTGATAAATTCAATTTCAAATGCAATTACAGGATATTCTAGGGTAAAATTAGTAATTACTTCAGGGGATACTTCTCCAAAGAATCCTTTAATTGTACCTTTTTGAGAGGAACCGGTAACGTCAGCGGCTCTTCCTTCAATGAAGGTTTTATTTTCACTGTCGGTAATTTCCATTGAATAACCTAAGTTTGACAATACGCTTGTCATAACGGATTTGATTTCACTGAAGTTTGCAGTTGAATGGCAGATTAATGCAGCCAGTTTTTTGGAAGCAACAGTCTTGTTTTCTTTAGTATCATCCAGATATAAAACGTCTCCGATTTCAAAAATCTTTTGAGGCAAATCTTCGTGTTTGTTGTCTTCTAAAAATTCCATTAATGAGTTTATTAAACTGGTTCTAATCATTGTCCTGTCAATTGTGATTGGTCTTGCAACTTGGACATGTGCTTCTTCAGCTTGGTTCATTTTTTCATAATGGGCTTCCTCATTGGTAAGCATTAAGCTCATTACTTCCTGGAACCCTAAACCAACCATGACTTCACGGATGATGCTTTCTGATTTAAACCAGTTGTTTTCATAAGCTACAGTATTAATGTCAGGCAATTTAGCATCGATACTGTTGATATGGTATTGTATTGCAATGTTTTCAACAATATCAACTTCATGCAGGATATCTACTCTATAGGCAGGAATGCTTACCTTCACTTCATTTTCATCAATGACTTCAACATCAAAACGAGCTTTAAATAATAATTCTTTTATATCCTCGGCAGATAAGCTTGTTCCACCAATCAATTCATTAGCTGTGTCAACATGAACATTCATCACTTGAGGAGTCAAATCGGGGCTTACAATGGTTTTGTCCTCATATCTGACTTCCATAGTTTTGATTTGTCCTCCGACTTCCGCAAATGAGCAGCATATGATATTCAATGCTTGATTGACTGCCCTTTCATCAGTACCGGTCACATCAACAATAATGTTTTTGGTATCTTCCTTAAGTTTGGTTAACTCTCCGTTAATGATTGGGGGCATTGATAAAACATTGTCATCTTTATCTAAAATCAATGGATATTTATCGAAATCTTGGATTAAGTGAGCATAATCTTTACCCTTGTCATGTTGGGTTAAGATTTCATCCGGAGTCATTTCAGTGTCTTTTTCCAAAGGAACAAAAGCATTGGCGTCTTTAGGTGTTGCAATGTATTTGAATGGACCTTCCACAACATCTGCATTGTGGATACCGATAGCTACCTTTTTCCTGTCTCTTCCGATTACCCAGTGAAGGTTTTCCTGGAAATCCATAACATATTTGAGTTTATCGCCAGTAAAATCAACATTATCAATCTTTGCAAATCCTATATATGGTCTGATTGACGCTACATCAGCATCTACAGTAACATATTCTCCAGAACTTTCAACTTTATAATCTGGAAAACCGATTTCCTGACCGATGAATCCTTTAAAAGATCTAGCAACTCCTTCAACAGACAAATTATCCGGTCTGTTAGGGAAGAATTCCACTTTGATTTCCTCATCATCAAAGTCTTCGATATCACTTGCCATCATTGGTAAAGTGTTTATTAATTCGTCTTTTTCCATATCTATTCCTAAATCTTTTAAATCTTGATATTTGAATGTTATAACTGGCATCTAATAACTCCTAATTTATAATCCATAGATTAACATGAAAAATAGAGACTCGATTACAAAATGAAGAGCTCTATGTTCTAATTCGCCCATACCACGTATGAATACGGTATGGCCTACATCAACTACAAAATGAATAAGGGCTGCTAGTATTCCAACTGTCGGATTTAAGAAGACAATTGATACAACTACAAAATGAAATCCTGCTTCCATTATTTCATGTATCACCCATGTTTGCCAAGTGGAATGTGTTGTCTGTTCGATAAGGCCACCTAGGATAATGTAAAAGTTATTCAAAACTTTCCACATCAATGTGGTGTGCAGCACGTCACTTATTGCCAAAACAATAGCTACATAAAACCATATTAAGTTCATTTATTTTCACAGTCCTTATATTTGATAATATTAATAATTTGATTTTATTATATAATATAGTTAACTATCTTATTTGATTTTACTTAATATTTTTAAATAATAAACAACATATTTAATAATATTATTTTTACTTAATTATTTTAGGAGAAAATATATGTCAAACGAAGAAATTCCTAAAGACTATGATTTTAAAAAAGAAAAAGAATGGGAGCAGAAATGGGAAGATGAAAACATCTACAAATACATTGGAGATGGATCTCGTCCTAGATATGTAATTGATACTCCCCCACCATACCCAACAGGTGCCATTCATTTAGGGCATGTATTGAATTGGGTTTACATGGATATGGACGCAAGATACAGAAGACAAAAAGGATTTGATGTCCTGTTCCCACAGGGATGGGACTGCCATGGTCTTCCAACAGAAGTGAAGGTTGAAGAAACCTATAATATTAATAAAAATGATGTTTCAAGAGCACAATTCAGACAATATTGTATTGATTTAACCGGTAAGAACATTGCAAGCATGAAATCAGACATGAAAGCAATGGGTTATTCACAGGATTGGACCCGTGAGTTTGTAACAATGACTCCCGAGTACATGAAAAGAACCCAATATTCCTTTTTAAAAATGTATGAAGATGGATTAATTTACCAAGGTATTCACCCGGTAAACTGGTGTCCTCGCTGTCAGACAGCTATTGCTTTTGCAGAAGTCGAATATTCAGACAACACTACATTTTTAAACTACGTTAACTTCCCGCCTGCAGTTGATGATTCCTATGATGATATTGTCTCATCTCAAAGCTCAGGCAAGCAGGCTGACCCGAAAGATGAAGGTATTCTGATTGCAACCACCCGTCCTGAATTAATGTCTGCCTGTGTGGCTGTCGTAATCCACCCTGAAGATGAAAGATACACTCACCTTTTAGGAAAATATGTGGAAGTTCCTCTTTCACATCAAAAAGTAAAAATCATTGCAGATGAAGAGGTAGATCCTGAATTCGGTACCGGTGCAGTAATGATTTGTACTTTCGGGGATAAGACTGACGTAAGCTGGGTTCAAAAGTATGATTTGGAAATCATCAATGCTATTGATGAAACAGGCACATTAACATCCGCTGCCGGAAGATATGAAGGAATGGACTTGCAGACCTGTAAAAAACAAACCATTGAAGATTTAGACAATGAAGGTTACTTATTAAAGCAAGAGGAAGTAGACCAAAATGTAGGGCAATGCTGGAGATGTAAAACTCCTATCGAAATTCTTGTTAAAAAGCAATGGTTTGTAGCAGTTCGCGATTTAATTGAAAAAACAAAAGTTGCAGCAGATGAAATGAGATGGGTGCCTGACCACATGAAATCCCGTATGGTAAACTGGGCGGATTCCATGGAATGGGACTGGTGTATCTCAAGACAAAGAATATTTGCAACTCCAATTCCGGTATGGTACTGTAAGGATTGTGGAAAAGTCATTTTACCAGACCCTGAAGATTTACCAATTGATCCAACAGTAGATAAGCCAAAACATGCCTGTGAATGTGGTTGTGAAGAGTTCATCCCAGAAGAAGACGTACTTGACACTTGGATGGATTCATCAATTTCACCATTATCCATTGCAGGATGGCCTGATGAAGATTATATTAATCATTTCCCATCAAATCTCCGTCCACAAGGACACGATATCATTCGTACATGGGCATTTTATACAACACTAAGATGTATTGCATTAACCGGCCAAAAACCATTTGACGATATTGTAATCAATGGTATGGTATTCGGTGAAGACGGTAATAAAATGAGTAAATCAAGACCGGAATTTGTTGTCGGACCTGAAGAGGTCATTGAGAAATACGGCGCTGACTCATTAAGAACCTGGGCGGCCAACAGTGTTCCTGGATCTGATGTAATATTTGACTGGAAAGATATCAAACATGGATACAGATTCCTCAGAAAATTCTGGAATGCATTCAGATTCATTAGCATGCAGATATTTGATGAAGAAGTTACATATGATGAAGTTAAAGATAATTTAGGACCATTGGATTTATGGATATTGTCAAAACTCAATAACTTAAACAAAACTGTTGATCAGGCATTTGCAGATTATTATTTCGCCGATACAATAACATCAATTGAAAGGTTCTTCTGGCATGATTTCTGTGATGAATACATTGAAGCTGTAAAATACAGATTGTATACTGATGTAAGTGATGAATCACGTAAAGCTGCAAAATACACTTTAAGGACAGTTGTTGAGACATCCTTAAAATTGTTAGCTCCAATTGCACCATTCTTTACAGAAGAGGTTTATCAGTACTTCTCAGATGAATCAATTCATACAACTTCCTGGCCTGAAGTCTATGAAGAACTAATCGATGAAGGTTTCGAAACCAAAGGTGAAACCACTGTCGAGCTAATCGATGAGGTCAGAAGATTCAAATCCGCTTCCAAGATTCCGTTGAATGCGGAACTCGCTGAAGTAAATGTTTTCACTTCCGATGATGCATTGGTTGAAATCTTCAATGAATTTGAAGATGATATTAAAGGAACCTTGAAAATCAAAGATTTGGCAATCAGTTCCGGAAAACCTGAAGTTCATGAAAAAATCATCGAAGTTGAACCAGACATGTCTCAAATAGGACCTACATTCAAAGGGGATGCCGGTAAAATCATCGGTTATTTAAAATCAACTGATATTGATGAAATCGGTTCCGTTTTAGAAGAAAATCATGAATTGACAATTGGTGAAATTGTAGTTCCTGAAGATATGTTGAATATTAAAAAAGAGATTGTTGGAGCATCTGGTAAAAAGGTAGATATCCTCCAATCTGAAGAATTAGATATGATTGTGGAAGTAATTAGATAATTACTTCTCAAATTTTCTTTTTTTTAGCTATTGATTAAATAGGATGTATGTTCACAGCATTTTTGGCCATTACACCCTTTTTCTTGTCAAAGCCATCTTTTGTGTAGAAGCTTACACTTGTATATTTCTGGAATTCATCATTACTTCCTTTAAATTCCTGTCTACTAAAGAAATAGGATTTGCCATCTTCTCCTTCAATAAATCCCGCATTTCCATTAGCTATGATATTGACGATTATACCATTTTGGATTTCTTGATCTTTGTATTTCAAATCATTCCAGAAGCTTTTAAGTTCCTTTTCGATTTTCCAATATTCCTTATTCTCTAAATCGAGACCGGCTTCTTCTATTTTTTCGGTTAACCTATCCTCAATCTTCCATTCTTTGTTGAGTCTGATGCTGTATTCTAAATATCTGTGTTTAAGGGCTTCTTCAGGATATTCGTCTTCAATCAAATCAGCAATTAATGAATAAACGTTTACTTTGCTCTCACTTGGAGCAGGAGTTAAGGCAGCATCTATCGCATAGGATAGGGAATTTTCAAATTCTCCTTTGAAATAGTAGCTTTCGGCTATTTCAGCCTTCATATACCAGTCAGGCTTTTTGGCAATCATCTTTTTAAGATATTCAATTGCCTCGTCATATTCTCCAAGTTCGTTGGCACATTTGGCTATTCTCCAGTTAAACCAGGTATCGTCAGTCAGTTCTTCTAGTTGGAGAGCTTCTTTTGACAATTCATAGCAGTAATCAATATCATCGAGCTTCAAAAGAGCTTTAGTCAGTTGGCTGTAGTATTTTTCTTTGTTGGAAGGGTATTTTTTTCCGTTGAAATCACTGGCCTTTGAACTTAGATAATCTGGATTTAATTTTTCAGCCCACATTGTGACTTCTACAAAATCATTGTTTTTGTTTAAGTTTTCTAGAACTTTTAGGACTGATAATGTATATGGACATGGATATTTGCTGTTTTCTGATTGGTCTTGCTGTTTTTTAATTTCGGTAATCAGCTCAGCAGCATCAAGGATTTCATCAAGATCTTCATTGTTTTTAATATATTTATTGTATAAAATCCAGCTAAAAGTTGTTTTGTCAAATTCTGAGAAATCTTGAGGGTTGCTTTGCCAAAATTCCCTGAAGATTTCTTCCGCTTCATCAATTTTGTTTTCTTTTTTGAATCTTTGCGCTAATTTCAATTTTTCTTTGGTAACGGCATCCATGTTAACACATCCTTAGTAATATATAATTTGTTATAAAGTTATTATAAATCATTCTCTATTTCTTTAACAACACGAGCCGGAACGCCTACCGCAAGGGAATTGTCAGGAATGTCTTTTGTTACCACCGCACCGGCACCAATAACAACATTGTTTCCAATTGTAACTCCCGGAAGAATAGTTACATTAGCTCCCAACCACACGTCATTGCCTATTCTAATAGTGCTGGCCTGTGCCAGATGTCCACGTCTTTTCTTTGGAGATAATGGGTGGCCTACAGTTGTTATTGTAGTATTCGGTCCAATCATCACGTTGTCTCCAATATAAACTTCCTTGATGTCCAATATTGTCAGATTGAAGTTTCCAGTAAAATTGTTTCCTATAAAGATGTTTTTTCCATTGTCAAAGCAGAAGTGTTTGGCTATCCAAACCCCATCTCCCACTGAACCTAAAATTTCACACAATACTTCGTGCTGTTTGTCCAAATCAGAATTGTCGATTGAATCGTATAACTTGCTGTTTTCAACTGCATTCAGTTTCATTAGGGATATTTCCTCCTCATCATAGCAATATTCAAGACCCGCTTTCATTTTGTCAATTTCTCTCATAGTTAAATATATTATTTATTTTGATTAAAAATATTAGTGATAGAATGATTCTTAAGGTAAAAAATATTTCACAAATCGGAGGTGTTGTAAAAGCTCCTCCTTCCAAAAGCTATTCACACAGAGCAGTAATCTTAGCTTCACTTGCCGAAGGCACTTCCAAGTTATATGACATGCTATACTCTGAAGATACCTTGGCATCAATTAGAGTCTGCAAAGCTTTGGGTGCACAAATTACTCAAACCGATGATTGCTTGGAGGTTGTTGGAACTGGAGGCAAACTGCATAATTCATCAACAGAACCAATTGATTTGGCCAATTCGGGCACTACCTTAAGATTAATGACATCCGTTTCTGCCTTAAGCGATAATGAAGTAATATTGACAGGTGATGATTCATTGAAAACTCGTCCAATGGGTCTTTTGATGGATACATTATATTCATTAGGTGTCCAAACGGAGTCATTGAACGATAATGATAAGGCACCGATACTGATTAAACCGGGTTATATTGGCGGTGAAGCCAATATTTATGGAAATGTCAGTTCCCAGTTCATCTCATCTATTTTAATCTCTTCGCCATTGTCTGAAAATGGAGTTAGCTTATATGTTTTGCCGGAATTCAAATCAAGGCCATATGTCAATATGACATTGGATATAATGAGGAAATTCGGCGTTAAGGCACTAAGGGCATATTATCTAAAGCATGCTAATTGCGATAAGGAATTCCAAAGCTGCAAAATCGATGAGTTCATCGTTAAAAAGCAGCCTTACCTTGCCTGTGATTATACTGTTGAGGGGGATTATTCTTCTGCGTCATATCTGCTTGCATTGGTTGCAATCAATGGCGGCAAAGCTAAAATAATGAATCTGTTTAGAAATTCAAAACAGGGCGATAAGGTAATTTTGGATATTCTTCAGGAAATGGGAGTTAAAATCATAAGGGCTGATAATCATGTAATAATTGGCTCTGACGGTAACTTAAAGGCTATTGACGTTGATTTGTCAAATGCTCCAGATTTACTGATAACCGTTGCAGTATTGGCGGCTATGGCTGAGGGAACCACAAACATTACTGGTGTGGCTCATGCTAGAGTAAAAGAGACTGACAGGATTGATACAACCTGCCGTGAACTTGAAAAACTTGGCTGTAAAGTGGTTGAGAGGGAAGATGGAATGAGCATTACTGGTGGTGTAACTTCAGGTGTAGTCGATTCTCATGGCGATCACAGGTTGGCTATGGCATTTTCATTGATTGGCCTTAAACATGATATCGAAATTACAAACGGTGAAGTGTTTGATGTTTCATTCCCGAATTTCATTGAAAGCATGGCTGAATTAGGATTTGAATTGGAGTTGGTAGAGTGAATAAGGAAGAAAGAGTAATTGAATTGATTAATCAATTGGAAAACACTTTTGAGATAAGAACTTTTCTTGACCATGACCCTTATCAAGTTTTGATTAGAACAATATTGTCTCAAAGAACCCGTGACGAAAATACCGATCAGGCTACTGAAAACTTATTCAGCAAATATAAGGATATGTATGAGATTGTTGAAGCTCCGATCGATGATATTAAAGAATTGATTAAGCCAGCCGGTTTCTATAATGTCAAGGCAGCCAGAATTGTTGAGGTTTCACAAATTCTGATTGACCAATATGGGGGAGAAGTTCCGGATACGGTCGAAGAGCTTGTCAAACTTCCGGGGGTTGGCAGAAAGACAGCAAATTGCGTAATGGTTTTTGCTTTTGAGCTTCCTGCAATTCCAGTTGATACTCATGTTCACAGGATTTCAAACCGTTTAGGTTTGGTCGATACAAAAGATCCGGAAGAAACTGAAGTGGAATTGTGTAAAATTGCTCCTAAGGATTTGTGGATTAAATTAAATGATTTGATGGTTCAATTTGGTCAGAATATATGCAAGCCGATTTCTCCTCAATGTGAGATTTGTCCTTGCACTGAAATTTGCGATTATTTTAAGGAAAATATCTAATTTTCCTTCTTTTTTTCATTAATTTCCATAAAGTTTATATATCATGTTTTTTTCACTTTAATTTTACGCAATGGCTTCAACAAGCTTTATATATTCTTTAAAACAAATTTAATTATCATGGAAATTGAAAATATTAAAAATAACTATTATATTGTTAAATTAAATCAAAAACATGAGTTAAACAATTTTTCATGTGGTTTAAATGATATGGATGACTTTTTGAAAAATGATGCATTAAGTCAACAAGAAGAAAAATTAAATGTTACTTATCTTGCGATGTATGATAAGGAAATAATAGGATTTTTTTCTCTGCTTTCAGATATAATTAAATTAAAAGATATTGAACAAGACTATGATTTACCGTATAGTACGTGTCCCGCTATTAAAATTGGTAGATTTGCAGTTAATGAAAAATATAATTCTTCCGGGTTGGGAACTGTTTTGTTAGATAATGTTTGTTATCAAATTAAAAAAATTTCTGAAATACATGGTGTCCGTTTCATAACTGTTGATGCATATTGTAATGTTCGAGGGTTCTATTATAGAAATAAATTTAATCATTTTAAGATTCATAATGAGAATAAATTAATGCGTGCAGCTACAAGAAATCCAAATTTAACAATTCCTTTGTATAAAGATTTAAAAAGAATATAATGGAAAAATTTTATATATTTGTATATGTTATAAAATTAATTAGAGGTAATTAAAATGGCAAAACCAATTGCACCAACACCAACTTTAAGAGGAAAAGACACTAAATTATTTTTAAAAGAAATGAAAAGGCCCAATACCAAAAAAGAAGATGAAATTAAGGAAAGAATCAATAATAGTAGGCATGTTGATTTTTTTTAATTTTTTAATTTTTAAGACAATTTTTAGTCATACCAAAACCTTTATAAAGTAAAACAAATAATATA
>NZ_JAZNAN010000082.1:0-16250 GCF_045586545.1 Methanobrevibacter sp.
ACAAAAATATCACCAAATGATTAATAAAAAAATAATTGAATCCTTATTTACACTTTTAATTATAAACATATTTATAATCAATGATTTTTAATATTTTTAGATTGTTAAAATATTTTATAATCCTTGATAGCACATATTTCAAAGAATTAGAATTTTTTAAATATCAAAATTGATAACAAATCTGACATTAAACGATTTTAAATAAATAATATTATCTCCAAAATAGAAGAATAAAAAATTTAAAAATAAAAAAGGAGTAGTTATGATTTTAACTACTGTACAAATCTGTGAATATCCAAGATGGATCATAAGCTATGATGTAGCCATCTTCACACCAGATTGACCTTACATTACCTGAAGTTGTATCTGCCACTGCTGCAGGATCACGGTTAATCCAGTTTCCCCCAGTATGCTTTTTATGTTTCAGTCTTAATCTTATATGACCTGTTCCTGAAACCCTGCATTTAACATGAACAAACAGAACGTCATATCCTAAACTTTTGGCAATACGATAATAGACCTGTCCCCAGTCCACACAGTTAGAACCCTTACCTGCCTTAGCATCAGTTATGGTTTTCTTGTCTGTTTTTTGTGAATCGAAGTATTTCAGGTACAATTTGATTTTAGCTATTACTGCTAAAGCCTCATCTATGGTGTTTCCTTTGAAGTTGAATGTTTTGACAAAGAGCTTCATTGTGGAATCATTATAATCGGGCAGTGTTGATTTTCTGTATACGATTGCCGGAAGCCTTCCATTTGCCCTGACGTATGCTTCCACCATTATGGCCATGTCCACATATTCTGCCTTGTCAATTTGAGTTCCGTCATTTAGTGTTACATAGTTTGGAAGGAAATCCAAAGATTTATTATCTTTGATTAAATCCATCACATACATTGCAACAAGTTTATTATTACCCAATTTCTTTGCTTTCTTTTCTATATCTGTGCAACTGTCTTTTAATGTTAATATCTGGTAGTAATCACGTTTTTTGTATTTCTTTTTGTTGTGGATGAGCCAGTAAGCTATTGAATTCATGGCCTGACAAAAGCTTGTCCAACTAATATTATCTTTTTTATTATCTTTCATATTATATTATTTATATATTATAGATATTATATTTATTGTAATCCTATTGCAACTTTTAATAATACAACATTGAATCATTTACTGATATAAAAACATAGATTAAAATTAAATATCTTAAAATATAAGGGAATATTATGTGCAATATAGATGAATTAAAAGACTTATTAAATGAAGGAGAAAACTTATTAAAGATTATAGAATCAAATAACTCAATGTTTAGAGATGCACCTTGTCTTGACAGAAGAAAAACTCAAGAATGGAAACTAAAAACTTTAACATGCCTTAAAAATACAATAGGAACTGAAGATGAATTATATCATGAATTCAAAAAACATACCCAAACTACTTATAAACATGAAATTGAAAAAGCAGTACCCACTTTAAAAATAATAATTAAAAATCTCGAAAGCAACCCAAAACCAAAAAATAATACCTCTAATGATGAAATTATCGAAACTATTTTAAACAGATTCCACAAAGTCGTAGTGGAATTAAAAGAATTAGATCTTGAAATTCAAAAAGAATCAGATGTTAAAAAACTATTGAAAGCATTATTAGGAATATATTATGAAAATATAAAAGTTGAAGAGCCTGTTGAATCCTATGCGGATATAGGAAGTCAAATTGATTTGTACATAAAAGACATAAACTATGGTATCGAAATAAAGCTAGCTAAAAATAGCATCCAACAAAGACAGATTGTTGAGCAGATTAATGATGATATTCAAAAATATCAAAAACTACCGAACTGTGAAAAGATATACTTCTTTATTTACAATCCAGACTTTTTAATTAAAAATCATGCAAGTTTTGATGATTTACCTCCAAAAACCGGAAATATAGAAATTACAACAATTGTAACTCCCAAATTATAATTGCATCATGCAAGAGTTAATCCAAAAATGGTATTTGGAAGCCATCCCTAAAGACTTCCAATTAATATATTCATGAATTTACAAAGGCATTGAAATCACCTTCACCTTACCATTGACAATTTCATAACCATATTTACGGTATAATGAAATGTTGCTCATTGCCCTGATGTATTCAAGCTTAAGATACTCGGGATTGTCCTTGTAGTAGGTCTGCCTTGTCTGGTCTTTTCCACGGCCATGCAATTCATCAACCAAATCCATATTCAATAAATCACCATCAAGACAGCCCTGTGTGAGATAGGTTGCGTTGAACTTTCGAAGCATGTGTGGTCTTAGCTTTGCATATCCTCCGACCTCGCCAAAACCAAGATAGTCATTCAACTGCTTGAACTTGTAGTTTACATGATTAAGCCCATATTTAAGCAAAGGCTTATTTAAATCAAAATCTTCCTGCTTTAACTTGATTTTGGCGATTTTCTGCACACACTCGGGTGTGAGGAATGTGATGTATGGCTTGTCGGTTTTCTGTCTGATTAATTTGCAGGTGCAGACAATGTTGTTTTTTCGTGAGAGATACTTCAGGGCATCCTCAAAATCATCCTTTTGATGATAGACCTGTGTTCCTTCAAAAAACATTCTGTTGGTTATAGTCTTTACTTCCGCACGGGTTGAACCTGACGAGATCATCACCATAATCCACATCTTCAGCTCATCATCTGCAAACTTCATGGCAAGCTTCAGCTCGTCTTTTGTCGGCAGATCATCAAATGAGATTATCTCATTTTTTCTAACCCACTTATTGTTAAGTGGCGGAATGAATGGCACATCCACACGGTTATATAAGTAGAATGTCTTGATTTTGGAGATTGCATTTGTAATGGTGTTTGCCAGATAGTTTTCTTTTAGGTAATTTCTAAATGAGATTATCCTATCATAGACTGATAGCTTGTTATTTGGGATTCTGTCTTCCTGTTCTGATATTGCCTCATGAAGAAGGTCGCATAGACTCATGTCATGGAAGTTTCTGTAGTTGTTAAATACTGTCATGTATGACTTTTTAGAACTGTCGCTATGACCAGATTTGAAATGAAAATCATTGATTAAATCATAGTCATTTTTAAAATTCATTATTCTCTCTCCTAAATTTTTCAGCCAAAAAAATGACCGTAGTTATAATAGTGACTAAGGTATAAAAATAGCTTATGTAACCATACGGGAACAAAATTAGGTATTCGAATACTTGGTTTGGAGGCGAAATATCTTAATAGTTAGGTCATTAAATATGATTTTAAAATTGGTTGTAGTTAATTAAATAACATGTTAACCTTAAACTGAATTAAATTAAATATGTTACATATATGAAAAAAAGAAAAAATTGGAGGAATGTGAAATTCCCCACTTACTTTTTAAATTTTATAGTTTTCTTGACTTTGTCTTTGCCATAGATAACTTGGTAGGTGTACTTCTTGTTTACTTTAAGTTTCTTATAGACACTGTTTTTGATAGTGAAAGTAGCAACACCTTTTTTGTTGGTTTTCACCTTATATGTTTTCTTGTTGAACTTTAAGGTTACTTTTTTCTTTTTAAGGTATTTGCCGTTGACCTTTTTCAAGGTCACTTTAATTTTAATGGTCTTAGCAGACCTTTTGGTCTTGACGTTTTTGGCTTTAATGATGCTTTTAACGGTAACCTTTTTGGTAATTGTTAAATCACCATAGGTTGCTTTAACAGTGTAGGCTTTTGGAGCCAGACTGATTTTAATTGAAGCATAACCATTCTTATCAGTTGTTCTAGTGTAAGTCTTACCGTTAATTCTAATCTTAACCTTTTTATTGGTTAAAGGTTTGCCATCACTTGTCAACTTAACCTTGAAGTACTTGCCTGAAGTGTAGAGCATGCTTAAGTTGGAAGCAGTGAGCTTTAATACTGGAACATGCTCTTTTACAACAACACTTGACTTGGATGTTGGAGCATACTTGCCGTCACCGGAGTATGTTACAGTGATGTTGTGTGAGCCTTCGCCCAACTCAGGAATAGTGACTGTAGCCTTACCGTTTGTCAGGTTTTGAGAGTATGGAACACCATCAACAGTAACAGTCAAAGTACCTGTAGCGTCACTTGGAAGTGAGATACTGTATTCATTGCCTGATGCCGGAATAGTGAACGCATCATCAGAAACATTAACTGACGGAGCAGTAGTGTTTCCTGTAGCATTACCAGTTGTGTTTCCAGTATAATTTCCATCAGTTATATTTCCGGTGTTATTTCCTGTTGTGTTTACCGGATTTATAACAACAACACTTGATTTAGAAGTTGGCACATATTTACTGTCACCAGAATAAGACACAGTAATATTATGAGAACCCACACCCAACTCAGGAATAGTAACAGTAGCCTTACCATTTGTCAGGTTTTGAGAGTATGACTTACCATCAACAGTAACAGTCAAAGTACCAGTAGCATCACCCGGAAGTGAAATACTATAATCACTACCATTCTCAGGAATACTGAACGCATCATCAGAAACATTCACAGACGGAACAGTAGCATTTCCAGTGTTATTACCTGCTGTTGAATTATTATCTCCACCAGTTCCATTTCCAGTAGTATTTCCGGTTGCATTTATAGGATTTACAACCACAACACTAGACTTGGAAACTGACACATATTTACTGTCACCAGAATAAGACACAGTAATATTATGAGAACCCACACCCAACTCAGAAATAGTAACAGTAGCCTTACCATTTGTCAGATTTTGAGAGTATGACTTACCATCAACAGTAACAGTCAACATACCAGTAGCATCACCCGGAAGTGAAATACTAAAATCACTACCATTCTCAGGAATAGTGAACGCATCATCAGAAACATTCACAGACGGAACAGTAGCATTTCCAGTTGTGTTTCCAGTATTATTTCCATCAATTGCATTTCCAGTAGTATTTCCGGTTGCGTTTACAGGATTTACAACCACAACACTAGACTTGGAAACTGGCATATATTTACTGTCACCAGAATAAGACACAGTAATATTATGAGAACCCACACCCAACTCAGAAATAGTTACAGTCGCCTTACCATTTGTCAGGTTTTGAGAGTATGACTTACCATCAACAGTAACAGTCAAAGTACCAGTAGCATCACCCGGAAGTGAAATACTAAAATCACTACCATTTTCCGGAATAGTGAACGCATCATCAGAAACATTGACATATGGAGCGGTAGTGTTTTCATTAGGATTAGTGTCGTTTCCAGGTGTGGAGTTGGTAGTGTTTTCAATAGGATCTGTTGTGTTATTCTCATGAATTACTTTCTCACCAACAAGAACAATGCTTTTAGTGTCAGAGAGATATTTCTCATCACCTGAATAAGTGATTTGGATGTTGTGTGGTCCTTCACTTAATTTTGGAATTACAACTTCGGCTGAACCTGCTTTAACGTTTTCACTGTATTTGATATTATCAACACTGACTGTTAAACTACCTGTTGCATCACCGGCCAACTTAACTGTAAATGTAGTGTTATCATCAGAAATGCTTAAAGCATCACCAAGAAAGACACCTATTTTAGATACAGTGAACTTAAGCTCTTTGGTTATAGAATTGTATTTATCATCTCCAACATATACAACTGAAGCAGTGTAGTTGTCTGCTTTAAGATTTGCAATTGAGATAATGTTATTTTTTGCAGTGTAGTTATTGCCGTCGACTATTGCATAGATTACACCAGTTACGTTAGTATCTATTCTGATTACTAAAGTCTCACCAACAGTAATGTTTCCAGCTGAAGCAGTTAATGCTGGAGTGAACTTTTTAACCTCAAAAGTGAACACATCATTTTGACTTGCAAATCTAGCATCACCCACATATGAAACCTCAACAGTGTAATTGCCTAAATCCAAATTGGACAATGTCTTAGTGATTGTTCCGCCATCACTGGTGAATGTTTCACCGTTTATTGTGTATGTGAACTTGTTTATGATTTGCGAATCTGCAGTGATTTTGACTTCAGCGGTTTGGCCAATGAAAATATCGCCTACAGTAACATTGATTGCATTTCTTAAAGGAGCATATGTCAATGCAGTGATGCTGTTTTCGGTTGGAACATAAATCAGACCGGAAGCATCCATGACAGGATTTCCAATAATTTTTGAGCCTAAATCTGATTTCCATAGGATGTTTCCTTCACTGTCAAGAGCATAGAAAATGTTGTTTGATCCGAAGTACACATTATTGTTAGCATCAATAAGGATTCCAGATGTTACCTTTAAATTTGAAAACTTTGACTGAGTACCATCAACAATATCATACTTATAGATAATTCCTTTAGCATTGATATGGTATAGGCCTTGATCATTGTCTAATGCTATTGTGGATCCGACTCCCCCAGTGACTTTGGTTTTCCAAACCTGCACACCATTACCATTATATGCAACAACACTGTCACTTAAAAGAGCATAAACAATATTTCCCTCACCAATGATTGGTCGAATTGGCATATAATTACCGGATTTGATTGCAAGAGTCTGCAATGACTTAGCATCAATGATTCTTAACCTGTTATCTGATACGACCACAATAATGTTCTCGTTTAAGGTTGGAGAACACAATGGCTGAGTATTACCTATTGTTACTAATGTTGGATCACCTCCTTTCTCCCACAACTTATACGGAACAATTGTGAGCTTATAGTCTTCAGAACTGAACTGATACTCGCTTACAATATATAAAGTTGCACCATCATCAACTACCGGCGCAAAGAAACTGGAACCCTGATAGATATTGGATTCACCCCACCTTTCACCAGAAGTCTGATTGATGAAGTATAATGTATCACCGGATTTAGGTGCAATGATGACATCACGGATGATTGCAATTCCAGAAAGATTACCTGCTGCAGCAGTAGATGTGAAATACCATAATTTACTAGTCTGATTAAATGCATAGATACCAGATTGAGTTGGCAAGTAAACATTACCAAAACTGTCAATCACCAAATCCCCTGATAAAGTTTCGTTAAATAGAATAGTGAAAGCGATATTTCCATTAGTTGTGGTTTCATACTGGGATTTATGAGAGTTTTGGGTGTTGAAACCTTCATCTGAAACCTGCGGAATCGGATACTCACTAACAACAAAACTGGTAGAGTTAGATACAGTGTAGTAATTGTTACCGTTGTATGTTGCAGTGTATGTGTAGCTGCCGATTTCCAAATCAGAAATGACATATGAAATCTCACCAGACATAGGAATATTGATGACATCCTCACCGATAGTGAAAGTACCAGTAGTCTTTGACGGAACAGTAATGACAATCTCAGCAAACTGACCAATCTTAATATCACTAGAAGAGATAGAAAATGTTAAATCAGCCTTTGCAATATTGAAAGTACTTGTTCTGGTCAAGTTGAAGTATGTATCATCACCTGTGTAGAATACACTGATGTTTTTATTAGACCCTGCATCAAGATTAACGAAAGTAACTTCAGCTTTACCATTAGATAATTTAGATTGGTTTGATTTACCATCAATAGTTACTGTAATATTTCCGGAAGCATCATCATTTAAAGTGACTTTAATTACTGCTACATCGCCATAAGTGATATCATCTGTTTTAATGGACATTGTAGCATTTAAATTATCCACTTCAATGAACTTGGAATCCTGACTTGTCAAATACTTGTCATCCCCATTATAAACAGCACGGATAAGATAATCTCCCCTTTTGATGTTTTTAATAGTGAAGTTTGCTTTGCAATCGGTTAATGTTAATGTTGTAGAGTTATTGTTAATTGATAAAGTAACATTACCCGTTGAAGTAGCAATTGTGGTAATTGTTACAATGACATCTTCACCAACATTAACAGTGCTTAAATTTAACTGAGTGGATGATTCATATTTGTTAACATTAACTGTTGAAGTTAACTCTTTTGAGAGATACTTCTTATCACCAGTGTATGTTACAGTAATATTGTATGTGTCTGCTTTTAAGTTTTCAAATGTGAAAGTGGATTTTGCAGATTGAATCACTTTAGTTTGTGAAAGGTTTCCAATATTAACAGTTAAATTACCTTCCGCATCACTTGGAGTGGTTACAGTGACAACTACATTATCACCAATCAGGATATCATTTGTCTCTAATGAAATGCTTGGATTGGATTTTAAAAACTTAAAAGACTTAGTGGCATTGATGTTATTATAACTAACAGTTAAAGCACCATCACTAAAAGCAGTTAAAGTGTAAACAATGCTAGAATCAATATTGACAGTACTTTGGCTTGAAACACCATTCAATGCTGTAACACCTAGATTGATATCTGGCAAGTTTGTGTATTCGTTTCCATCATTTAAATAGAAAACTGCTTTAACGTTTGCTTTTTGATTATTCTCTAAAGCATTAACATCGGAAGTTAGATTTAAAGTAATATAATTACTTAACTCTGAAGGAACATTACCCCACCAGTTATAATCCAAAACACAATCATTAATGTTACCATCAACTATTTTAGAATTGTTTAACAATATGGAATTGGTTAAAGAAGTAAATCCGTTATTGTAAACTAAAACTGCATCGTTATTTGTGAAAATACAATTGGAAATAATAAGATTGTTCTTATTTTGCTTGATGAAATTCTCAGTGTTCAAATTATCGATTTTCAGATTTTTCAAAGTGAAGTTAGCGTTACTGATAAATGATGTAGTGCCCGTTAATGTAGAATTGCCTTCTCCTTTGATTGTAACCCCATATTCAATTTGAATATCACTTTCTGAGTAATCACCATCTAACAAAATAATGTTTTGACAAACATTTGCAAGTTCTAATGCTCTTTTGATAGTGTAAACTGGTGTGTCTCTTGAAATTCCATTGTTCGAATCATTTCCATTACTTTTAGAAACGAATACATATTCCCTAGTGCTTGTTATAGTTACTTCATTGGATTTACGATTTGAAATGGTTGGAATTACATAAACATCACAAATATCATAATCACCAAAATCAACAGTGAAAACAGATGTATTCACTGTTTTTACATATTTATTGTTAATGTAAACATCATACAAGGTTTTATCTAAAATATCCTCATCATAATAACTTGGATTTTTTAAAGAAGCATTAATTTGCAATGTTGCCTGTTCCCTACCTTCACTTAATTTAGTGAGAGTTAGCTTAGAAAATACAATAGAATTACCTTCAAAATAATTATTAGAAACATTGAGGATAGTTCCATCCACATGAACCATTAAAACATCATTATGCCTAGTATGATTTATAAATGAATTATTTACAATAATTATATCGGGTGATCCATATGTAGCAACATCCATAGCTCTGATTGCAGTACCATATGCTGCAGAATTAGCAATGAAAATACTATCCAGAATAGTGAGTGAACCGGCATCCATAAAAGCTATAGCGCCACCATTTCCCAAATCGTTAGACAATTCATCAGTAGCCCAACAATTGTTACTATTATCCTTAAAAAGACAATTTTTAATATAAATATGTGGATCAGTTTGGTAGGAACATGCACCTATTGCACCACCACCTGCATTAGTAGTACAATTATTACCTACAAAAACAGAATTATATATTTGCAAATAACCATAAGTATATAATGCGCCACCATTCCAACCAGCAACATTGTCTGTAAAATTAGAATCATAGATAGTTGTATTTCCACCATTATGAGTGTGTATTGCTCCTGCCCACCAAAAAGACTTATTCTTAACAAAAGTAGTATTATAAACTGTCAATTTACCACAATTATTAATACACCCCGGTTCGGTAGATGCATAGTTACTTTCAAAATAACAATTCCTGACAATCATATCAGTGGATTTCACACTATTCGGATCATAGACACTAACTGCACCATAACCACTAGTACAATTAATAAAACTACAATTATCTAAAATAGCAGAACCTTTTTTAAGATAAACAATTGTTGCATGCCCATATTGTGAAAGGATATCTTGAAAAATACAATTTTTAAAAATATTGTTCTTTTTTCCACCCATCTGTATGAATATACCATCACGTGTTCCAGCACCTACAACAGAATATACTGACCAAATATGTTTGAAAGTGACATTTTCAATATTTAATGAAGCAGATTTTGAATTATCTTCAATTAAAAATGCTACAAAACGAATGTCTCGAACATTTTGTGGTTCATCACCAATATATGCTCCCGCACTTCCAATAATTTTCACCTTGTTTTTAATTTTAATTTGATAAATAGGATTATGAGGGTCTGAAGGGTAAAAATTAGTGTTTTCTTTTAATTTTAAAGTATAATCTTTATCATTTAAAGAACAATAGTATTGTAATTCGTTCCAATCATTTACTACAATTACACCATCATCACTTTGAATCACCTCTTGAGAAGAAGCTTGAAGAATCGAATTATCCAAATTACTATCTTCATTCATACAGTCAATATTATTTACACTTTCAATTGGAGATTCAACACTTACCGATGAAATATTATCTACAATTTCAATTGGAAACTCATCATTTATTGAGGTAATATCATCTCCAATTTCATTTGCAGATACCATACCCATACTTAAAAATAAAACAAATAACATCAAGATAAGACATTTATAATTCATAAAACAACCCCTTTCATGAAAAATAAACTTTTATGAAAATCCCAATATTTTATTTAAATATTTTAAAATAATATTAAAGAATTGATTCATTAAAGTTATAATATAATCTGTGAAAAAGAGTAATCTATTAAAAGTAAAAAAATATAAAAAGATAAATTTATTGAATAAAAAAAATAAAAAATTGAAGAGTATAGTTACTCTTCATTAAAGTGTTTTTATTTTATTCTTATTTTTATTGTTTTGCTAGATGCTTTGTAGGTTTTGTCACCTGCAAATTTAATCTTAGCTGTGTATTTACCTTTTTTGGTTATTTTTATGGTAAATTTAGCTACGCCTTTTTTGTTGATTTTTGCAGTGTAGGTTTTACCATTCACTTTAAGTGTTACTTTTTTACCAGATTTTAAGTATGTTTTTTTATCATACTGGTTTTTAACAGTCTTAAGTGTTACACTAATCTTTTTGGTTTTGGTTTTAGCTTTAAATACTTTGTTTGAAGCTTTAATGGTGGTTTTCTTTTTGGTAACTGTTAATTTTGATACTGCAATTGGTGCTGCATTATACTGGTCGTCACCTTGGAAGGATACTGCATAAGAGTATGTGTTTGCACTAGCAAAGTTTACTTGTATGCTGGCTTTTCCCTCGTTGTCAGAAGTCCTATTGTAGATTTTACCATTTATAGCAATTTGTACTGTTTTGTTAGCTAAAACATTATCTTCATTGTCTTTTAAGATTGCGTAAAACATTCCGCCTCTTTCACCTGCATTGTAGTCAACTGCAGCACGGGTGAAAGTCTGATTAACAACAAGAACTACATCTTTTTTATCAATTTGCTTAGTTAAGTTACCAATTTGTTCTTTCTGAGACTCAATAGTACTAGACTGATTATTCACAGTAGCATTAAGAGAATCAATCTCCTTAGCCTGAGACTCAATAGTACTGTTCTGAATAGCTACAGTATCAGTAAGATTACTAATCTCTTTAGCTTGAGATTCAATAGTACTGTTTAACTCTTTAATGATTTCATTGAGTTCACTGATTATGTCAACTGTAGGTGTGACATTAACTGCAACAGTGCCAGTAGATTTATTGAATTTTTCGTCACCTGCAAAGATGATGTTTGCGGTGTAATTGCCTGCAACTAAACCCTCAATTAAAACAGTAGCTTTACCCGTATTGATATCACCATAGAATTTTTTACCGTTAACATCTACTAAAATAAAGCCAGAATCAACATTAGGAATATTGACTTCGATTGTTGATGTGTTTCCTTCTTCGAATATTATTGGGTTTGCTGTGATTGAAGTTTCAACTTTAGAGACAGTGTATTCTTTGGTTGTTATGTCACTTTCGTAGTTTTTATCACCAGAATATGTGACATCGACAACGTAGTCTCCTGCTTGATTGTTTAGATTAATGGTTATTGTTTCGTTTGCAGAAATTGTATCTGCTTTTTTACCATTAATTTTAACTGTAACTTCGCCAGTAGCATCAGATGGTAAACTGATTGTTAATGTTACATCATCTTTTGTTGTGATATTTTCTACTGGTTCAACAATAACATTCATTGAAGGATTTGCTTTATTAATTGTAATTGTAGCTGTTTTGGTAATATTAGTATGGTTTTCATCTGGATTTGTTGTTACTGTTAATGTGTATTTACCTGTGTTTAATTTTGGTAAGGTTATGTTGTCTCCGGATACCGTGACTGCTATTTCAGCGTTGTTTTCATCTGTTAATGTTGCAATAACATCCCCAGTTGAGTTTTCACATACTGCATTGATAACTGCTTCTGCTGCATAAGTGAATTCTTTATCCTGAACATCTAGACTAGAGTTTGCTTTATTAATTGTTAAATCAATTGTTTTTGAAACCCATTCGTAGTTAGAACCAACGATTGTGGTTGCTTCTAAAGTATATTTTCCTGCAGATAATGAATCTAAATTAATTGTACCTGATTCACTTGAAGCAGTTGCGACTTCCTTATCATCTTTGTTTAAGACACTGACGGTTACGCCATTTGCATTAGTCACATTAAATGGAATAGCTATAACATCACCATAGGTAAATGTTGCATCTTCAATTTCAAGAACTGAATCTGCTTTATTAACTGTTACACTAGCTGGTTTGTCTAAAGCTACATATTTATCATTACCTCTGTAAGATACAGTTACACTGTAAGTTGTTGCATTTAAATTAGTGAAGTTTACAGTCATTGTTTGGTTTGCAGGCAATTCTTTAGTGTCATTACCAAATTTGATAATAACTGTGCCAGTTACATCATCAGGCAATGTGATAGATATTGTTGCATTATCTCCAACTTTAACATCACCAGTTGCAACTTCAAAAGTGTAATCACTTACTTTAGATACTGTTAAAGTAGTTGTGTTGAAACCAAATAAGTTATTTTCCGCTAAGTTAATTTCAACATCATAAATGCCTTCTTTTAAAGTATCTGATACAGTATAAACAAGTGAATCTTTGCCAATGATTTCGACTCTTTCGGATTTATTGTAACTTCCATTGGAAACTGTTACAGTAACATTAGCAGTTATTGGTTGAGTGAAATTGAATGTGATATTTTGATCTTCACCATAGTAAATACTTACTGGATTGGCAGTGATGTTTACAGTAGTGAATTCTAATTCAATTTCTTCATTATGTAATGTAGCAGTTACTTTATGTGTTGAATTGGAACTTGTGTAAATAGTCCTGAAATTACCATTAACTAAAGTAGCAGTTTGATTAATATCACCAGTAGCAGATACTAAATTAACTGTCATAGGTTGGAAGTTTTCCATTCCATCTTGGTCTTCAGTACCATTCCAAGTCAACTTACCAATAATCTCAAACTGATTATCGCCTAAATAATTCTCAGTTACTGAAAAAATAGCATACCTTGAAACTGGAATTTCATAATCTAAAACATATGTGCCACTCTCATCTATTACAAAACCACGACCAGGAGTAATATATCCCGGGACATTATTTTGACCAAACCAAACATCATTCAATGTGACATTACACGGAAGATTAATTGTCATTAAAACAGTTGCAGTAGGCAAATTAAATATACAATTTTTAAATGATAAATTAGTATTTTTTGCTTTTTTATCTGTAAAAATGCCTGTTTTAGCTTTATTACTTGAAATATAACAATTGATGAATTGACAATCATAAGATCCTCCTGTCAAAAACTTATTAGTAGTAGATGGACCTATAAAAGAACAGTTATAAAAAATACCATGATTATTAGTTACAGTATTCGAACCTGTTGAAGTACGGAATAAAGAAAAGTAAGGAGCTAAAGTTTGATTAGAATGGTCTTCAATTAAATTGTTCATTGTGAAATTTGCAGAACTTGAAACTAAACCAAAAGCCATTACAGAAGCTCCTCTAATATCATAATAATTTTTAATACGAACATCATTGCCCAAACCGTTAATAATTAAATTAGATGTATTAAATTTTAGATAGCTATCTAAATAATAGACTCCATCAAAAACATTAATTGTTACTTGACTTTTATTAATATTATTTACATAATTATGAGCTAAGTTAAAACTATTATATGGATTATCATACGATCCATTTCCACCATCATCTGTAGTATTTTGACCAACGTAAATCTCGATTGAATCATCAAAGTCATTATTATTTCTTAATAAATTATTTTCATGATTTAAATCATAATTATAATTTATATCCTCACCATTATTTTCTAAAGAAGTATTATTCAATTCAGTTGCCGAAATAACATTAACAAACATTAACAGAACGAAAATTAAACAAATTATTGAAATTACTCTAAATTTCATGAAAATCACACATTAATAATTAAAAAGGAAATAAAAAATTAAATTGTTAAATTTAGTCAATTTAATGATTTCCCAACCAAATTATGAAATGTTTAACCATAATAATCTAAATCTGGAGCATAAATTGTATCATCGCCTGTTTTAGAAGTAGTATTTGTATATGCTATTAAATTACAATTATTACTAATATAACTATCAGGATTATCTGATTGTATTAAATATATGGTATAATCGCCATTATACACAGTTACATCATTCTGATAAATGTAATAACAATGATCACTATAAGTATTTTGACAATAACTTATACCATATGCACAATAATTAGCATGATATCCTGCAGTATTATTAACAGTTATTGTATTACAATATACAGTTGCATAAGTGTCTTGTAATTCCATACCAGATACTAATGACCATTCATCACTACCTGCTTTACCAGTTACATCAATATGATTACCACAAACAGTAATGTTAGTTGTACCATAATAGTTTTGAGAGTAAATACCTAAGTTAGGACCATTATTTTTTGTAGTTAAATTGTTATTGCATATTTTTACTCCAGTGTGTGGGCCAGTGAGTTGTATACAATATGCTGCACCAGTACCATTTCCACCTACTTGACCACCAGATTTATTACCATTCATATCGACAGTGTTACTACAAATTTTTATATTATCACATGAATATACATCAATTCCATAAATATAACTGTATTGATTAGTAGCTGTTATTATATCGCTTTCATAAATATTATTTCCACGTATTTTTGCATTTGCAGATTGTGCTATGATAAATGCATCTAATGTTGGGAAACCGCCAACACGTTTGTTTCCAATTACTGTTAAGTTATTTTTATCAAATTTGAAATTATCGCATGATCCAACTGCCACGCCTGCAACAAAATCAGATGCAATAGTGCTTACAGCATACCAATCAGGTTGTTTGAGCGGTACAGTTGCATTAATCTCATTTCCATATATTGTTAAGTTTTCACTGTTCATTGCTTTAATTGCGTAATTATAGTTTGCAGCATTATCATAGCCACAGGTATAATTTATTTTATTATTTATTACAATAGTGTTACTTGCACTTTCAATATCAATTGCATAAGAATCATTATTTTGAGGAGCGTTTATAATTATGGTTGCACCATTTAAAACGATTCCATTGTGCAATAAGCCAAATCCAATATTATTAAATGTAGCTCCAGTTGCGTTAATGGTTATTGATTGATTAAAATTAAGAGTAGTATAACTACCATTACCAAAGTTTCCAACAAAAATTACTTCATCAACATTTGCATCATTAAAGACACCACCAGTAAATTTATTATTCAAATCATTTTGAGTTGTTATAGTAATTGGATTTGACCTAGCTGGTAAGGTTGGTACTTCAATCTCGCAATCGCAATTATTACAATCGCAACCACTCATGCCTCGATCTTGTTCTACTTCATCTACTGAATCTACAGTATCATCTATTTCAATGATTCCTGTATCATCAGGTACGGTAATGTTGTCTACATCTGTTGCGCTAGCTGCACTTACGCAGCAGATTAACATGACGAACATTACTAATCCTAAAACTTTGTAATTTAGTTTCATTTTTATCACTATTTTTATTATATCCGAACACAAAATTTTTTCAAGAATTTTTCGCATTCGGTTTTCTTTTCTAAAAAGAATCTCCAATTGAACTTCAATTTCTGATAGATAACATTTATCTATCATATCTGCAAGCTCTCTTTGAGCTTCTTTTCGTATTCGTAATACAAAATAAAGAAAATTTATTAATTTTTTGATTAAAATCAATTTGAGTTAATTTTACTTTAAAAAATATCAAATTTCTTTATT
>NZ_JAZNAN010000083.1:0-9097 GCF_045586545.1 Methanobrevibacter sp.
GATTTTGAAATTATGTTTTTTATGTAGTTGAATTAAAATTTTTAATATTTTTAAAATTTGTAGAAATGTGAGGTAATAATATGCAACCTTTACAAAATGCTGGATATGATAGGGCTATTACTGTATTTAGCCCAGATGGAAGACTTTTCCAAGTAGAATATGCAAGAGAAGCTGTTAAAAGAGGAACTACATCAATCGGTGTAAAAAGTTCAGAAGGTATTGTTTTAGCTGTAGATAAAAGAACCACTTCAAAATTGGTTGAAGCATCATCTATCGAAAAAATATTTAAGATAGATGAACATATTGGTGCAGCTACTTCAGGTCTTGTTGCAGATGCAAGAGCATTAGTCGAAAGAGCAAGAGTTGAAGCGCAAATTAATAAAATCACTTATAGTGAACCTATTCGCGTAACCAGCTTATCTAAAAAGTTATGTGACATGTTACAGTTATATACCCAAAACGGTGGTGTAAGGCCATTTGGTTCTGCTTTAATCATCGGTGGAATATATAATGGAAAATGCAAATTGTTCGAAACTGACCCAAGTGGTGCATTGATTGAATACAAAGCTACTGCAATCGGTTCAGGCAGAGCAGCTGCAATGGAAATCTTTGAAGAAAAATATGAGGATGATTTAACCTTAGACGGAGCTATTGCATTGGCTTTAACAGCCATTAAAGATGCAACTGACCATGAAACTACTTCAAACAATGTGGAAATTGCAGTAATCAAACTCGAAGATGAAAAATATGTAAAACTCTCTAAAGACGAAGTACAGAAATACATCGATGAAGTGCTTGTCGTTGAAGAAGAGGAAGAAGAAGTCGAAGAGGAAACTGAAGAAGTAGCCGAAGAAGAAGTTAAAGAAGAAGCTGAAGAATCTGATGAAGATTCTAAAGAAGATTCTGAAGAAGAATAATTCTTTTCTAATCATTAGTTAGGGGATGCTTTGATGGTAAATATTGATGAAGCTATTATCGCTAAATATGAATATAGTGGTGAACACTTTGAGATTTTAGTTGACCCTGATTTAGCAGCTGATTTTAGAAATCCTGATGGCCCAGATGTTGCCATCGAAGATCTTTTAGCTGTTGAAGAAATTTTTAAAGACTCCAAAAAAGGAGATAAGGCTTCTGATGAAGCCATGAATAAGATATTTGAAACTACAGATCCTATTGAAGTTTCTAGAATCATACTTGAAAAGGGAACTGTTCAATTAACTGCAGATCAAAAAAGAAAAATGCAAGAGGATAAAAGAAAATTGGTTATCAATAAGATAGCTAGAGAAGCTGTAAATCCTCAAAATGGATTACCTCATCCAGTTCAAAGAATTGAAAATGCCTGTGATGAGGCAAAAGTCAAATTTGATCCATTCACTTCAGTTGACCAACAAGTTCAATCTGCCCTAAAAGCAATCAAACCGCTTATTCCAATCAGGTTTGAAAAGGCTAAGGTTGCTGTAAGACTCCCAGGGGCCGCCGCTGGAAAAGCGTATACTGTTATTCACGGATTCGGCGAAATCGTTAATGAAGAATGGCAACAGGATGGCTCATGGATAGGCATTGTTGAGATGCCGGGAGGTCTTCAGGATTCATTTGCAGCAAAGATGGCAGAGATTTCAGGTGGAGAAGCGGAAACTAAAACTATTAAATAATTAAGCTTATGGGATTATTATGATATATGTGGAAAATAAAGATTTAGTTATTCCTGGTCAGATTTTAGCTGACGATGAATACTATTCAGGAAGAGGTACCTTTAAAGAGAATGGTAAAGTTTGTTCTTCTTTAATGGGACTTGTTTCTTTGAGGAATAAAAAACTTAGAGTCATTCCTCTTAAAAGTAAATATGTTCCTAAAAAAGGAGATGTTGTAATCGGTAAAATTAATGATGTCAGATTCTCAATGTGGGATGTAGACATTAATTCACCTTACTCCGGAATTTTACCTGCTTTTGAAGTGTTTGGTCGTGAGAAAAAAGAACTTAACAGAGTTTTCGATGTTGGGGATGTGCTATTTTTAAGAGTTGTCGATGTTGATGAAATCAAAAAGGCAAAACTCGGTTTAAAAGGCAGAGGAATGGGCAAATTCAAAGGAGGAATAATTGTAGATATTGCTCCAACTAAAGTTCCTAGATTAATCGGTAAAAAAGGTTCTATGATCAACATGATTAAAGATAAGACTAATTGTAAGATTGTTGTTGGTCAAAACGGTCTCGTTTGGGTAAAAGGAGACGAAGATATGGAACAGCTTACCAGAGAAATAATTCATTTAATTGAAGCTGAAGCTCATACTTCCGGTTTAACTAATAAGATTAAAAACAAATTATACTTGGCTATCGATGGCGAATTGCCACCTGAAGAAAATCCTCAGGAAGAGGAAGAAGAATTTGTTTTAGAAAAACCTAAACTTCAAGATTTTAAAGAAGAATTGGAACAAGAAGAAAAAGAAGAAGCAGAAAGAAAAGAGAAAGAAGATAAACCCAATATAGCTGAGGTTATTGAAGA
Source organism: Methanobrevibacter sp. (assembly GCF_045586545.1). Taxonomy (GTDB): domain Archaea; phylum Methanobacteriota; class Methanobacteria; order Methanobacteriales; family Methanobacteriaceae; genus Methanocatella. The sequence continues at coordinate 2,502 of NZ_JAZNAN010000083.1, forward strand.
ATTAAAAAGAAAAAACAAAAGTAAGGATAACACAATATCTTACGGTGACAATTCTAATAATTCTTTTATATTAAATAATAAATGATTCTTCAAAAGAGGTTGATATGATGTCAGATTTTATAAGAGAGGATGGTAGGAAGTTTGATGAATTACGTCCTATTAAAATTGAAGCAGGTGTGCTTGAACGTGCAGATGGTTCAGCTTACTTAGAAGTTGGAGGAAATAAGATTTTAGTAGCAGTTTATGGTCCTAGAGAATCATACATTAGAAGATTACTTGAACCAAATACCGGTGTTATCAGATGTAGGTATAATATGGCACCGTTTTCAGTAGATGACAGAAAAAGACCAGGACCAGACAGAAGATCATCTGAAATTTCTAAAATTACTGCAGACGCTTTAAGGCCAGCATTAATGTTAGAAAATTACCCTCGTTCAATGGTTGATGTTTTTATAGAAGTAATTGAAGCAGAAGGTGGAACCCGTTGTGCAGGAATTACTGCAGCGTCTGTTGCACTTGTTGATGCAGGTGTGCCTATGAAAGATATTGTTGTAGGCTGTGCTGCAGGTAAAGTGAATGATGAAATTGTTCTTGACTTATCCGAACATGAAGATAAGGAAGGACAAGCTGATGTTCCAATAGCTATGATGCCAAGAACTGGTGAAATCACATTATTACAAAGTGACGGTAATTTAACTGAAGAAGAATTTGAAAAGGCAATCAATTTAGCTATGGAAGGATGTCGTAAAGTAAACGAGCTCCAAAAAGAAGCTTTAATGAAAAAATATTCTACAGGATAGTGGGTGGATAATATGGATATAGTACCAGAAATTACAAGACGCAGTATTAAAAGCCTTGTCGCTAATGATAAAAGAGAAGATGGCAGGGCACTTGATGAATATAGGGACATTTCTATTGAAACTAATGTTATTTCCAAAGCTGAAGGTTCTGCTCGCGTAAAACTCGGTGGAACTCAAGTTATTGTAGGTATTAAACCACAACTTGGAAGCCCATTTCCAGATACTCCTGATTTAGGAGTTTTAATGACCAATTGTGAAATGTTACCTATGGCTGATCCTACTTTTGAGCCAGGACCACCTAGTGAGGACTCAATTGAACTTGCACGTGTAGTTGACAGAGGCATTCGTGAAAGTGAATTGGTAGAATTAGATAAATTGTGTGTTGAAGAAGGAAAACATGTTTGGATGCTATTCATTGATTTGCATATCATTGATAACTGCGGTAACCTTTTTGATGCATGTGAATTGGCTGTAATGGCTGCACTCAAATCTACTAAATTGCCTGTTGCAACTATCGTCGATGAAGAAGTAGTCATCAGTGAAGATGAAACCTTTGATTTACCGATTAACAATGAATTGGCATTATGCACCTTTGTTAAAATTGGTGATAAGATGGTTATTGACCCAACATTATCCGAAGAAAGAGTAGCTAGTGCTCGTTTAAATGTTGGTGTTACAAAAGATGGTCACATTTGCTCAATGCAAAAAGGCGGTCAAGAACCTTTAACTAAAGACGATATTTTATTCGCTGTTAATTTAGCAGTAGACAAAGTTAAAGAATTAATAGAACATCTTTAAATGTCCTCTGGACGATTAAGATTTCTAAATTCTTTTTTTTCTATTTTTTTATTATCAATCAAAACAAATTTCGCATCTATTTTTTCTATTAGTCCTTTAATATGCAAAACATCATTTGAAACTAGTTTTTCGATTTGTGAAATGATATTTTTATTGTATATTGAATGCAGCGGTTCTGATGTTTTCAATTTGTTTTCAGCATCATGATAAGGAACAATAGCCTGATAATTATTATCTAATTCATTAAAAATAGTTTGAATATAATTTTTTGAAACATAAGGGCTGTCACATGGTAAAACCAGTGCATAATCGCTTTTGATTTTGCCAAGTCCTGTCATGATTCCAGGCATTGGCCCTTTATTTTTTATCTTATCTTCAGCAAATGTGATGGGATAGTCATATTCCTGAGGATTAATAAATTCACTATATTTGACAATTCTTTTTTGGTCATTTAAAACAATTATAACTTCATCTATTTGATGGTTTAATGTAGAAAGGACATGTTTAATCATAGGTTTGTCTTGAATAATCATAGAACCTTTATCGCGTCCCATTCTACTACTCTTACCTCCACATAAAATAATGCAAGATTTAATATTTTCGCTGTTTTTGTTTTCACTACTCATATTAAATCTCTCCAAAACTATTCTTTTACGTAGACGTCTGCGGTTTCATCAAACGGATTTGTACGGATTATCAATGCAATCATATATGGGTAATGCTTATGCAAGTATTTTAGGTAGTAAACCCATTCATAAACCAATTTGTCATATACTCTTTGCATATCTCCATTCAAATGTCCAAAATCTGCATCATTGACAAGAGCAAAATCTTTTCTATGTTCCAGTTCTTCATCCAAGTGAAGAATGGCATTAATCAGATTTGTAAATTCTTCTTTTTCAAGCAGATTCGGATTGTTTATTAAGTTAATGATAAACTCCCTTTTGCTTGAAAGCAATGTGGTTAAGTTTTCTAAAAATTCCTCTCTATCTTCAGGTGCAACCTGAGCGCTGAAATCGGTAGTTGAACTTTTAAGTTCAGCCAATTTGTTTTCAAAGTCTTTCTGATCCCAATTTTTGATGGATTTCAAGTTTTCAGTATTTGCTTTATATTTGTTTACACTACTTAATTGTTTAATCAAGTCATTTCCAACTTCTGAAAAGAATGTGCTCATAAGCATATCCAATTTTTCAAGCATGGCTTCCTTTTCTTTTCTTTCAATAATCTCATCAAGTATGAATGCAACGACAAGAATATCTACTGGAATAAAACCTAAATGAGTCCAGATGTAGGATATGATATGTTCAGGGTCGCCTAATACAAGGTAATTTGACCCGTAAATGATTATTATTAAAATAATCATCAATATGGAAAATTTGATTTTCCAGCGTTTATGTTCATCCATTTTTTAATCTCCATTTATCGTTTCTTGGCGGTAATAATAGCTATCGGGTTTTCACTAATCATAAGGATTCCACGATCAAGTACTCTTCCATTTGAAACGTTGACTTCCATGATTTTAGGATTATATCCCAAATCCTTAAGCTTATTCACGGCTTCAACTTTAGTGTCAACTAGAATGGCTGTAATTATTATTCTGCCTTTTGAATTCAGTTTGTCATGAACAATGTCCAGGATATTTTCCAATTGTCTGCCGCTGCCCCCAACAATGGCAATATCAATATCGTCAATATCCTTCAATGCATTTGCTCCATTATCATTAATTAATGTGACATTATCTCCAAGACCAAACTTTTTGAGGTTTTTGGAAGTCATTTCAATCGCTTCTGGATTGGTATCGATAGCTATCACTTCACGGGCCCTCTGGCTGAATTCACATGTAATTCCGCCGGTTCCGCATCCGCAGTCAACAACCTTATCTTTAGAGGTAACTCCGGATTTATAAAGTATGATGGCCCTTATGGCTTCCTTTGTAGGTCCTGGAACATCACAGGATTTGATAAAGTCATTATCTTCTAACATTTATTCCCACCTTTTAAACAAGTCATTTTCAATTTTCAAGGAGTCTAGAATCTTTCCAACAATGAAATTGATTTGGTCATCAACAGTATCATGTGTTGAGTAAAAGCCTGGCATTGCAGGCAAAATTATAGCTCCTTCCTGTGATAATGTTAGCATATTCTGTAAGTGAACGCTTCTAAGCGGAGTTTCACGGGGAACAATAACTGTTGGCCTTCTCTCTTTTAGACTTACATCAGCCACTCTTGTTATTGTATTTGCCCCATATCCATGGGCTATTGAAGACAGTGTCTTCATGGAACATGGAACGATTACCAATGCGTCTGCTTTAAATGATCCGCTGTTTATTGAAGCGGTAAGGTCATTGAAATCATAGGTAATGTCTGCAAGTTTTATCACGTCATCAACTTTATAGTCGGTTTCTGATTCGATTACTATTTTTGCAGCATCACTGATTACCAATGAATTTTTAATATTCAGTTCTTTTAGGGCTTCAAGGAGCCTTATTCCATATATTGCTCCGCTTGCTCCTGTAATTGCAACCACTATCATTGATATCTCCTAGAATAATTTAATTTGGTCGTAATGGATTCCGTGGAATTTTTCACGGTCGATTTCAGGCAAGTCCAGATAATTTTCCAATTTGAATTTTTCAAATTTAGGTTTTTCTGAGTCATCCACATAGACACTTATGTCAGGTATGTTAAATCTTGCCTTACTAAGTGCGCCGATAATATTTGATATTTCAGTCAATGGGTATAGTTTGCCGTCTACATTGACTTGGGTTTTCATTTCATCAAAGCGAGGATATTCAGCAATGTTTATGAATACATAATCTTTATCGATATCATAATCTTCTGCAATTTCCTCTTCAGCTTTTCTGAGGGTCTTCTGCTCTATCTTGTACATCTTTTCAGGATATTTGAAGTTATCCAGCCTAATGGTTTTAACTCTTTTCATGACACGTCTGTTATCCAATCTTGACATGATGTCATTCACGAATTCGTTTTCGCAGTGTCTGAACACTCCAATAAGTTCGGCATCATCATATTTGTAAATATCTTTCTCCTCGATTATGCCTTCATCGAATACCCTTGTCAATGCTCTTCTAAACATTGAATTGACAATTCTTGTTGTGTGGTGTTGGTAAACGCTTGGATACATGAAATATCTTGAGACAAGTGCTCCTTCAGCTGCCTGAACTCCTTTAATATCTAAAATCAATCCATCTTCAAGTTCTAAATTTGAAATGATCCTTTCATAATCAATAATGCCGTAGGCAACACCGGTATTGTGTGAATCTCTCATCAGGTAATCCATCCTGTCAACATCAAGCTCTCCTGAAACTATCGGACCAAGATAGCCTTTTCCGCTTATGATATCTACAATTTCTGAAACGTCGAATTTTTCTTCAAGCAAATCTTTCATTGAAGTTTGGGTAATGACGAATTTGGTCAGTTCTTCATGGGGAACGGACAGGACTCCTTCTGATACGTGTGAAAATGGGCCATGGCCAATGTCATGAAGAAGCGCTGAAGCTCTAATCAGTTCTATTTCATCATTTTCCAAACCAAGTTCTTCGGATAATTTGGATCCGAGATTCATGGTTCCTATAGAATGTTCAAATCGAGTATGTGTAGCTCCAGGATAAATTAGACTAATTAGGCCTAATTGTTTTATTCTTCTCAGGCGTTGGAATTGTGGCATGTCCATAATCTGAACTTCAAAGTCGTTTAGGCTGATATCGCCATAGACGCTATCTCTGATAAACTTTTTCTTATCACTCTTTTTACCAGTCATCGTATGTTTCACTCCAATTGTTGTATGTATCATTCCAGTCATCTATGTCATCGGTAGTATTAGTTATATTTGTTATATTTGTAGTGTTCTCAATTTTCGGTTTGACAGTTGGAACGTAGTCAATGTAATTCGGTTCAAATGAATCATTTTCTATTGGAATAATTTTGTATGATTCACTGTCTTCGGTTATTGTTAGGCTAGCAAATGCTGTGCTAATGCAAAATGCAGCTATTGCGATTATTAAAAATACTATCAATTTTGCTTTTACTGAGTCTTTCATAATAACCTATTCCATTTTTTTTGAAAATTTAACTATACTATTGTTATTTATTTAAATGATAATATTTAATGCTTTCTTAAACTTTTAAATTTTAAATGGCTTTTTTAATTTATTTTGAATGAAATTATATTCATTTTAAAAATTATACTATTTTTGTTTATCTTTCTATTGGATTGTTACTTTTTGTACATTGATTTTTTAATTTTCCAAAAACTTTATATACTATGGAGTTCAATAGCTATATGTCGGAATGATACTTCCGACAATTGTTGCCGACTAATCGGTTTAAAATTTATGATTAATTTAAAGAGTTTTGATAAAATGGTTATGTTTAGTGCAGGCGACACTGCTTGGATTCTTGTTTGTACATTACTTGTACTTTTAATGAGTATTCCAGCTGTCGCATTTTTTTATGGAGGATTAAGTAAACGTAAGAATGTTTTAAATACAATTTTTTTAACTTTTATTGCATTTGCAATAATTAGTGTAATATGGGTTATATTCGGTTATCAGTTCGCATTCGGAACTGATGTAAGTGGATTAATAGGTTCCCCAACCAATTTCTTTTTGCAGGGAATTGGGCTAGATGATTTAAATGGAACCATTCCAACATTATTATTTGTAATGTTTCAATGTGCATTTGCAGGCCTGACCTGTACAATCATGTCCGGAGCTTTAGTTGGAAGAATGAAAACCAAAGCATGGGTAATTTTTGTCCCGTTATGGATGTGTCTTGTATATGTCCCAATTGCCCACTGGGTATGGGGAGGAGGATGGTTAATGCAAATGGGTGCACACGATTTCGCAGGAGGTGCAGTTGTCCACATCAACTCAGGTATTTCCGCATTGGCTGTTGCATTAGTGCTTGGAAAAAGAAAAGATCCATCATTGATTCCGCATAATTTAGGATATGCTGTTTTAGGAGCAGCATTATTATG
>NZ_JAZNAN010000084.1:0-21494 GCF_045586545.1 Methanobrevibacter sp.
TGATTAAAAAACTTGTAATATCTTCACTGTTATTGTTCCTTTTAATGGGCTGTGTTTGTGCAATCGATTCATCAAACTGGACTACAGCAAAAGTGGGTTATGAAGAATTCAAGATTCCTCCCCAATACGAAAATCCATACAACAGTGACTTTGACATATATGAATATGATGAGAACATTGACGTATTCACTATCCGTTATGTCAATCCGAATATTATGAGCTTATATGGCTATTTTATTAACCAATACCATGAAGAGAAGGTTAAGGTTGCAGGCCATGATGCAATCCACTTCACCTATACTGACAGATATGACGATACCAACAATTCCATTTTGTGGTTTTCATCAGGTGAGGAATTCTACTATATCAATTGGCTTGGACATAACATCACTCCAACAATCAAGGAAGTCGTTAAAAGCTGTTCCAAATCAGATTACTCTCACAAAGAATTTTATAGTATCTTAAAAGAAGAGTATCAGCAATATGAACTGATTGATGCCATTGAATCCCAAAGATATGATTATCCAAGTTCAAATGACGGACCTGACGGATTCGTATCAGTAGGATCAGGTGGAGTAAATATGGGAATGTTCATCTAGATTTTCCAGTTGATTTCCTTTTTATTATTTTCTTTTAAAAATTCATTGGCCAGTCTGAAATGATTGGAGCCTAAAAAACCTCTTCTTGCTGAAAATGGAGAAGGATGGGAAGTTATCAAAACAAGATGATTGGGGTTTGTAATCAATTCTTTTTTCTTTTCAGCCTGTTTTCCCCAAAGCAGGAATACTATAGGTTCATCATGTTCATTTAGGATTTTGATTACATTGTCAGTGAAGGTCTGCCAGCCGCATTTGCTGTGTGAATTGGCCTTTCCAGCTTCAACCGTCAAAACTGTATTGAGCAGGAATACTCCCTCTTTTGCCCATGACTCAAGACATCCCGATTCGGGAATGGGATATCCATATTCTGCATTGATTTCTTTAAAGATGTTTTTTAAAGACCTTGGAATTGGCCTGCCCTCAGGAGTCGAAAAGGCAAGACCATGTGCTTGGCCTTCCTCATGATAGGGGTCTTGGCCTAAAATGACGACTTTAACGTTGCTTAATGGAGTAAGCTTAAAAGCATTGAAAATCTCTTCATATGGTGGATAGATGGTTTTGTGTGCGTACTCCTCATCTACAAATTCTTTAATTTCAGTAAAATATTGCTTATTAAATTCATCTTCAAGGACCAAATCCCAGTCATTTCCAATCATAAAGATTATTTTGTCAATCAATCTATATATAATAATTGAGGTTTGAAAATGGAAAAGTATTGTAGAAACTGCGGTGTAAAACTCAAAGAGAGTGATGTGTTCTGCTCGAATTGCGGCAGCAAAGTCATTACACCAAACAGAAACTTTTTAGAGAAATATAAAATTCCATTAATAATTATTGCAATAATAGCAATTGTTGCAATCTCTTTTCTCATACTTACCCCTCAAACTCAAATCGTTACTGTCGACAATGTTCAGTTTGAAATTCCAGCGGATTACGTTAACGAACCGTCAAGAACTGAAGTCAGCTATGATGAAAATGTAAAATCAAGTGCAATGGGATGGAGCAATGACGATACATATATAGAAATTGGAGTTTCAAGAACCCCCGGTGAAGGCATTGACAGCCAGGAGGTTGCATCAAGAGTCGGAGGCTCTCCAACCAAAATGCTGGGTTACAGCGGATATTATCAAAAATATGATGATGAAAGCTATTCCTTTGTCTTTGGAATGAAGGATAAAGTCTGCATGGTATATGTATCTGATTATGATGCATTTGACGATGTAAAAGTAATTGGAGATGTTTAGATGAATATTCCATATTATCTTTTCATTGATGGCGAATGTCACTTGCTGCATTCAAGGGATAACATTTCAGAGCTTGCAATCAAACTGCTCACCAATAAGATTACTGAAGATGAATACAGGCAATTCATAGAGCAATGCATATTGAAAAGCAATTTCAACCGAAAATAAGCTATTTTTCTTCAACCAATTTGCCGGTCATATGGTCAATTGTTATTTCAAAAACTTCAGTTTTGTCCAATAAGCGATTGATTTCATCTACAGTTTCCTCATGAGTAGGGAAAAACTTGTCTCCAAGATATGTTAACTTATCTATTTTTTCATCCTTATCACTCAACATCCTAATTTTTCCAAACACTACAACGCTTCTGAATGTATACCACCAGCTGTCTTCAGCTTTAACACCTTTATCGACAACACAATATGATACCTTTTCATGCTTTTTGGCGGCATCATGCTTATGGCCTGTTTGCGCTCCATGGAAGTAGATTTTTCCGTCCACATACACATGACTCATTGGAACAGTATATGGATAGTCGTAATCGCCTAAAAGAGCCAACACCCCTCTTGGCTCATTGGTTAATATCTCAATACATTCCTCATCGGACAACTGCCTGTTTTTTCTCCTCATATTCCTAAACATGTTAACTTATTATATTTTCCTAGACATAAATATTATTAGGTTGATATTATGAGCGAGTTAACATTTAGAAATGCAACAAGAGAGGATACTCCCCTGGTTTTGGAATTCATCAAAAAATTGGCGGATTATGAAAAAAGATTGGATGAAGTAATTGCAACTGAAGAGGAACTGGAAAAATGGATTTTCGATAAAAATCAAGCTGAAGTCATTTTTGCTCTCGAAGACGGTAAGGAAGTTGGTTTTGCATTGTTCTTCTTAAGCTTTTCAACATATATTTCAAATGTCAATCTCCATTTGGAAGATTTGTTTGTAGATCCTGAGTATCGCGGAAAGGGATATGGAACCGCATTGCTTAAAAAACTGGCAAAAATCGTAGTTGAGAGAGGCTACGGAAGATTTGAATGGACCTGCCTTTCATGGAATCAACCTAGTATAGATTTATATTTGTCACTAGGTGCAAAACAAAAGGATTGGGAAGTCTTCCACCTGACAGGTAATGAACTAAAAGAGTTTGCTCGTGACTAATATCACTTCATCACTCTTTTTAATACGAAAAACATTAATTTCGCGAATGCTTTTTTTACTGGATTCAATTTTACTTCCGGTGCAAAATCATGGTTTACCAGACCTGTATCGAACCAGAATTTTTTATCCGGTTCAATAGGATCTTCAGTTAAAGCCATTGCCCTCCAAACATTGTAAAATATAATGTCTGAAAATTTTGGACTGTGAAACTTACCTGATTCAACATCCTTTCTGAATTTTTGAGAAATTTTATTAATGTTATCCTCATCGATTGAATCCTTTCCGCCGCATCTATATGTAATTTTATAGCATTTATTTACACCCCAATGCCTTAGGGTCTCATCAATATATTTAGCAACATCATTATGGCCTGCTCCGGCAGTAGATACGATTATCAATGCCTTTTTGGTGAAAAATTCAGGCCTATGATATAAATATGCAGTATGGTCAAAGAAATTCTTTAAAAGAGCAGGAACATTCATTGCATAAACGGGAGACGCAATAATAATTCCATCTGCATCATAAATCTTATCTACAATAGATTTGACTTTATCATGATGCGGGCAGTTTTCTTCGCTTTCCATAATGCAGTTAAAACATCCTCTGCAAAGATGAATCTGTTCTGCCATTAAATGAATCTCTTCAAAATCCCCATCTAAATTTGATTTTGCCTGTTCAACCATCTTCCAGGTATTTTTCTTTCTAGGTGAACCGTTAATTATTACATATTTCATAATATCTACTCCAATTGACCTTCCAAAACTAGTTTTTCTTTATATTCAAATCTTTTATCAAATTCATCAACTTCATTTTCATCTACATTGAACACTTCCGGATTGTGAAATATTCCCGTATCTTTTCTTAATTTGCTTACATCAAATATCTTAATCATGAAAAATGGATTTTCCTCATTGACATCCGTTCCTTCAAGATAGAGATTATATTTGGAAGCACTTTCAAATCCGAATCTCTGATAGTAATGCTCATCTCCGATGACAAAAACAAATGGAAATTCATCTTGAGCTATTGTTAATGTAAATTCAATCAATTTTGAACCCAATCCCTGATTTTGCGAATCCTTATCAATTGCTATCGGACCCAATACTACAGCATCAATTTTTTCATTTCCATAATCAATACAACCTGTCGAATAATTGATGTGGCCTATAATCTTACCGTTGTCTTCAATGACATATGCCAAATCATCGAGGAAACATTTATCCTCCCTTAATTGGTGCACAATATAATGTTCAAAAGCGCCTGGCCGATATATATTCCAGAATGAATTTCTCACAAGTTCTTCAACTTCCAAATAATCCTTTTCCTGCTCTAATCTAATTTTCATGCTTCTATTTCCTCATGGATTCATAAATCAGTTTAATATGATTTCTTGACTTTTCCCTTAACTCTTCAATGAATTGTTCATCATCTTCAGGGTAATTGATAATGTAGTGTTCATACAAAAGGAACAGCCCATACTTATAGAAGGATTCTGCCAATTGTATTGTATCTGCATCCTCTCGAATCAATTCTTTTGATTTCATTAACTCAAATAAATCAATCCATCCTTTAATGGCTTCATTTAATATGCTATTTTTCAAAAATTCCCTAATCTTTTCATTGTGATATGATTCGATTAGGATTATCCTTGTAATTTTAGACATCTTTTCAATTTTAAGCTGGGAAGCGAATGCATTCAAGCCCTGTTCGTAAAAATAATCAAAACCAACATCCAGATTATCGCTGGCATCATCTAAAGGAATCTCTTCTGACAACATTTGATAAATATAATAGTCCAATATTTCTTCAAGAATTGATTCCTTGCTTTTGTAATGATTGTATATTGAACTTTCCCTTATGCCTACTTCTCTTGCAATTTGTCTGATAGATACTCCATCATATCCGTATTCAGAGAAAAGATCAATCGATACATTGAAAATTTTTTCCTTATTTGAAACTTTTGACATAGACGAACACTTGTTAGTTTTAATTTCAAATAATATATCTGTCCTTACATTATATAAATATTATCAAAAAAAGTAGATTGAATAAATCTAGAATAATGAAACTAAAGCATACAAAGCAATCAAACCAAAAATACAAAGACAACAGGCCCATGCAGGTGAGTCATTGCTGTTGTTTTGAACCTCTTTGTGGGAATTTAGAGCAGTCTGTTGAATGGTATATTTTTCATTATTGTCATACACATCTCCAAGTTTAATGGCAACCCAAATGGATCTGACAATACTAACTAGCAACAATAAAAAGGAAATGGTCAAAATGGCTGATACCGGAGCGTTTGGATAGCCATACCGGGCAAAAAAAATGAAATAAAAAAACCATGGAATCTCATAGGTAATGCCTTCTAAAACCCAATTTTTGTTATAGTGTTTTAATCCTATGTATACAAATCCAAATCCATTTAACATCATAATAAATGAAAGGATTACCCACCATGATCTTTTTATTTGCTCTGTCAATGCCATAATTTTGCCTATTCAATTAAATTGTCATTGCTTGTTTCTATTTTCTTAACTACTCTTTGTCCATCATCCGCTAAATCTGAAAACATTTGTATGGTTTCTTTCATTTTTGGAAGTGCTTGTTCCTTATAAGTGCTTACATCTTCAATAGCTTGAAGAGCCTCATTAAATGAAGCCTTTAGAACTTCAGGAGAAATCATGGTCTCAGCACTGTGCTTTTGGATTTCACTTCCCTGCTCCTTGAGCATACGTGAAGTAGTTCCAATAATGTTTTCGGTAGTCTGGTTTAGGATATTGATTTTTTCCATAACGATTTTTTGGTCATAAAGTGCACTTGCAACCATTACACCAGTTCTTAAAGCTGAAACAGTGACATTTTGTGCCCTTTTTACACCCCTAATCAATTCTTTGTTGTTACGTCTGATAACATTAAGGGAAACGATTCCTTGCTGGTTGACAACAATCATCTGCTGCATGTCCATAATCCTTTGTCTGAGCGGGAAGAGAACCTCTTCACGGACAAATGCAATTTTATCCGGATCAACACCTTCGATTTCAGCAGCCTGAATTTGGGCCTCGATGGATTCATCCATCTTCTTACCAAGTTCAATGTCAGCCAGAAGTTTATTGGTAATTTCTCTTAAGTAATTTTCCTCGTTTAAAAGAGTGGTGTTGTCGTTTTGAAGAACCTTACTGCTTTTTTCAAGGGATTGTACAATATCGGAAATTGCAACTTCTGCCTTTTCATATTTGGCGAAGTATTTCCTTACAGGATTCATTATATTTCCTAAAACGCCTTTCTTAGTGAAATCAATTTTGCTTGGGTCCAAATCCTTCATTTGGCGGTTGAGTTCAAGCAGCTGTTCACTGATATTGTCTGCATCTTTTCCGCCTTTTGTCAAATCAACAAATCTTGAGGCCAGCATTTCATTGTGGGATGCAGATTTTGACATTTCATTTAACCCGAAGTTATCCAAAGGTTTTAGGATTTGTTCCCTTTCCTGAGGGTTATTCAAATCACTTTCAAATATTGCAGTCGCATTTTCCTGAGCCTGGTCTTTGAGATTGGAATTTTCTAATTTTTCTTCTTCATCTTTTAAACTTGTTTCAACATCTTTTTTAATTTCATCGACATTTAGGGAAAATTCAGCCATTTTTATCACCTAATTTAAGAACTCTATTTTATTTTTATCAATTTTTTCAGTATATCTGTCAATAACATTACCGTCTTTTATAATTTCAACTTTAACATGATCAGGATTAGGTTTTGTGTAGGTATCATAAAATCCAAAGCTTATTTCATAATCAGAATCATAATAAACATTTTGCAATTTTTCAGTTTCATGACCTATCTTTGTATCATTTTCATCGTAGTAGGTTGTTTTAATCAGATACCCCTTTAAATCTGAAGGAACTTTATTGAATAATGCTTCAGTATATAGGGTATAACTTTTCTTTCCAGAATCACTCTGCCATCCGCTTACTTCAGATATTGTCAAATCAACATGCTTAGCATCATCTGCATTACCGGAACTGTCATTGCCTCCTGGTTCTGAAGTGAGAATGAATGCCGCACCAATGATTACTACAGCCGCAATTAAGATTAGAAATATTTTTCCATTTTTGAATATGCTTGAGTTTTTAGAACCGGCTGCAGCTTCGAAATTATATCCACAACTGCCGCAGAATTTTGCATCATCCGGAGTCTGTGTTCCACATTTTGGACAACTTTTACTCATTTTATCACCTTAATACTCCTTTACAGAACCTATTAGGTTTTCCATTTCTTCCAATAGATTTTTAACCTCTTCAGTTGATTCGCCATCGTCATTGATATTGATTACCAATTCATTTGTCAAATCTTCAAGCAGATTAATGATTTTATGCATTGAATCTATCTTATTTTGAATTTCACTTTCTACCCTTGGAGTGTCTTCAGCTGCAAATTTAATAATGTTCAATGCACTGTCATGCTGATTGTAGAACAACTTGTGTGAAGTATCAATCATTGAAATGAACTTGTCATAAGTAATTTGAGGTGGTTCAAAGCGTTTTTCGATTAAATCTTTTACTATCTCCTCTTTAAGATCAAACAGTACTTTCAGATTATGCACTTCAGTTTTATATTTCTTGAGTGATTCAAGACCTACATCCTCAACAATCGGTTGTTCAACTTCTGTTTTGGCTTGCTCCATATTTGTAGTTTTTGGTTTAATTTTTTCCTTAATAGAAACTTTTGGTTTATCAGGTTTATTTTCCATATAATTATTCAAATTAAATACTTTATATGAGTAGATTAATGGAATAAGAGCTAAAACTAGAATTATAAACATGTTAAACTTGTTTCCTGAATATACAATAGGAATGGCTATGCAAGCTAAAATTACATAATAAAAAGCAAAAATCCATGGCAATGATTCATTAATGAGCAATACATCAGAAATTTCACCAATTCCCCTTTTCAACCTGATTTCAGAAGCGGCTTTAGAGTCATGTGCATACTGTAAAATTTCATCATCGGTTAGGATATTTTCTTTAGGCTCAATGATGAATCTAACATCAGAGAGAGTTTCAGTACAGTTCAATAGATTTCCATGACGATCATAAGCCCTGGAGTCTTTAATGGTTAAGGGAGTATTCAATCTTTGAATTTCAATAGTTTTTCTACCATCAATAGTCATTTATCTAGTTCTCCAAGAATTCAAGTAAAAATATATTTAACTTTTTCCTTATTAAATATATGTATTCAAATTGTTATTATTCATCATATTCCTTTTCCAGAAGAATTGTTACGGGGCCATTATTTAAAAGCTGAACTTTCATGAATGCGCCAAATTCACCTGTTTCAACATCAACTGTCTCGCTGCATTTGCCTGCAAAATAATCAAACAGTTCAGTAGCTTTTTCAGGATCAAGTGCCTTGTGAAAAGAAGGTCTGTTCTTTTTGGTTGATGCATATAAAGTGAATTGCGGAACCAGCAAAAGCTTTCCCCCAATATCCTTTACTGACTTGTTCATCCTTCCGTTTTCATCCTGAAAAATCCTTAATTTGGTCAGTTTTTTGGCAAGATAATCGGCTTCCCTTTCACCGTCAGTAATGCCAAAACCGACTAAAACCATCAAACCTTCCTGAATTTCACCAACAATAGAATCGTCAACTTCTACACTGGCATTTGTAACTCTTTGAACAACTAATTTCATTTTGCGAATTCTCCTAAGAAATTTACGGGCTCTCCATTCTTCATTCTGTCATGGTATTCTGCAGTAGCTGAGAATAATGCATCTCCAGCGGAGTTGAGAGCTGTTTCACATGAATCTTGAATAACTCCAATAATAAAACCAACGGCTACAGCCTGCATTGATACATCCGGACTGATTCCAAACAATGAACAAGCCATTGGAATTAACAATAGAGAACCTCCTGCAACACCTGACGCCCCACATGCTCCAACTGTTGAAATAATGCATAAAACAATTGTAATAGGTAGAGGAACAGATATTCCCATGGTATGGCAAACTGCAAGGGTCATGACCGTAATAGTCACTGCTGCACCTTCCATGTTAATTGTCGAACCTAATGGAATGCTGATTGAAAAGAAATCCCTATCAAGTCCCAATCTTTCACATAATTCCATGTTAACAGGAATGTTTGCCGCTGAACTTCTAGAAAAAAATGCTGTGATTCCACTTTCTCTCAAACAAGTTAATACTAATGGATAAGGATTGCGCCTTAAAGCTACAGCAGCAATAATCGGATCTGTAACAAAGGCAACAAAAGCAATGCAACCAACAAGCAGTAAAATAAGCTGTCCGTATTGAGTAAATATTCCTATTCCGCTTTCGGAAACAGATGTAAATACCAATCCCATAATACCTATAGGGGCACATTGAATAATTCCATGCACTACTTTGGTTACTGCATTTGCACAATCTGTTAAAACATCCTTGGTTGTGTCACTTGCAACCATCTTAAGAGCAATACCAAATACCAATGACCAAAACAATATTCCTAAATATTGGCCTTGAGCCAATAACTCAATCGGATTAGAAACAACTGACAATATCATATTTGCCATTACTTCACCAAGACCTCCAGGTGCGGTAGCTGTACTTGCATCAGTAAGATAAATAGTAACCGGGAATAATGTACTTGCAATAATTGCAACCATCGCTGATAAGAAAGTACTGAATAAATAAAGGACAATTACTGTTTTAAATCTAGAACCTACTCCACTTCTTGCCTTGGATATTGCAGAAACCACCAAAACAAATACCAGAATAGGAGCAATCGCCTTTAGAGCACTAACAAATAGTTCTCCAGGAAAACCAATAATTTTCCATTGAGGAACAACGATACCCAAAATTGCACCAATGACCAATCCAATGATAATCTTTAAAATAAGACTTGATTCCGTCCATTTCTTAATAAATCTATCCATAATATTACCTTAAAAAAACAATTATGTTATATTTTTGATACAATGTTATTATGTTTAAGCATTGCCTAGAAATCAAGATTTTCTTTAACTTCATAAGTTGCATCACGAACAGTATTTGCCGCCTTTATGAAGCTTCGTTTCTCGATATCATTCATATGGATAGGTACAATCATCGCAATTCCCCTTTTGGATATGACTGCCGGAACGCCTAATGAAACGTCTTCAACATTTTCCACTTCCCCATCCAAATAACAGCTTACGGTTAAGACCTTATGGGTGTCTGTAATTATTGTTGAAATCAGGTTTGAAATCGCAAAAGCAGGACCATATTCTGTTGCTCCTTTTTTGGTTATGATAGTGTTTCCAGCATTTTTAAGCCGTTCTACCAAACCGCTAATATCTAAATCAACATATTCCACGAAATACTTTAAAGGAATACCTCCGATTGTTGTAGAACTTAAAAGTGGAACCATATTGTCCCCATGCTCTCCTACAACCCTTGTGTGAACCTCGGAACTGTTAATGTTAATTTGTCTTGAGAAATAATTTTTCAGTCTTAAAGAATCCAAATGGTTTCCGACCCCAATAACCTTCATCTTATCGAATTTTGAAGCTTCAAGAGCAATAGTGGTCATTACATCAACGGGATTTGTAGCAACCAATATAATTGAATCTGGAGCATAATTTGCAACCTGTTTTGAATAATATGCTACTATTTTTGCATTTGGAACAGCTAAATCAAGCCTCTTCATTCCTTTTTCACGATGAATTCCTGCAGTAATCAATACTATAGCGGAACCCTCAATGTCCCTAAAGTCACATGTAGGAGTCAATCTGCAGTCAATATCCCTTGCTGCCAGAGCATCGTACATGTCATAAGTTTCACCTTTAACTTTGTCAAGACTTTCAGGTCTTGCAACCATAACAATCTCATCAACCGTATCCTCTCTTGCAAGGGTAAATGCTACATTTTTACCTATTGTTCCAGTTGATCCGAAAATACTTACCTTTACCATGATTATATATTGGTTTTTATTATAAAAGTATTTTACTAGATTAGAAAAATGCTATATAATTTATAATAAAATTTAATAAAACTAAACAAAATATATTACATTTAAATAATTTTTAGATTTTGTTAATATTAACAATAGTTTTATATGTATTGAAAATTTTAAGTTAAATTATATTTCGGTGATAACATGGCTGATGATGAATTGAAATTGGAAACAAAATGCTATGATGCTAACGAATATGGATACCTGTATGGACTGAACAAAAGAATTCCTGATGAAGAATTCGAAAAGGTAAAACCATATTTCAGAAATTTCAGAAGAATGGACTTCGTTGAAGGAAACGTTCAAGTAACTGGAAGGCCTGAAGGATACAGATGCCTTGAAAAGGATGTCGCAAAAGTTGAAGAGATTTTAGGAATTACCAATACCCTGGAAAAAAGGCAGAACAAAGTAAAGGAAGCCTTTAAAAACCCAATTAAAAAAGCAAACCTCAAGGACAAATCCTATGAATGGCTGAAAATGCTCTTTGAAAGGACAGGCACACGTCCGGAACAGGATCTCTCAAGGCTAGCTGTCCACTCAACAAAAATCTATGACCCTGAAGACAGCTTCAAAAATGGATTCGATAAAGGAGAAGGTGAATTGTTCATCTACACTCCTCATGGAATGTGGTACATTATCAATAACAGTGGAAAATTTTCAGACAAATCTTTAAATAATGTTAAGACCACACAAGGCGGAGCTGTAGGCCATAGATTGATGTATGATGATTTAATTGATAGGCTAATCAGAATTTACACCGAAGAAAACTTATACACTGGTGAAAAATTGTATTGATTTCACCAACTTTCTTTTATATTATTAAAAACAAATATTATAGCAGTATTATTTTAGGTGGTTCAACTATATGCAAAAAGTTATAAATGCACATTGTCACATTTATCCGGAAAAAATAGCAGATAAGGCAGTAATGGGAATTAGAGATTTTTATGATTTAGATATGTCTTTAAATGGCAAACTAGATGATTTGATAAGAGACGGCAATGAAGTTGGAGTGACTCATTACCTGGTTCACTCTGTTGCAACAACACCTAAACAGGTCAAATCAATCAATGAATTTATTGCTGATGCTGTAAACACCCATTTTGACTTATTTACCGGCTTTGGAACCTTGCATCCAAATAGTGAAGACATACAGGGAGATTTCGATTACCTGATTGAACTTGGCCTTAAGGGAGTAAAGCTACACCCGGATTTTCAGCAGTTTGCAATGGATGAAGAACGTGCATTTAGAATTGGGGAAGTTGTAAGCAAAGGCAAAGTGCCAATGCTAGTTCACTGCGGAGACTTCAGATACAATTATTCCAACCCAAAGCAGATTAAGGCATTTCTTGAAAAATTTCCAGATATCACATTTATTGGAGCACATTTTGCAGGCTGGAGCATGTGGGAAGAAGCAACCCGACAATTATCTGGATTTGAAAACCTTTATGTAGACTTAAGCTCTAGCTTATATGCACTAACTCCAGAAACTGCTCTGGAACTGATACATGCATATGGTGCGGATAAGGTATTATGGGGTACTGACTATCCGATGTGGGAATCCATCAGTGAAATGGAATACTTCAACAAGATTGACTTGACAGATGAAGAACGTTCCAAAATTCTTTATGAAAATGCAGCTAAATTATTAAAAATAGATTGAAATCAAAGCGTGACATTTGTCACCTTTGAAAAATTAATTATTTTCTTTTTTTTGTAAATGCATCAATTGCTGGTGGTGTTAACAAGTCTTTGGAAATCATCTCTTTGATTTCATCTAAACTAAACCAGCCGTAATCATCATGCTCTTCACTAATTGTTACTTCATCACTCTCACAAGTCACTTTCATGACTAATTGGATTGATTTGATTTCTTCATTAGTTTTACAGGCAGTATAATCCTTTCTTACAACATTATAAAGTGAGACTACATCAACTTCAAGACCTGTCTCTTCAAGAAATTCCCTTTTTAATCCATCATCGAAAAATTCGCATTTTTTAACTTTGCCTCCAGGAATTTCCCATCTTCCAGCGTCATGAGCTGAACGTGATCTGATTTTTAAAAGCAAGATTTTTCCATTGAATTCGCAGATTCCTCTTGCTGTAAGTCCCCATAATGTAGACATATTATAACACCTAAAAAAAAATAAGTTGAAGGGAATAAATCCCTTATTTCATAGCTTTTTCAACGGCAACTGCAACGGCAACTGAAGCTCCAACCATCGGGTTGTTTCCCATACCTATTAATCCCATCATCTCTACGTGAGCAGGAACTGATGAGGAACCGGCAAATTGAGCATCGGAGTGCATTCTGCCTAATGTATCGGTCATACCGTATGAAGCAGGACCTGCCGCCATGTTGTCTGGGTGCAGGGTTCTTCCTGTTCCTCCGCCTGAAGCAACTGAGAAGTATTTTTTGCCTTGCAATATGCATTCCTTCTTGTATGTTCCGGCAACCGGATGTTGGAAACGTGTAGGGTTTGTTGAATTTCCTGTAATGGATACATCAACACCTTCCAAATGCATAATTGCTACTCCTTCACGCACATCATCTGCACCGTAGCATCTTACTTTTGCCCTTTCACCATCTGAATATGCCTTTTCATTAACTACTTTAACTTCTCCTGTAAAGTAGTCGAATTCAGTTTCAACATGGGTAAATCCATTGATTCTTGAAATGATCAATGCGGCATCTTTTCCAAGACCGTTTAAAATTACTCTTAATGGCTTTTCCCTTACTTCATTTGCAGAGTTTGCAATACCTATTGCTCCTTCAGCGGCGGCAAAACTTTCATGACCTGCTAGAAATGCAAAGCATTCGCTCTCATCACTTAAAAGCATTGAAGCAAGATTACCATGACCTAATCCAACTTGCCTGTCATCTGCAACACTTCCAGGAATACAGAATGCCTGAAGACCTTCACCAATTGCCTTTGCTGCATCTGATGCTTTTACGCATCCCTGTTTAATGGCAATTGCAGCTCCGAGTGTGTATGCCCAGCATGCATTTTCAAAGCAAATAGGTTGAACTCCTTTTACGATTTCATATGGGTCAAAGCCTTTGTCAAGACAAATCTGCTTTGCTTCTTCAAGGTCTTTTATTCCATATTTTTCAAGAACCGGAGTGATTTGGTCTATTCTTCTTTCATAACTTTCAAACAAGCTCATCTTATTCACTCCTTGGGTCTATTTTTTTAACGGCATCATCAAACCTTCCGTATTGGCCTGTTGCCTTTTCGATTGCTTCGAGCGGGTCAACGCCATCCTTAATTTGATCAAGCATGACACCGAGGTTAATGTATTTATAACCGATAATCTCATTATCCTCGTCAAGTCCTATTTCGGTAATGTAGCCTTCTGTAAGCTCCAAATACCTTGGACCTTTTTCTTTAGTTGAATATATTGTTCCGATTTGGCTTCTGTGGCCTTTACCTAAATCTTCAAGACCTGCACCAATCTGAAGACCCCCTTCTGAAAATGCTGATTGGGTTCTTCCGTAAACAATTTGTAAGAATAATTCGCGCATTGCAGTGTTTATTGCATCACAAACCAGATCTGTGTTCAATGCTTCAAGGATTGTTTTTCCAACCAATATTTCACCAGCCATTGCTGCTGAATGGGTCATACCGGAACATCCTAATGTTTCCACCAATGCTTCCTCAATAATACCTTCCTTAACGTTTAATGTTAATTTGCAGCATCCTTGTTGCGGTGCACACCATCCAATACCATGAGTGAAACCGGAAATATCACTGATTTGCTTTGCTTTTACCCATTTCCCCTCTTCAGGAATTGGAGCAGGGTCGTGATTTGCACCTTTTCTAACAGGACACATGTTTTCAATTTCTGTTGAATATATCATCGTTTTTCTCCAAAAGTTTTTGCTACTTTTATATTTCTGCTTTTTGATTAATGTATTTTTGGAAAAATCCATAATAATCATTAAGTAATATGAAAATTATATTATTAATCAGGTGAGTAGTTATGGATTTCATATTAGTATTAGCAAAAATCACACCTAAAGAAGGATGCCAAGACAGCATCATAGAAATTGCAAACGAGTTAGTTTATGAAACTTTACAGGAAGATGGCAACATTGATTACCAATTGTTAAAATCTACTGAAAGTGATGAATTAACTTTTGTTGAAAAATGGGAAAGTCCTGAAGCATTAAAAAAACATATGGGTTCACCACACTTCCTAAACTTTGGAGAAGAAAGTGAAGAATTTGTTGAAAATATGGACATCCAGGTTATTGGCGCTGAAGAAATTAAATTCTAATCACTTTTTATTTTTTTGATGTAGATTAGCTACTTTAAAAACTCTACTTTTTTTATTCCTTTTTATTATTTTAAAAATTCAATTTATTAAATTAATTGTTTCCATAATTCTACCAATATCCTTAACTCTATTTTTAAGTAAAACATATTAAGAATAAGGACAAAATTTCTATTATGAAAATATTTATTAAAAGTGACCTGCAGAATCAAATTGCTTGCCAAACTGAAAAAAGATTAGAAAAGATTTGTAGTAAATTAAAAATTGGCATTACTGATGACATTTCCAAAACGGAATTCATTATTTCAATAGGGGGAGACGGAACATTTCTCAAATCATCAAGATTGTCCCATGAAAAGCCAATTATCGGAATCAATACCGGGACATTGGGATACCTGACTGAAATCAATCCGGAAAATATTGAGGAATCATTAATCAAAATTCAAAACAAGGAATATCACATTGAAAATCGCATGATGCTTGAAGGCGAAATCATAAGGAAAAATGGTGAAACTGAGAAAATTCCTGAAGCCTTAAATGAAATCGGAATATCAAAAAACGCCGTTGGCGTAGTTAAATTTGATGCAACAATCAATGGAAAGCTAATCAATTCATATACTGCTGATGGCATTCTGGTCTGTACACCAACCGGCTCAACAGCATACAACTTATCCTGTGGAGGCCCTATTGTGGATCCGACAGCTCAAATTCTAACATTAACACCAATAGCACCGCATACGGTAATCAACAGAAGCATAGTATTGTCTGATGATTCAATTGTTGAAATCAAGATAACCGAGCTTAGAGACAACACAACATCCTTTGTCCTATATGATGGTCATGCAATTGAAATCTTTGATGAAGATACAGTAAAAATCAAAAAGTCAGATAAGGTTACAAAAATAATCAAGCTTGAAAACAGAAGCTTCATCGACACTATACGTGAAAATATCAGTTAACTGTAATGCAATCGTTAGGACAAATTGCCATGCACACCTTACAGCTTTTGCAAACTTGAGGATCACGTACAGTCGATACATCATCCACTATTATCAAAACATTGTTGGGGCATGCAATGCTGCATTTTTCACATCCGCCACAATCCTCTGTGTTAATGTCGATATGGCAATCGACAATTTCCTCTTCTTTTTTATTCTTATTTCTTTTGAATAATGAACCAAGACCCATTTGAAGTCTCCAAAAAATAGAAAAAAAAGTAGGTTTAGAATTTTAAACCTAATTCATAAGCTTCTTTTAATTTGTCTTCTTGCTCTTCAGCCACAATTCCGGCAGGACCTGCGCTTCCAGCATCCACATGACCAATTACTTCATATCCCATAAATGTGAACGGTGAGAATTTGGTCAGTTCAATATAATCGGCATAGGTTCCTTCAGGCTGGTTTTCGGTAAATATCAATGCAGCTTTTCCGGATAAGCTTTTATCAGGATTTTGACCGATGCTGTAGAATCTGTCAATAATCAATTTTCCTTGAGCGGACATTTGACCATAATAGATTGGAGTTGCAAATATTACACCATCTGCAGCAACCAATTCATCCAATATTTTGTTTCCGTCATCTGCACGTACGCATTCAGGGTTTTCGGCACAGTACATGCATGCTTTGCATGGTGCAATCTCTTCATTTTCCAGGTAGAATTTAACTACTTCACCGCCGTTTTCCTCGATACCTTTAATCATTTCATCCATCAATACGTCACAGTTTCCACCTTTACGTGGACTTGCTTGAAGTGCTACAATTTTCATAAAACTACTCTCCTTTTTAGCTAATTGAATTAATCTCAATTGTATCAATAATGTTTTTACAATTGTTTATAAAGTAATTACTACTATTATAATCGATATTATTTCCGCTTATCATGTAATTTTGACCGTTTTTGTTAAAGAAGACATTTGTACCGTAGCTTTCTTCTCCCTGATAATAAACAAAGTAGGCTGGGGTTCCATTCTGATCTATTGTTTGAGTAGATGTGGACTCGGTATTGGCTACATACTCATTGAAAATATCTTCAATACTTCGTGAATTGTCAATTTCGGAAATGGTCATGGTCACATTCTTCTCCGAATCAGTTAAACTCAATGCAGTATCATTTATTGTTTCGCTTTTAAAGTTCTTTATCTCTGGAAAGCTGCTTGCTCCAACGGTAATCAGATTTTCAGTAGCATTATCCTCTACCTGTTGAGGCTCTAAATTAATTACCATGCTACCGACATTAATTCCAACATAGATAACAATCAATAATATAAGCACTGCATATAATTTTTTCAAATCCATCATTAATTCTCCTTATATATTATATTGAATTTAAAGTATTTAAAATTGTTTTAACAAATTAATAGTTATGAAATTATCCAAGTCAAAAGTCAACACATATCTCAAATGTCCTCTCGAGTTTAAATTTCAATACATCGATGAGATTGAAGTTCCCCAAAACAAATACATGGCTTTGGGAAGCGACGTCCATCTGGTTGCCGAGAAGTTTGCTGAAAAGTTTGAAGATGACCTGGATGATGTGGATATTGAAAACGAACTTCTTAAAATTGCCCATGAGGAAGAAATAGGATACGACATTGATGAACACGTCGATAACTTGGCATCTTTTTTTAGAGAAGTTTTCATTGACAATGACTATAAATTATTCTGCCAGGAAGAGTATCTATTGGATGAGGTAAACAGGTTTTCCGGCATTTGCGATATAATTTTAGAGGATGAAAATGGCGAATTGATTGTAATTGACTACAAAACTTCAAAATCAAGTTCCTTTTCCAAGTATCGCCGGGAATTGTGCTACTATAAACTTCTTGTTGAAAATGTATTGGACAAACCGGTCTCTCAAGTAGGAATATTTTTTACTAAAAACGGACGTTTGAGACTGCTGGATGTCTGTGATGAGGAAAATAAGCGCAAATATTTAAATGAAAATGAGATTAATGAAGCTATTGATACCCTGCACTATGTGCGAAGGGAAATAAATAATGAAAATTTCCCTGCAAACAGACAATATCTATGCAGATACTGCACCTACAGGGAAATCTGCGATGGATATTATTAATGTTATTTTTGGGCTACGACTGTCAACCATTCAAGGAATTTGTCTGAAAATGAAATCTTATCATAATCATCATCGATTCTAAGGGTTTCCCCTCCAATCTTTTTAATGATTTCCTGTCTCTTTTTTCCATCCCTTATGTATACTGTAATTTCTGAATAATCGTTATTTTCAAGAAATTGGGTTATTTCAATGTCATTGTAAAGTGTCATGTCAATGAAATGATTCCAGAATTTCATGGCAAAATTATCGGATCCGTTTGATTCCATTCCTATCAGGAATTTTCCTCCAGGCTTAAGTACCCTTTTCACTTCACCGAAGCATTTTTCTATATCCGGCCAGAAATATACCGTTTCAAATGCAGTTACTATATCAAATGTATTATCTTCAAACGGCAGCATTTTTACATTTCCCTCAAGAACTTCCACTTTGCCTTTGTTAATGAAATCCTGGTTTACTTCACGTGAAAGCTTTACGCTTTCTTCGCTGTAGTCTACACCATAGACCTTTTTAGCCTTTTTGGCCATGCGGTTAATGTTCATTCCTCCGCCGCAGCCTACATCAAGAATAACATCATCATCTTCAATATCCAAATGCTTCAAACCCCATAGAGAGACTGGAGTATGTTCCTTGTCCATTGATTTTAACTGTAAATTTCCTAGCTTTCCTTTAGGTTTTCTCATATTATCAAAAAATCCCATTATATCACCTTTGGAATGAATCTATTTACTTTTTTAGAATAATTCAAATAATCATCGCCATATTCATCAATTAACCATTTTTCTTCTGTTCTTTTCATTGCCAATGTTAATATCAGCAGGTGAATTACCGGCAAAATCAGCAATATTAGATTATTTGCCATAACAATAAAACCTGTAATCGCATATAAGAAAGCAGCGTAAATCGGATGCCTGACAATACTATAGATTCCGGTGGTCACCAATTGATTATTTCTTATGTTATTATCTATTCTAGATTTTAAAACTGCTGATGACCAGAATATCACCCCGCAAATTATTAAAACAATTCCTAAAACAGCAGTAATAATCTGATTTGTAGGATAATTTGGAATTATCTTTTTCAATGACAATAGTATAGCTAAAATTGACACTATTGCTATCAGGCCTATAAGATAAGGACCGATTCCAAAAACCGGCAGATGATTATTTTCTTTCATGTTTTAATATAAGAAATAGAAATATATAAATTTTTAGGTATGCCTAAATTTTTACGAAATGAATAAAAAAAATAGTTGAAGTGAGGGATTATACCTCAACTTCTTCAAAGTCTACCTTTTCACCTAACAATTTAAGTCCGACATACAGTACAACGATACCGATTGGTAATGAAATGAACCATTGGACTCCTAAACCTGCTGGGATGTAACCGATGAATATTGCAACACATGCAACGAAGATTGCATAGTATATTTGTGTCCTTACGTGATCAATATGGTTACAGCTTGTTCCCATAGATGAGAGAATTGTTGTATCTGAAATCGGTGAACAGTGGTCCCCGAAAATAGCTCCGGTCAATACACCACTTGTACAGACGATGGTAAAGCCCATGTCCCCGGAACTGATTGCCCAGGCAAGCGGAATTGCCAGAGGCATCAAGATACTCATGGTACCGTAGGAGGTACCTGTTGCAAATGAAATCAAAGCACCTAAAATGAAAATCAGGGTCGGCACGATGAATGCAGGGATTGAATTGCTTAAAACACCTACCAGATAATCAGCAGTTCCGACATTTCCGATAACTGTACCTAATGACCATGCGAGAAGAAGGATTACACCGGTAATTACAATGGTTTTCATACCTCCTACCCATTCGCCGATAGCTTCTTCCATGGTGAGTATTTTTTCACCGACAGCCATTACGATAGCTACGATTGAAGCTAAAAGTGCTGCCTGGAACAGAGCTACGGAAGCGTCTGATTGGGACAATGCTGTGTAGATACCATCAAAGGATAAAGGTGAGTTCTGCATGATTGCAATGAGAGCTTGATCTTCTCCACCTAAAATGGTGGTGTATCCGCTCCAGTAGAATGCAATGAGCGCACCGATAATCAGGGTTCCGATTGGAATGATAGCATTCCATACGGACAGTTTTATGCCTTCAACAGGTTTGATTTCGTCAAAACCAGGTGCTTCAGGAACAATGATTTCTTCGTCTTCTTTTCTAGCACGAGCAGCTTGTTCTGCTTTTTTCATTGGACCGAATTCGTATAAGGTTAAAGCAGAAATTACAATGAATATTAAAATGAATATGTTATAGAACCTGTATGGAATAGTTTGCAAGAATATTCCAAATCCAGTAATATTAGTTACGCCTACAGACTCGAAACCGGCAGCGATTAAACTTATTTCCAATCCAATCCAGGTGGAAATGATTGCGATACCAGCTACAGGAGCTGCAGTTGCGTCTACTACAAATGCTAATTTTTCTCTAGATACATGTAATTTGTCCATAACCGGTCTCATGATAGGACCGACAATCAATGAGTTTGCGTAATCGTCAAAGAATACACATAAACCTAAAAGCCATGTGAATAATTGAGCTTTTCTAGGAGTGTTTGCCCTTTTTGCAAATGCATCAGCAAGCGCTTTTGCACCACCCATTTTGGTTACCAATTGGATGATACCTCCAATAAGCAGACATTGAAGAACAATACCTGCATTCCATGGGTCTGCCATACAAGCAATTACGTCTGAACCTAATTGCAAGAATGCGTTGATTGCAGTGGAAACGATGTTTAAATCATTTACACAAAGCATGAATTCCCCAACAAATACACCGATGAACAGTGATAAGACTGTCTCTTTTGTAATGAATGCCAAAGCAATAGCAACAAGAGGCGGTAATAATGTTAAAATACCGAACCTTACAGAATTATCCGCATCGGCAGGTGCTGAAGAAATCAATAGGGATAAAACAAAAAGAGCTATAATTGAAACAGCTGCAATTAATCCTATTTTCATATTTCTTTCCATTTATTATCACACCATTTTCCTATACATTTATTAAATTAAAACAATAATTCTATTTTATTTAAGAATTAAATTAATATGTACATTTTTATTTTGTTTTTAATAATATAAATATATTATAATTAAAATTTACAAATAATTAATGAACATTTTTTAAATATGTTCCATA
>NZ_JAZNAN010000085.1:0-15223 GCF_045586545.1 Methanobrevibacter sp.
CAACTACCGGCTCATCAATAGCTTCCTCAACAACCTCTTCAACAGGCTCATCTTCAACTATTTCTTCTTTTTTAGGTCTATTTCTTATTTTATCTAAGTCTAATTTCACTTTTTGCCCATACATGGCATTTAATGGTTTATCATCTGACATTAATATCACCAAAATAGCAATAATAATTTAAAAATTCGACTACAATATACAACTAAAATATTTAATTTTAGTATATTTAAATATATGTTAGACAGTTTTTGAAAATTATTAATATTATGAAAATCAATAGATTATATGTTAGATTAATTTTGTAACTTGTGGCGATAACCATGGATTATTTCGATAGATTAGAAGCTGATACCCATCACCTATACGAAATAGCCAATGAAGCAAGATCTAAAGGGTTTGATGTTGAAACAAAAACAGAAGTACCTCTTGCAAAGGATTTGGCTGAAAGAGTGGAAGGGCTTGTTGGCCCTGAAGGTGTGGCTCAACGTATTAAAGAATTGGAAGTAGATATATCAAGGGAAGAAGTTGCTTTTGAAATTGCAGCTGAGATTGCATCCGGTAAGTTTGAACTTACCGGCGAGAAAGCAGAATGGAATGAAGAACAAAGATGCGACCAAGCACTAAGGACAGCACTTGCTATTCTTACTGAAGGGGTGGTAGCAGCACCTCTTGAAGGAATTTCTCAAGTGAAAATTAAGCAAAACTTCGATGGCACAAAATATATTGGAGTTTATTTTGCAGGACCTATTAGGAGTGCTGGGGGAACAGCTGCAGCATTAGCCGTTCTTTTAGGAGACAAAATCAGACAGGCAATTGGCATTGATGCATTTAAACCAATTGACGATGAAATCGAAAGATATGTAGAAGAAGTTGAATTATACGAATCAGAAGTTACAAATTTACAATACTCACCAACACCAGAAGAAGTGAGATTTGCTGCTAATCATATCCCTGTAGAAGTCTCAGGAGAGCAAACTGACCAAGTTGAAGTATCCCACAGAGATTTAGAACGTGTTGAAACAAACAACATTCGTGGTGGAGCGTTGCTTGCGATGGTAGAAGGAGTTATCCAAAAATCTAAAAAGATTCATAAAATTTCTAAAAAATTGGGTCTTGATTGGGAATGGCTTACTGAGTATTCAAAACCTAAAAAGGATGATTCTTCTAGTGACGACAGTGGGGATTCCGATATCATTGATGAACCAAAATATATTCAGGACATTATTGGTGGAAGACCTATTTTAGGATATCCTTCTGAAAAAGGAGGATTTAGATTAAGATATGGAAGATCAAGAAATACAGGTCTTGCTACAATGGGAGTCCACCCTGCAACAATGGCTTTGCTTGAATTTTTAGCTGTTGGAACACAATTGAAAATTGAATATCCTGGAAAGGGAAACTGTGTAGTGCCTGTTGATTCAATTGAAGGACCTATCGTTAAACTTAAAAATGGTGATGTGGTAGTTCTTGACTCTGTCAAAAAAGCGCGTGAAGTGAAAAAAGACGTTGTTGAAATTCTATTCCTGGGAGATATGCTTGTTGCATTTGGAGAGTTTTTAAGAAACAACCAACCTTTATATCCATCCGGATGGTGTGAAGAATGGTGGATTCAATTATTAATGAAAAGCGAAAAATTCGACAAAACCAACAATGATTTAGACCTACATAAGCTTGAATATGAATATCTCTCTTCAATTGAAGCTTTTACTTTATCCAAGAATTATGATATTCCTCTTCATCCAAAATACACTTATTGTTATAACGATGTAACTATCCAAGATTTAAATTCATTAATAGACTTGCTTGAAAAAGGCAAATCAACATACAAACAGGATGAAGGAATTAAATTAGATTTAGAATTCCCAAAAAGAACCCTTGAAATAATTGGTGTTCCACATATTGTTCGAGATGGAAAAATAATTATTGACAAAGATCATTCTTATGCACTTTTAGTAACTTTATCTAAAAAATTGCCTGAAAGAAAAACCACATTAGAAGCTTTAAATGAAGTTTCACCAGTGGAAATTAAAAATAAGGCACCAGCATACATTGGTACCCGTGTAGGTAGGCCTGAAAAATCAAAAGAAAGATTAATGAAACCTGCACCTCATGGATTAATACCAATTGGAAATAATGGTGGATCTAGAAGATTAGTTGCAACTGCTGCCAAAAAAGGAAATATTAAAGTTGAAATTTCCAGAAGAAAATGTACTAATCCTGAATGCGGAATCAGTTCATTTGGCTCACTTTGCCCAAAATGTGGCAGCCCGACTGAAATGGGAAAACCTTCACAAAAAAATATTCCTCTTGCGACTATGCTTAAAAAGGCATCCGATAATGTTAAAGTTAGAAGAGTGGATGATGTAAAAGGCGTAATCGGTATGATTTCCGAATCAAAATTGCCTGAACCTATTGAAAAAGGAATACTTAGAGCAAAGCATGGAGTATTTACTTTTAAAGATGGTACAATACGCCATGATTCAACTGATTTACCTTTAACCCATTTCATTCCAAAAGAAATTGGTGTTACAGTTGAAAAATTAAAAGAAATGGGCTATGAAAAAGATTGTTACGGAAACCCAATTGAAAATGAAGACCAAATTATCGAACTTAAAGTACAGGACATTGTTATTTCAGACAATTGTGGAGAATATTTGCTGCGTACAGCGCAATTTATTGATGATGAGCTTACAAGATACTATGATATGGAGCCATTCTATAACGTTAATGAAAAAAGCGATTTAATCGGCCATTTAGTAGCAGGTCTTGCACCCCACACTTCAGCAGGAGTTCTTGGAAGGATTGTTGGATTTACAAAAGCATTGGGCTGCTATGCTCATCCTTATTTCCATTCCGCAAAGCGTAGAAACTGCGATAGTGACGA
This sequence comes from Methanobrevibacter sp., assembly GCF_045586545.1. Classification (GTDB taxonomy): domain Archaea; phylum Methanobacteriota; class Methanobacteria; order Methanobacteriales; family Methanobacteriaceae; genus Methanocatella. Next base: position 2,886 of record NZ_JAZNAN010000085.1, read on the forward strand.
AGATGCTATAATGTTGCTGTTGGATGCTTTAATCAACTTTTCAAAATCATACCTGCCGAATACTAGAGGAGGAAGTATGGATGCTCCTTTAGTTTTATCTTCAAGAATCGATCCTGAAGAGATAGATGATGAATCTCACAACTTAGATATCTTTGAAAGATTCCCTGTTGAATTTTATGAAAAAACATACAGTCCGCTTAAGCCCGCTGAGGTTCTTGAGTACATCGATAATGTTGAAATGCATTTAGGAACCCCTGAGCAATATGAAGGATTGATGTTTTCACACCACACTTCAAGCATTCATGCAGGACCTACAGTCTGTCTTTATAAGAGATTGCCGTCTATGAGAGAAAAAGTAGAGGCTCAAATCAGCCTTGCTGAAACCATCAGAGCCGTTGACCAAAGAGGAGTTGTTGAAAAAGTATTGTCTTCTCATTTCTTGCCAGATATTATGGGAAATTCCAGGGCATTTTCCAAGCAGAAGGTAAGATGTACAAAATGCGGTGCCAAGTATAGAAGAATGCCACTTACTGGAAAATGCAAATGCGGAGGCAATTTGATTCTTTCAGTTTCAAAAGGATCAGTTACAAAATACCTTGAAATATCCCAGGAGCTGGTTAATAGATATCCTGTTTCACATTACTTAAGACAACGTTTGGAAATTCAGGAATATGGTATTAACTCATTATTTGAAAGTGATAAATCCAAACAAAGTTCTTTAGACGTTTTCTTCTAAAAACTTTTTTATTACTTTACAAATGCTCTCGGACTTTTGATTTAATATAGTAATTATATAGTATATTTCAGAGTAAGGAAATATTGTTCGTAACAAGACGAACAATTTATATACTACCTCAATCAATGTATAATATAGATGTTCGTGTAAATACGAACGATTAATTATACAAGTCATTACAAATAGTATAACAGTTGCGAGGTTTATCGCAAAATTATACTTATATTTTAATAAACTAGGAAAATGGTGTGTTATAAATGGAAAGAACTTCAGAATTAGGAAAAAATTTAAATGAATCCGTTAAAATCAATGTAGAAAAAAATAACGGAATAAAAGAAAGATTCAGTTATGAAAAATTAGTAAAATCTTTAGTAATGGTTGAAACTCCATTCTTTGAGTCCGACAAAATTGTAGCTACTGTCGTTTCTCAACTATACGATGGAATTAAAACCAAAGAAATCAAAAAGATTGTATACGAATGTTTAGAAGACATTGACCCAGAAATTGCAAACAAATACTTAGCAAGCACACAATTAAAAGTACGTACTTCAAGAGACACTATTGAAGCGTTTGATTTATCCAAAATTGCTAACACTTTAATTGAAGAAACTGGTGCAAGTCAAGAAACTGCTTTTGAAATCGCAACTGAAACTTGGAAAGAACTCAAAAAATTAAATGTAGAATACTTAACCGCTCCGATGATCAGGGAAATGGTAAACACCAAATTGATTGAATACGGATTAGAAGACTTAAGAAGCCGTTACACTCGTTTGGGTATTCCAGTATACAACATTACCTCTTTAATTGAAAATGGTAACAGAGATAATGCAAACATGATTCACAACCCTGAAAGTATTCACAAACATGTAGCAGATGAAGCATTAAAACAATATGCACTTTTAAAAATGCTCCCTGCACATTTAGCTGACGCTCACATGTCTGGTGACATTCACATTCACGATTTAGAATTCTTCGCAGGAAGACCATTAAACTGTCTTCAACATGATATCAGAACATTCATTAGACACGGTCTTAAAGTAGACGGTACCGGTGACCACACTTCAATTGCAGGTGCACCAAACCACATGGAAACTTTAATGAACCACACTGGTGAAATCATGCTTGCAGCACAACAAAACATGTCCGGTGGACAATCAATGTCCCTTTGGAACGTGTTTGTTGCACCTTTCGCAAGAGGCAGAACCTATGAAGAAATCAAACAAGCTGTTCAAATGCTCATTTACAACTTGAACATGGCTTACGCTGCTCGTGGATCTCAAGTGCCATTCACAAGCATGGCATTAGAATTTGGTGTTCCTGACTTCTTAAAAGAAGAAACCGCATACGGTCCAAAAGGCGAAGTGGTTGGAACCTATGCTGACTTTGAAGATGAAACTAGATTAATTCAAAGAGCATTCACTGAAACCTTACTCGAAGGAGATAACGAAGGCAAACCTCACTTATTCCCAAATACTATTTACAGCCTACGTAAAGAAACAATGACCAGCGAATACGAAGATGACCTCCGTTTAGTTCACGAATTATCTGCAAAATACGGTTCATCCTACTTTGTAAACATGTTCCCTAAATACAGAGGAGAAATGGCAAACTACATGGGTTGTAGAACCTGTTTACAAGATAATTGGACTGGTGACTGGGAACAAGACTGTTTAAGAACCGGTAACCTTGCATATGTTACATTGAACTTGCCAAGAATCGGATATCAATCTAAAGATGAATCACAAGTATTCGAATACTTAGATGAATACATGGATTTAGCTGTTGAAACTTTAATGCTTAGAAGAGAACAAGGTTTAAAATGTTTAAATGATTTCCACATCTTGCCATTCTTAAAACAGGACGTCGACGGAGAACCTTACTACAGAATTGATAATTCAACCTTATCATTTGGTTTCGTTGGACTTAACGAAATGTTATTATCCCTATTCGGTGAAGGAATTGAAAACGGAGATGCAAACAAATTTGGTATAAAATGTATTGAATACATTAATGACAGAGCCAACCAATTAAAAGATGAAACTGGACTCAGATGGTCTGTTATACAAACCCCTGCTGAATCTACAGCTTACAGATTTGCAACTCTCGATAAAAAACAATTCGGAGACCAAGCTATCGTACAAGGTGAAGGAAATGCTAATTATTACACTAACTCTTCACATGTGCCAGTAAATACTGGACTTTCACTCATTGAAAAAATTAAAATCGAAGAGAAATACCATGGAATTACTCCTGGTGGACACATCTTCCATGCATTCATGGGAGAATCCTATTCCGATCCGGATTCACTAATGAGTTTAACTAACAAAATTGCAAGGAAATCCGATATCGGATTCTGGGCTTACAGCTCAGCATTAAGCTTCTGTTTAAAATGTAAGACTTTAATGAAAGGATTAAACAATGTTTGTCCTACCTGTGGTGAAAAAGAAGATGTAGAATGGTATGATAGGATTACCGGATACGTTCAACAAGTTGGACGTGCAAAATCTGCATCTGGAGGATGGAACCCAGGTAAACGTCAAGAATTAATTGACAGAAGAAGATTCGAAGATAACTAATTTAGTTATCTTCAACACACCATTTTTTTAACACCAAACCATCAATATTTTAATTTTTAAAAAAATTTAAAATTTCATCAAAACCATTAAAAAACTAAAAGTATATTAATACCATTAAACTAAAATTATAATATTATCATATCACTGATGGTAATAGTTATTTTCACATTCTATGTTACTAGTATTTATGGGCTTTTTAATACTAGGTCGCTGATAACATAGATTTATACCCAGACTGAACTGATTAGAGGTTATATAATGCAAAGATCAAGAGGATTAAAAAGTAGATCAAGAAAAAAAATGACTAAGGTACAAAGACCGGGTAGAACTAACCCAATTACTAACAGACTCCAAAGATTTGAAGAAGGAGATTTAGTTCACATTACTATTAACCCAAGTATCCAAAAAGGACAACCTGCTCCTAGATTCCACGGTAAAACTGGAAAAGTTATCGGTCAAAAAGGAAAAGCATACATTGTTTCTTTAAAAGATGGAAACAAACCTAAAGAGTTAATAGTAAGACCTGATCACTTAAAATTACAAAACTGATTACTATGATTGGAAAAGAGATTATCGAAAGCGAACCTATTTCAGGTGCAGAAGTAAAAGAAATTATTGAAAATTTCTCTGAAGAGAATGATTTAAATTATGAACAAAATCTTACAATAAACCATCTTGCAAGATTTAAAAGATACTCTCTTGAAGATACAAAAGAAATTATTGAAAAACTCCAAGACGAGTTTAATTTAAGACCAAAAGTCGCTGTTCATATTGTTGATTTAGTTCCTAAAGATTTAGCAGATATGAGATTAATTTTTGCTAAAGAACCAACCAAAATTGACGCAGATGAAATGAAAAAAATTCTTGAACTTTTAGAACAATATGATGTTGAAGAATAGTTTTTTTAACTATTCACTTTTTTTTATTATTTTTTAATTATTCTATTTTAAAAATAACTATTTTTTAGATATCTTTATTACACTTAAAAAATAAATTTATAAATAAGTTTATATTATAGCTAATCAATGTTATAAAAAAACTGATAGTGAGTGATAATATGGATAGCAGAAATAGAAGAGATAAAAAACCAGCAGTAAAAAAAGAAGAATATGCTGTTGTACTCGATTATTTAAGTCGAGGATATGTTAAGTCTGATATGTCTAAATTCGGAGGCAAACCTATTGCTCAAGCTATTGGTACAGAATATTTCACTTTACTTGAATTAGCTCCTAAAAATGGTGTTGATTTAGAAATACAGGACACCGTATATATTGGAAAAGGAAAAAGAGATAAAATCTACAGAGTCCTTGGAAAATTAGATTTCGAAAATCTTACTGCAACAAGTAGAATAGAACTTGATTATGCAATTCGTGATATTGTAGAGGCAAATGAAGAAAAATTCGTGAACTTCTTCAATACCACTGAGTCAATAAGTACAAGACAACACTCATTAGAATTAATTCCTGGAATAGGTAAAAAATACATGTGGGACATTATTAAAGCTAGAGAAGAAAAACCGTTTGAATCTTTTGAAGACATATCCAAAAGACTTCCAACCTTAGCTGATCCTGCAGGCATGATAGTAAATAGAATTAAACAAGAATTGGATACAACAACCCCTAGAAGAGGAAAGAACAGATATTACATATTTACTCAAGCTCCAAGAAGGCCTAGAAATTCAAGATAAGTGATAAATTGACTGGTGAAAATTCCCAATCCCTTGCTAAAATAACTAAAAACATTTTAAACAAAAATGGGATAAAGTTAAACAAAAATCTTGGTCAAAATTATTTAATTGATAAAAATAAAAGAGACCAAATAATTAACTTTGGAGACATCACAAAAGAAGATGTTATATTGGAAATTGGGACTGGAATTGGAACACTGACAATTGAACTTGCCAAAAGAGCTCGAAAGGTAATAGCTATCGAACAAGACACTAAAATTTATGAAATTTTAGCCAAAAGACTTAAAGACGAAAAAATAGATAATGTAGAACTAATAAATGATGATGCACTAAAAGTTGAATTTCCGCAATTCAACAAAATCATCTCTAATCTACCTTATCAAATCTCATCACCAATAACTTTTAAATTCCTAGAATATGATTTTGATTTAGCTATTTTAATGTATCAAAAGGAATTTGCCGATAGAATGAATGGCGAAGTTGGTACTAAAAATTATTCTAGACTTTCTGCAATGCTTTATTTTAAATGTGACGTTGAAACATTGGCTAATGTAAGCTCTGAAAGTTTTATTCCAAAGCCACAAATTGATTCTACTGTTGTTAAATTAACTCCAAAAGAAAATAAAATTTCTGATGAAGACTTTGAAACTTATTCTAAATTTACAAAGGCTCTTTTCCAGCATAGAAATAAAAAAATCAAAAATGCACTTATTGATTCAAGACATGAAATCTGCAATTTAGATAAAAAAGAAATGAAAAAAAGACTTAATGAACTTGAACTGGACGAATACTACAAAAAAAGAGTGACTGTGCTTTCACCTGAAGACATTCTATTTTTATCCAAAGAAATTAATGCAAAATTAAGTGAGTAGATTATTATGCCCGATTTTATAATTAACACTGACGATAATGTTTATATTCCTGCCGAAGACAGCTACTTATTAGCTGATAATCTGCAAATTAAGCCTGGACAAAGTGTTTTGGAAATCGGTACAGGATCCGGAATCGTTGCATTGTATGCTTCAAAATTAACCGATAATATTACCGTGACAGATATAAACTTAGATGCCTGCCTTCTGGCGGAGAAAAATTTTAAGGAAAACAACGTTGAAAATATTGAAGTTTTATTTGGAAATTTATTCGAACCTGTAAAAAATAGAAAGTTTGATGTAATTTTATTTAATACTCCATATCTACCTACCGAAGAAGATGAAGTTTTAGAGGACACTATAAATTATGCATTCGACGGTGGATTAAATGGTAGGAAAGTAATAGATCTGTTCTTAAATGAAGTGTCAAATCATTTAAATGATAGAGGAATTGTTCAGATGATACAGTCTTCACTTTCAGGCAATGAAGAGACACTAGAAAAATTTGACCGATTAGGATTTATTGCTGAAATTGCTGCAACAGAACACTTCTTTTTTGAAGACATAACCTTAATCAATGCTTATAAAATATAATATGGTGAAAATATGGAAGAATGGAAAAAATCAGTTTTAATAGGTGTTATACTATTAGTTCTTGCAATAATATTTGCAATACTTAGAACCGGATTTAACATTTGGATAATACTAATAATAATCCTTGCAGTAGTTGACATTATTTTTGGATTATTGCGAAAGAAAAAAGGAGTATAGGAGAATTAGAATTCTCCATCAAAAACAAGTTCTGCTGGACCTTCCATGAAGGCTCCAAGAGAATCTTCTTTTTCATATACATTGAATTTTAAGTCACCGCCAGGTAAATGTAGCAATACATTGCTATCAAATAAACCAAGCTTATATCCGGAGATGGCGGTTGAGGTTGCACCAGTACCGCAAGCTAGGGTAACGCCTGCTCCACGTTCCCAAGTAATCATTTTACCTTCGTTTTCAGAAATGACTTCTACAAAGTGCACATTGATTTTTTCAGGGAATACTTCATGAGCTTCAATGGCAGGACCATATTTGTTGATGTCAACATCGTCTACATTATCAACGAATATTATTGCATGAGGATTTCCAACACTAATTGCTGTTAAGTTAAAGGTGGCATCTAAGACCTCCAACTTGCCATCTAAAAATTCATCCTTATCGCTGGTCATCGGAATTTCAGGGGTTTTGAATGTTGATAATCCCATGTCAACTTTGAATAATACTGGTTCGTCGTTTTCTAAGGTAATTTCAATTGTTTTGATTCCTGCTCTTGTCTCAACAGTCATCTTATCTTGTTTTAAAATACCTTTTCTGTAGACAAAGTCTCCAAAGCATCTTATCCCGTTTCCGCACATTTCAGCTTCGCTTCCATCAGGATTGAACATTCTGTATCCAATGTCAGCTACTTCGGAAGGTTCGACGAACAATACTCCATCTCCACCTACTCCAAAGTTTCTGTGACATAATATTCTACATGCTTCTGGTTTGTCTGCTTCTGGAATAACTTCTCCATCAAATTCATTGATGATTGGGAAGTCATTGCCGATTCCATGCATTTTTGAAAATTTTAATCCTTTTAAATCTACCATATTATCAACTTATTTTAAATGTGGTGGAATGCTTTGTTTTGCATATAAATCTTCAAAGGTTTCTCTTTCACGTACAAGTGAGCATTTTCCATCAGTTACAAGAACTTCGGATGCCAATGGCCTTGAGTTGTAGTTTGAAGACATTGTAAATCCATATGCTCCTGCATTTAATATACCTAAAACATCACCCTCTTCTACATCAGGCATTGGTCTGTCACGTGCGAATAAATCTCCAGATTCACAAACATTTCCGGCAATGTCCACTTCTTGAGTGTTTTCTGCATCCATTTTGCCTGCATCAACAATGTGGTGGTATGAATCATACATTGCTGGTCTTAAAAGTGTGTGGAAACCTGCATCTACACCTATGAATTTTCTGTAACTTTGTTTTACGCTGTTAACTGTTACTAAAAGCACACTTGCATCTCCAACGATGTATCTTCCAGGCTCTAAATACATTGTAGGATTGCCCATATCATACTGTTCGAGTTTTTCTTTAAATAATCCGACATTAACTTCTGCGAATTTATCTAAATCCACAATGTTTTCCTCCGGAGTGTAAGGAATTCCTACACCTCCACCAAAGTCAACGAATTCGAAATCTATTCCAGCTTCCTGGTGAACTTTACCTGCAATATCCATTGTGGATTCAATAGCCAATTTGAATGGTTCTGGGTCTAGGATACCTGAACCAATGTGAGAGTGCATACCGATTGGATTGAAACCTAATTCTTTTGCCATTTCATATACTTCAACAGCTTCATTATCCATTATACCAAATTTACTCATCACTCCGCCGGTGATACAGTGGTCATGGTGTCCTGCACCTACCATTGGGTTTACTCTGAATGATATTTTTAATCCTTCAGGATCAACTACACTTGCCAATCTTTTTAATGCTGAAACAGAGTCTATGTTTAAAACGGCACCTTCATCATGGACGAATTTCAATTCCTCATTGGTAATGTTGTTGCCTGTAAATAATATCCTATCTCCTGAAAATCCGAGCATTTTTGAGATGTGAACTTCTCCAGGTGAAACTGCATCAATACAACAACCTTCAGACTCTAAAATTTTCATCACTGCAAGGTTGGTGTTAGCTTTACATGCATAGAATACTTTAAAATCAGGATAATATTTTGAAAAAGCTGAATAAAATCTATTATAATTATCTCTTATCCTATTTTCATCAATTACATAGGTTGGAGTTCCAAATTCTTCTGCAATATCAATTGCATCCGCTCCACCAATATCTAAGTGGTTTTTATCGTTTACTTTAATATTTAAATCCATAATTAAAACTCCTAAAAAAGTTACATTATGTATTTAGTTATGTATTTTAAGTTATTTAATGCTATTGAAGGAAAAGCTTTTTCCGTTCAAATTATTTAATAGAAAACTAAAAATATTATTATGAAAGGATATGGACTTACCGTTAGAGGAGTAATCAAAAACGATTCGGGCGAAATTTTGATTGTCAAAAGGCATCCCAAAAGCAAAACTGACCCTGAAATGTGGGAATTGCCTGGAGGAAAAGTGGAAAAAGGAGAACATTTTGCTGATGCACTTGTCCGAGAAATTAAAGAAGAAACAAACCTTGATGTTAATGTTGGAGACTTTTGTGAAGCTGTTCAAAATGATTATATGCACAAAAGAACCGTACAGCTGATGATGTATCTAGATGATGTTGAAGGCAACGTTAAAATAAGTGATGAACATACAGAGTTCATGTGGGCTAGTTTAAAAAAAATAAAAGAATTAGAGATTTCAACATCTCTTAAAAAACTATTGGAAAAGAAGGATTGGGAAATCTAATTGATATCCTTAATTCTCAATTTCCCCTCTCCGCAGTTAGGGCATGGGGAGAATTCTTTTAGAATCTGGATTTTATTTCCGCAATTTGGACAAATGTCTCCGGGGTTGTTAATGAAAACAGTCAAATCATTAGTGTGATCGTGCAATACAGATTTGATTTCATCATCACTTAGATTATCGCTGTTTTCAACGATTACGAATTTATTAATCTGTTTTGAGCAATCCCTACAGTAATATCCATAATATTTGCCCCAAAACTTATTACTTATTTTATCCAATGCATCATAATTGAAAATTGAATCGTCAACCAAAAATTCATCATTTTTATCGACGACGAAAACCTTTTCCATTTTTAAAGACAATTCTTCACCGCATTCAATGCAATTTTGGAATTTAGGGTCGAATTCTATGATTTTATGGGCATCATTATAATTTTCCAAAAGCTGAATGATGGCTTCTCTGGATACATCAGTGTCTATTTTTCTAATATCAAACTTTAAGATAACATTTTCACAGTTATAGCAGTAGTACTGATAAACTCCACCTGAAAGCAGGGATTGTGAAGCTTCATGTGATGATACTTCATTTAAAGCATCAACATGAAGATATCCATCTACATCCACCCAGAAAATGCCGGAGGAATCCTGAAATTCGAATTCACATTTATCGCATGAATACAAAGTTTGAATTGTCATTTTAAAAACCTATAATATTTCATCTAAAGCTTTAATGAACTCATCAATTTCGGCTTTTGTAATTATTAATGGTGGAACAAATCTTAAAACCTTGTCTGCAGTACAGTTGATTAAAAATCCTGCTTCTCTTAGTTTGTCAACATATTCGGCACCAGGTTTGGTTAGCTCTAAACCAACCATCAATCCTTTACCTCTCACGTCGGCTATGATTTCCTTATCTAATTTTTTAAGCTCTTCGATGAAGTAATTTCCAACTTCATTGACATTATTCAGGATGTTTTCTTCATCAAATGTATCCAATACTGCGTTGGCGGCTGCACAAACTAATGGTCCTCCTCCGAAAGTGGTTCCATGATCTCCTGGCACGAATGCTCCAGCTACCTTTTCTGTTGCAAGAATTCCGCCCATAGGAACTCCTCCACCGATTCCTTTAGCCATGGTCATTATGTCAGGTTTTACATCGAACAATTCATGAGCAAATAATGTTCCGCATCTTCCAAAACCTGTTTGAACTTCATCAACAATGAAAACAATGTCTTTTTCATGGCAGATTTCTTCAATTTGCTTTAAGTAATCCTTATCTGGAACATTGACTCCACCTTCACCCTGAATAGGCTCGACAATGATAGCTGCAGTATTTTCTGTAATGGCCTCTTTGATTGCATCGATGTCATTGTATGGTACGTTGATGAATCCTTTTGGCAAAATGCATTTGAACGGTTCATGATAATGCTCATGTCCTGTTGCTGCAAGTGTCATTATTGTTCTTCCATGGAATGAATCGACAGTGGATATTACTTCACTCTTTCCAGTGTATTTGATAGCTAGCTTGATAGCACCTTCGTTTGCCTCAGCTCCGCTGTTTGCATAAAATATTCTATCGAAACCTGTTTTGTCAATTAACTTTTTAGCATATATCAAAGCTGGTTCGTTATAGTAGATACTTGAAATGTGAATCAGCTTTTCTGCTTGATCCTGTATTGCTTTTACAAGTTTAGGGTGATTATGACCTAAAGCATTAACTGCAATACCTGCAAACATGTCTATGTATTCATTACCATCAATGTCAGTTACTTTAACACCTTCACCATGGTCTAAAACGATTGGTTGTCTTGTGAAAGTGTTAATGAAATAATCATCTTCAATTTTAATTAATTCTTGAGTGTTCATCTTATCTCCTTAAACTATTCAATCACTAATATTTTAGATTTCATTTATAATAAATACTTCCAAAAAGGAAATAAAATGTTTAAATAATTTTAAAATTAGATATCTTAATAACTTAAAAAAAAGGAAAGGGAGGAAAATAATGGCAAAGAAAAATCTGATAATTGCATTGATTCTTTCATTCATATGGTCAGGATTAGGATTAATCTATGCTGATGATATGAAAAAAGGAATCATATTGGCTGTGCTAGCTGTAATATTCTATATATTGATGTATTACGTGAGCCAAATATTTGGTATGCTTGTATTCATTGTATGGGTCTATTCCATGTATGCAACTTACAAACAAGTTAAAGCAGTGAACGGAGAATGAAAACAATGTTTTTATTCTCTTCTTTTTTTAATGAAAAACTATTTAATCATTAATAGTAATAATATTATTTAAAATAAAAGGTGATAAAATGAAAGTCGCTATAATCGAAACTGATAAAGGAAATATCGAATTAGAATTATTCCCAAATGAAGCTCCAGGTACTGTAGCTAACTTTGAAAAATTAATCAACGAAGGTTTCTATGACGGCCTAACCTTCCACAGAGTAATTCCAAACTTTGTAATTCAAGGAGGTTGTCCTATTGGAAACGGTACCGGTGGACCTGGTTACACTATCAAATGTGAAACTGAAGGAAACCCTCACAAACATGGTACCGGCGCATTATCAATGGCACACGCAGGTAAAGACACTGGCGGAAGCCAATTCTTCATTACACACTGCCCACAACCACACTTAGACGGAGTACACACAGTATTCGGTCAAGTTATCAAAGGTCAGGATGTTGTTGATGCAATTCAACAAGGCGATGTAATGAACAAAGTGACTATTGAAGAAAGATAACTTATCTTTCAACTTCTTTTTTTATTTTTACCTATGAATATTCATTTAAACTGGTTTTAAAGGAAAAATTGTCTGAGTTCGAAAAATTATCCTCATTTAAAACTGCTTATTTTAAATATTAAACCAATCATATCACTATTTAACATTGTCAAATTGAACATTATAATTCTATTAATTTTATATCAAAATCAATATTTATTAATTCATAGGGATTTATTTTGGAATATACTTGTAGAATTACATTAATATTACAAAATTGATGT
>NZ_JAZNAN010000086.1:0-16702 GCF_045586545.1 Methanobrevibacter sp.
ATGTATTTATTCTATGATTATATTTATCGAAAATATCTCCAGAAAATGCAATACCAATAATTTTCCAATTTTTAAGATTTTCTGAAGAAATATCTAACATATCATGCATAAAAAAAGAAAGATATTTTTTAATACCATCAACAGCATATTTTGTAGGCTGAGGATTTTTTTTATCTCCCACATGATATTTAACACTAGGTTTATTTTCAAGTAATATCAATAATTGATTATTATCATTACAATAAATTAGATCTGGTTCACCATGATAACCAGTATCTCGTTTACTAGCATGATTCAACACATTTTGAACATATTTATTTTCAGTGCTTTTAGATTCCCATTTTTTTGAAAATTCAAGGTTATTTTTAATAAAATCTATTAAATCAAGCTCATCCTCTATATGTCCCATAGTATCTCCAATTATAATAATCAATTATCAATAATAATTATATTTTATTTAATAAATAAATCTTTTGTAACATGTTAATTTTATATGATACTAATTAAGATACATGAAACAATTAATGCTCTTGCACAAGACCCTCAACTTAATATTACAGAAATAGATGATTATACCTTGACATCATTATTGAAGGAGATTTAATGCCTGCCTTTGATAAGCTTGGTGATATTCAAAAACTAGATGATATTTGTTCTGATGAATATGCTCTTAAAACTGTTTATGGTGATGGGCAAGACGCAAGATTTATTTTAAAAAAGAATTAAATATGTTATTCTAAATTTTTAACAACTTGCTCACCTTTATCTGTATGCCTATACAATCTACCTTTTCTAACTTCAGGATTAATACATTCAACTAATTCATGAGCTTTTAATTCAGATAATACTTTTGAAATATGATTTGGCATAATATTTGAATCTTTAGCTATTTGAGTTGGAATCTTTACATCTCCATCTAAGGATTTCATTACTTTTGTTCTGTAACTTGAAATTTGCACATAGCTAATCTCATTTAACATTTCATCAGACAGTTTCATATTATCACTTATGAACTTCTTACAAAATAAATTGTATCACTGTCATAGCTACTTAGCGCATCATAAGCTGATTGAGTCATAAACCTAAACTTACCGAAGACACCGTATTCAACACCCATATAGACTGGCCCTGTTGATTTTGCCAGATACATCTGTATACCTCCCGAATGCTTTAATGGTATCACTGAATATGGATCAAGTGATTCTGTCTTCCAGGAAGTTCCATCATACTCTTTTATGGCCATTACTGAACTTGTGATAATAGCTACACGATATCCTGCACTAATACCTGTCGGCAAGGTTGTTGTTGTTAGTATCTGATCGACTGGCAGTTTCCATCCAGCTTCCTCATCACTACCTTCCCCCGTATCTCCTTTTGACCCTGTTGCACCTGTGTCTCCTTTTATGTTTCCTACATTATCCCAAGCGTTTCCATTCCAAACATAAAGGGAACCGTTTACAATATAGCTATCGCCAGGATTGCCTGTCGGATGAGCAGTTATCAGTTCCTGGTAAGTGTTATACGAACCTTTAATAGTAACACTAGTACCGCTAGCTCCAGTCGCCCCAGTCGGCCCGGCCGGTCCAGTATCTCCAGTAGTTTTTGTGTTTTCAGTATCTCCTTTAGGTCCAGTGTCTCCTTTCTCGCCAGTTTCTCCAGTCTCACCGGTTATTTCAGAATTCAATAAAGTTATTTTTCTTGGGTTTTTGGTTACGCCAACATCTATTAAGTTCATAGTATCAATTCCAAATGAATCTCCATTATCTTTCAGTAAAACATCAACTTTTGGTGACAGTCCTTTTCCTTTCATGTCCAGTTCATCCGGAAGGTCTATGAATAGCTTTCCCTTATCCTCTTCAAAAACTATGTTGTTTCCGATGCCTATATAAACCCTATCGTGCTCGGAAGTTAAAGGAATTCCTCCACGATAATTTTCAGCTATCTGCTTTAGATCTTCAGCTGTCCATTTCACAGGTTTGTCAAGTCTATCATCTAGGTCAGAGTAGTCATATGATCCGACTTCAAAAAGTTCATGTTTCATATTATCACTTTATTATATTATTTATTATATATTTTATTATTTATTTTATATAAACTTTTATTATATTTCATTTCCGCTCTCAGATGAAATTCTCTCACCGACAGGCTGTTCCTCTTCAAAGTTTGTGAGATAGTTCTTATAGATTTCATCGCCATTGGCTGAAAGTTTCATAATATATCTTATCACATCATCTCTTGAATAACTGAAGTAAATGTTTAATGATTCTTCAATACCCATCAGTTCCAACTGCATCTTTAAAAGTTGATTACAGTATTTTAAAACCCATTTCTGGTCATTGGCCACATTAACAATAAATCCTGTAATGGCTGAATCGTTAATGTATTCAGCAACGTTCTGATTTGACCTTTCATTACCTGCCTGAGACTGAGGAGTTACAAAAGTTCTTAAGATATTGTTTCTGAAGATTTCAGTCTGTCTGGTATAGTCTGACTGGTAGTTGTTACCACCTAAGATTTTGGATTCAATTCCTGGAGGCACAATAGCTACATTACTGTTAGCAGTTGTCCCATAATCAGCATATAAATTTTCCTTTGCTGTAGAAGAAAGTTCCATAATGTAAGGACGGCCGTTATCATCAATTGATGGTTTGACCTCAATGATATTGTCCTTATTGATTCTCTCAACCTGATTTCTTTCAAGATTGCATTTATGATAAATGTCATCAAGACAGTTCAGGATAATACTCTGGGCTTCTGAGTATATTTCATTATACATGAAGTTAATGACCTGTTCCGGCTCGTATTTGACCGTTAATGTTCCCGCTTCAACACTGATGAAGTTGTTGAAATCCTCCGGAGATCCGTTGACAACATCCTTAGGCATTTCATGCAAGTATAGCTGCACTTCATTGTCATCGTTGAATTCCTTTTTAAGTCCATATCCATGTGCACCTATTTCCAGAAATATCGGTTTTATATATTTTCCTATTGATTTGTCCCATCTTTCAACTGGTTTGATTAGGCCTTCACCATCAACCATTCCTCCCTGCAGGATTTCCTTGGCCACTTGTCTGATGTCGATTTTTCTGGCCCAAAGGATTAATGTAAGTTTTTGCTCTTGGGAAAGCTTGTTTTCTTTGTCCACCAATACCATATTAACATTAGCTTTATCAATTCTGTTTTTCAAAATTCCTGAAGTGTAACCGTCAAGTTTGACAGCATATCTGGCATTAGCTATTGTCTTGTTGATTACTGGAGGAAGAGCATCCAGCAAATCAAGGCCAGTATTGATCCCATCAACCCTAGGTTGTCTTTCACTTTCACCCCAATAGCTGCGCTTGGTGTTGTACTGCTCTACACGGTTGTTCAGTAATCTGGTTTTAATGTAATCTGTAATTCCCATAGCATCATTTCCAACATATTTTTTTATTATATTATTTATTATTTTATTTATATAAATTAGATAATAAATATTGTCATGTGCCATATACAAAAATTAATATAGTTCGTACTTACTCGAACAATAATTATACAAGTATTAATAAATATTAATAACAAGAAAGAATTAAGATGGCAACAACCAACCATTATAAAATGTAAATGCAATACCTACTGCATTAATAGAATTTATACGAAAATTTTTTTAAGAACTGCAAAATGATTTACTAAATTAAGACATTTAAGCATGTAAAAATTGGAATAACACTTATTCAATTTAAAAATTATTGAAATACTCCAGTGGTGTAACTATGAGCAAAGATGAGAAAACCAAATCCAAGGTTATAAAGATTATTTATTTTGATGAAATTTCAGCAACAGATTATTTAATTATTAAAAATGGCGGAATATTAGATGAAATGAATAAAGAGTTAAGTGAAGATAAAAAAATTAAAGAATTATCACTTAAAGGTAAATTATGGGCCAAATTACCATTTTTAATTGGGACAGCCAAAGCTGAAGGTAATTTAAGTTATGGTGATTCGGATACCACAATTATTCAAAAAACTATTACCAGCTCATTATTGAGCGATTTTATTGAAGAATTAAATGAAGATGAAATCAAAGAATTTAAAAATTACACAGTGAGCGCCTATCCTAATTCTTTTGCATTTTTTAAGATGTTTACTCCATTTTTAAAGATATTCTCCGATAATCTATCAGATGATATGAATATACCCATCAACATTTCTTCAATGGACAATGTATTTGAAGATGGAAAAGGACATTATGAGATGATTGCAGAAGATGGTAAAGACAAAGTTGTTTTAAGATTCAATATTAATTCTTTTAGAAATAATTATACTCTTTCTGATTTAACTAAAATGGATTTAACATACTATGGTGTTCTCGTAGGTGAAACTGAAGAATATTTATTAGATATATCCAATGAATTAAATCCTAGTGATGATATACCTAACAATATTAAAGAATTAGAAAATAAAAACACTAATAAGACTAAACTTAAAGTTTATGATGTAATCTTGGCAGGGATTATCAATGGTTGATATAAAAATTTTCTTCGGTCCTAAAAAAGCTTTTGAAGAGTTTGTTCCTTCAGGAGATATTTTGCTATTAAGTGACCTTGTTAAAATTGCTGATGGTAAAATAACTAGATATTATGATTCTTATGATTTTCTAGTAGGATATTCTGAAAACTATTCTGGAATAAGCGAAAGTGCTATACAAAATTTTGATATGCTTTTGAAAACAGTAGAGTTTGACGAAATTTATCTTCAAAACCCTCCTGAAAATATTAAACGGTTGATAAAGAATACTTATGATGATGTAACAATTGAAGTTTATGATTATCCTAAATTAACCTCAGAAAAGTTTTTGAAAATTAACGCTGAGTTCAATCAGAGAATAATTGGTCAGAATCATGTTAAAGATGAATTATTAATTTCATTATATGATTTACTTAAAGGATATAATGATGATAAACCTATTTGTTTACTTTTTTATGGACCATCCGGTGTTGGTAAAACTGAAACTGCAAAATTTTTATCTGAAGTTATAGGAGAAGAATTATTTAGAAAGCAATTTTCTATGTTTCAAAATAATAAATTTTCTGAATACCTTTTTGGTGGTGCCCATATGCAAGCATCTTTTTCAAGAGATTTACTTGAACGTGAATCTAACATAATCTTATTGGACGAATTTGATAAAGCCGCTAATGTTTTTCATGATGCTTTTTATCAATTATTTGATGAGGGTATATTTGAGGATTCAAATTATAAAGTTTCCTTAAAAAATTCGATAATTATTTGCACTTCAAATTATCTTAACATAAACGCTATTAGGAAGAATATAGGCGACCCTTTATTTTTTAGATTTGATAAAATAATTGAATTTAAAAAATTAAATAAAGAAGCTATTGAAAAAATTCTCGTAAATAAAGTTAACAGAAAATATGGCTTGTTAACTGATGAAGATCAAAATTTAATTGATAAAGAAGAAATAATTAACTATTTTAAAAAATATTCAGACGATTTAGTTAACACTAGACAAATATCTAAATTCGTTGATGAAAAAATAAATATGCATTTAGTTAAACATTATCTTAATGAAAATTCTGATGAATAATGAAAATCAATCATATTTAAATCAATTAAAGAATAATTGTTGCGTAAAAAGAAAATAGACTATTATTATATAAATAGATATAGTTTAAAGGAAGATATAATGATTAGAAATATTAAAATTGGGGATGTATTAGGTGAAATGTTTGAAGTAGTTAGGATTTTTGGAGGGAACGAACAAATTAACGAAAATGATGAATCTGGTTTAGGCGTAGTTTATTTAGTTCGAAATATTGAAACTGATGAATGCCATGCTTTAAAAACATTTCAAGACAGATTTATTTATGAAGAAAACACTTTTGACGAGTTCAAATTAGAATCACTCGAATGGATTAAACTAAAACCCCATCCAAATATTGTTACAGCAATAATTGCTACAATTATTGACGCAAGACCTTTTCTAATTTTAGAACCAATAGTTCCAGTCAATGGAAAACAAACTTTAAAACATTATTTACATGATCCCTTAAATTTAAAACAGATTTTAGATTGGTCTATACAGTTTTGTCATGGAATGGAATTTATAAATGATTCTGGAATTAAAGTTCATGGAGATATTAAACCAGACAATATTCTGATTTTTTTCAATAGAGTTAAAATATCCGACTTTGGCCTTTTAGAACTGTTTGAATCAACTGATGAAAACCTTGTTAATCAGTATTATGCTAATAATGCATGTGGAACTTTAGAATATATGGCGCCGGAAGTTTTTAAAGGCAAACGAAGTGTAGAATCAGACATCTATAGTTTTGGTGTTGTTTTATACCAATTAGTTAATAATGGAATTAAACCTTTTGTTAATAATGGCTCAAAAGATTGGTTTGATATTCACCAAAATACTATTGTTCCAAAATTAGATTCTGAGTTAAATAACATTATTCACAAATGTCTGGAAAAAACTCCCAATAATAGATATCATTCATTTAAAGAATTAAGAGAGGATTTAGAGAAAATTTTTAACGAAAAATTTGATAATTTATATAATCCTGATTTAGTCGATATTGGTGATGATACTCATTATGCAATGTTAGGACATTCATATTGTGAATATGGTGAATTAGATTTATTTGAAAAATCATATGAAAAAGCTTTAAAAACTAATGATAATAATGCTAGAGCCATGTATGCATCTGATTTGATGAACTTGGGCGAATTTAAAAAAGCTAAGGACAATTATGAAATTGTTGTTAAAAATTTATCTGAAAGTGAAAACGAAATTATTAATAAAGATCATTTATTTTTTAATCTAGGTCATGCATATCATTCATTAAATCGAATTTTTGATGCAATGGATTATTATGAGAAAACATTAATTGAAAATAAAGATTTTGTAAAAGCAAAAGTGAATTTAGGTAATTGTTATAGATTATTAGGAGACTATGAAAATAGTTGCAAATATTATGATGAAGTGTTGGAAATTTTTCCTAACTTTTATGAAGCATTATATAATAAAGCATTATTACTATGTGAGTACTATGAATTTGATGAAGCAGAATCATTATTTTCAAAAATTGATCCAGAAAAAGATGATGGACAACGATTTCTTGATAAATCTCTGATATTTTCAGAATTTGATAAAATGAAATCCCTGTTGGAATTATCTAAATATTTAGTAAAACATGATGATATTTACTCAAAATATTTATTATTGGATTTGCATTTAGCAATGGATAAATTTGATTTAGCAAAAGATGTTTATGATGATTTAATGTCCCTTTCAGATAATAAGAACGATATAAGAATATTAACTTCTCCTTGCTTTTATAAACGTGGCCATGAGGAATTTGCATTGAATATTCTTGAAGAATTGAGAGTATCAGGATCTAAAAAATGTAAATATGAATCATATCTTTTAAAAGCAAATCTAATTCGTGACGATGATATTCACCATACTAATCGTCTTCTCAATCATGTAATTAAAAAATCATCTTCAAATCGGCAAAAAACAGAAGCATATAATCTTAAATTTGCATTTAACGAAAGAAAACATATCATAGATATTCATCATGCACTGAAATTGAGTCCTCATTACAGATATGCTCATTTGAATTATATTAAATATTATGTTGATAACGAGGATTGGGATAAAGCATTAAGAAGAATAGAATATAGCTCTAAAATATTTAAAAATGATGCTGAAATTTATTTTCTGCATGGACAAGTTTGTTGGCATCTGAACAAGTTTGAAGAAGCAAAACATTTATTTGAATTATCTTTAAAATATGGTAAAATTGATATAATGGTTTATTTTTCCATAAGAGATTGTTATATTAAATTAGATAAAGAAAATAAAGCCATGGAATATGAAGTTTACGGTACCATGTTAGATAAGTATTCGGAATATGTTAATTTCTATAAGTTTGGTTGTTGAATTAATCATGTAAAAATTATTTAATACTTGCAACATTTAATAATCAAATAATATTGTTTTGGTTAAATTGTATCAATTAGATTATTCTCTTCTTTAAGAGATCCAAGCAATAATAGTGATTTTTAATCATACAAATTAACATTTACATATCAGGTTTTTCTATATCATAACTCAAACTGATTTATTATTTAACTCCTTAATAATTCTCTCCTGCCTAGCCAGATTAACTGGCGCTGCCTTTTTCTCAACTCCTTATATTGCCAATACATCTGTGATGTGACGTATCCATGTTGCCTTCTAAACTCATCTATCCGGACAATCCCTGCTTGCACAATAGCTGCTTCGCCTTCATGCCAGCAGTAGTATGGATGATGGCAGGAAACATCATGTTTTGAAGCCAATCCTGTTTTGCAGTTGTTGCAGTAATCTACAAACCACATCTCTTCTTCCATTTCTCTTTTTTCTTTTTTGGCTTCAATTATCTGTTGTTTTATAGATTTCATAAAAATCAATTTTTATAAAAACCTTAAAAACCATAAAAACTATTGAGAACTTTTGGGATGGTTTTTTTAAAAACTCTTTGAAAATCTTTAAATCAAATAATAATGATTCTCCTTAGTTTTCACAAAAATGAAATTTTAAAAAACCATATTTTTCCAGAGTATGCGGGGACACTTGTTAAACTTGCCCCCACTTATCCTCAAAACCTTAATTTTTTAATAAAAACCACATTACCAAAACCAACATAAAATCCTTCAATTATCCTAAAAACAACTGTAAGCAATTTTTTATAAAAACTTTTTAAAAAGTTTTTTAAAGTTTACATGGTTTTTATAGTTTTTTAGTTTTTATGGTTTTCATGGTTTTTTCAGTTTTTATAGTTTTTTATCTATCCATGTTGGTTTTTTAACCGTTGAATCAAAGTTCATAATACTTAACCCCTCAACAAATTTATCTTCCTTCATAATGTCTACAACCCATTCACCAATCTCATAGCAGATGTTTTCATATGTTGAATCGTCAATATGCTTTAAGTCATAGTTTATGGATTCAACTTCACTTTTGGCCAAATCATATACATTGGATCTGCCGACATGATCAGTAATCTGTAGAAATCCCTTGTCTGCCAGTTCATACATGTATTTTCTTGCTGATGCCTTGCTCAGTCCGAGGCTCTGAAGTGAGAAGTAATCGTTGGTTGTGATTCCCATATCCAGCACTTCCCTATCCTTGCTCCTTCTCCACTCATCAATATTGTTTCTGATATCGTTCAAAACCTCAACAGCTTTCGAGCAAGGTTGGCTGATATACTTTCCTTGTATGGCTTAAGCAGGCTCATAAACAGCTGCACATCTGCAATATTTGTCAATATCACCTTCTTTCCGCCAATGTCATAGACTTCATGGTTGTAATAGTTCAAGGCCGTTATTGTTTTTAAAAGTCCATTGAACTTGTCAAAATCCCTTTTATAGAAAGAAGAGTTTTTAAGGAAGTTTATGAGAAAATATACATATGGATTAATCACCACAATATCTTCAAAGACTTCTTTAAGGTGCAGCAGCATGTATGGCACTAGCTCAGCTTCCCTTTCATATTGCTTTAGAATCTTGTAGCTTCGTCCATGCTTGAATTCCAGTGCACTGTTTCTTTGATTGAATATCTTTTGGTTATCCATTCTTGGAGTGATAAAGATACTTCTGCTCATTTCCTGGTCATCAAAATAATGGTTAGGCACTGTAGTGTATGTAAGACAGGGCCTGCCGACAAGCTCCAAATCTTTTACATCCCATCCCCCTTCACCATCGGAAATGTTTAAAGGCTTGTTTAGAAAGCCGTCGGATTGGAGTTCCTTCATTAGGTTTTTAGACTCTTCCATGAATTCATGGTCGTTGCTTCCACCCATATCACCATAGTTAACGATTTTACCGTCATAGAAATATTTGTCCTTTTTGGCACGGTTGAAGAGTGCCGCTTCAGTGATTTTCTTTTCATTGACAACAAATCTTTTAGGAATCAGTTTCAGTGCGGTTTCCTGGATGTGGGATTTGCCGCTGCTTGCCTCACCCAGACATATTACTGATACCGGATTTTGCAAAATGACTTGACCTGCATATACAGTAAATGCATAAAGGATATTGTTGCGTTCACCTGCTGTAAACCATTCAACAATGCTTCCAATATAAATCAATGGACAGTCCAGCGATTGCAGTTTAGTGATAGCTTCCTTTAATTTTGAGGTATCTTTTTGCTGTTCGGCCTGCTTTTTGTCAGCTATTTCCTGCTCAATTACAGATAGTTCATTTTCATAGTTAAGCTGCAATAGCTGTTTTAGTTCACTGAACTGGTTGTTGACCTGTCTGGGTTTGAGGTCACCTTTAGGATTTACGATTTGTTTGAACTGCCTTGCGACATTACTTTGGGAAGATAATGTAGCTGGAGATTTATTAGTATACTCCCCAATTTTATTACCGTACCTATTTTTAAATACATATGTAACCTTATCCACATTCTTTCTGTTGATGATTAGGGTTATTGTATCCTTTGTCGGTAATTCAGCTACATTACTCATGTTTATACTCCATTTACTTTAC
Source organism: Methanobrevibacter sp. (assembly GCF_045586545.1). GTDB lineage: Archaea > Methanobacteriota > Methanobacteria > Methanobacteriales > Methanobacteriaceae > Methanocatella. Next base: position 10,542 of record NZ_JAZNAN010000086.1, read on the forward strand.
TTGGACATCACGTACAATGAAACTGTAATAGATGTAGCTTCCGGATTTCTCTTTAACCTGTATGGTCATTTCATCTAAGCTATTGACGAATTCACGGTATTCAGCAAGGTTGACGTTTCTAAGGATATTAGATCTGCCTACTGAACCTGCATTTTCCAATTCTAAGATAGATGTTATGAAGTCAAAGAGCACACTTCCTTTTCTGATGTTTTTGTGAAGGTCGCCGTCATTTTTGAGATTCACATTTATTTCAACGTATAGTTTTTCGCTGTCTTTGAAAATGAATAACTTGAAACGGTTTACAGTTTTTTCCTCACCTCCATCATCGAAAGTGTATGATGTGACTGATGACATTTCAGGCCTGCCGGTTATTAAAGTGCCATCTTCAAAGTCCCTTAGTTCGGCTTTTTCATATCCGTCTGGTATTTCAACTATTTCTTCAAAGTCCAATTCTGTTCAGGTAAATATGGTTTGTTTTGTGTTTTCAAAACTCATTTTAATTCTCTCCTAAAAAATTTTTAAGAGGAGTTATCCTCTTTTAGAAATTTTGATTGAGTTACAATCTTTTCTGCTGTCATCTCTTCTGCTGATGTTTCACCTGCACCTATCAGTTCAGCTATTGCACGATTGGTTGCACGTGTCTTTGCAGTTGACATTATTGTGTGGTCTGACACTTTGTCTTTTCCTTTCTCAGACCTAGAGCATAGTGCATCTGATTCTACACTTCTGCCGTTAGGCAAGGTTGCACGAACGCAGTAGTATGCTTCTCTGATTCTGCCCATTTTGGTTCTCTCCAAATCACGGTCAATGATTTCAGTATCAACATTGAATGCGCGGGATAGCTTTTGCCATGCTGACTTTTTCTTGAAGTGTCTTTTCACTTTAACGTAGTTTCCGTCTTCGTCTTTTTCCTTGACTATGATTTCCTGATAGTCACTGTCATTGAGTAACCCTTTGCAGAGTTTTTGATAAGCGTCCCACTGTTCAATAGCTACACCAACATCCGGGATATTATCAGCAGCAGCGACAATTTCACTCACTTGTGGTTCTTCTATTAGTTCTGCTTTTACCATTTTTTATCACCTTGAAAAATTTGGGAGGATTGATTTATAATCCTCCTGTACTTGTTGCTATTCCAATCCAGCCGATAGCCACGGCAAATAACATGCTTCCAATAAAAATCATTTTTGGATTGGGATCCATCGGTTCTTCTTTTGGATATAATCGTGCTGGTTTAGGCATACTGACCAACTCTCCTGATGCAGACCTCAATAATAAAATTCAAGTTAATTATTGTAGTTCTGCCATCGTTTTTGTGAATAACAACTGTTTTACTGTCCGGGAAATTCAATTCATCTGATTTCATTACCGCACAATAGGGATTTTCATTTGCAGATACGAATGCAATGAAATGTCCTTCATCCAAATCCTTTTGCATTTCAAGAATTGTATTTTCCATGTCAGTCACTCCTGTTTTTCCTGAATCCGACAATATATGCTTCTCCTCTTATGAACTTGATGAATCCTGTATCTCCAGCTGTTGCATAATGAATCAATGGCAATAGCTTGGAGTGTATTGCTGTTTGGTATGCCTTTTTTCCACCGTCCACCAATACGATACCGTCGTCATCGATATAGAGGATTTCCTGTTCGACATCACCTTTGGCAATTTTGACCTCACCACTGTGAGTTAAAATGCCGCAGAAATTGTCTTCAAATTGATTAATTGAGGTTGTAATAATTAATCAACCTCAATTAATGCAATAGGTGAATAACCATTCATTTGAATTCACCCAAGTTTTCAATTCTATCAAAGACCAACCATATTCTAGCCCAGATGTCTTTTGGGACTAAAACATGGGTTTCTCCATTTACTTCTTGTTCCAACATTATTTTTAGACTCCCGATTTTATCTTAAATTTTTAGTTCGTCTTAACGTGTTTAATCAAGTTTCATATCTTGATTCTGTATGACTCGAAGAATTCCCTTTCATTTCTGATGTTTTCTGTTTGTGAAATTTCGTCAATGGCTTCTTCAAGTGCCCTGAAATTATTGAAAATTATTATTTCGTTAGGCCGGGGTTTTATTACTTCACACATGTTTTTGTATCTCCCTTTTTGCCCATCATCTTGGATGGGACTATATGGTCTACAATCTAAAACACACAAGTGGCCAGAAGTCTTTGAAAATAAAAATAGTATGTTGGTAAAATCAATATCCAATTCTCAATCGCAATATTTAGAATAAAATAAGTTTTGCTTTATTTAATTTGAAAATCTTTATATATTCCTTAAAATAAACTAGATATTGGGTTAAGTTTTGAAAAGTATTAATTTTTAGCTTGTTTCGTCGCATGCATAATTATTTTTATTTTTCTACTTGCCCACTTGTATTATGCCTATTTTTTCATAATCTTTTTTCACTGTTTTTTTTTTGATATTTTACCTCCTTAAACTGGTTTTAAAGCCTTACTAAAAAAAAGTTGTACGAGAGTGGAAAATTGCTCCCACTTCGTAAAATTGCTCCCAGTTAGTAATGGCTAATACTAGTCTGTAATTTTGGCTATTTAAACATTTCTATTTGATAAAATATCAAAATTGTTTAATTATTACAATGTTATACTTGAAGATAAGGCATGTATTTTTCCAAAATTCTATAAACAATTTGACAAAAAAATATGATAAGAAATAGTAAAATGTATAAATCAAACTCATGATGAAACCATCATGTTGAAAAATTGTAGTTAAAAAAAATAAAAAAATGGAAAAGAACTTTTAAGTCTTATTTCTCAAAGCTCTTTTGATATAATCAACTTCACTCTTAAGACCATCCAGTTCAGCATTCAATTTTTGATTTTCACTCTCCATTGCCTGAAACTCCGGAGATTTGATGGATAACCTCTCAACATCAAGATTGATTGTGACTGCACCCATATGCTCAATATATTTTTCCCTTAAACGCAAAGGGTCTTCCATGAAATAGGAAGTTCTGGTCTGATCCTTTCCTCTGCCCTGAAGCTCATCGATTTCATCCATGCTCAAACCGTCATTATAAAGCTGGCTTGCATGAAACTTCCTCAGCATGTGGGAACGGAAGCGGTTGTAGGAACCTGCCTTTCCAAGGTTCAGCTTGTTGTTGATTTTGCCGAAAGTATTGTTCATGTGAGTGGAACTGATATTAAAAAGAGGAGTTGAATTTGTAAGTTCCCTCTCATCTATCACAAGATAGTGAATTATTTCTGCTGTGGACTCAGGACTTGAAAAAGTGGTATAGTACTTGTTGGTTTTCTGTCTTCTTAACCTCCAGGATGGAACCACATCATCACGGCCGTGCAACGCTTCAATAACATCATCTATATTGTCCTTGTGATGATACTCATAGGTAGCATCAATGAAATCCTGGATAGTGATGTTTAAAGTTTCCCTTTTCGCACATCCGCTGCTTGTCATAAACAGAATAATTGCTTTCATCAACGGATTGACCATCTTCAGGATATGCCTAAGCAATTCCTTGTCGGGCAAATCATTATAAGAAATAGGCATAGGCTTTTTGATATTTTTCTGATTTAACTTTGGCATCTTACCGATTTCAATATCAAAACCTTCTTCATATACGGTCATAACCCTACTGACATAATTTTTGACTGTAGTTCCAAGATGTCCTTTTTTCATCAGATGGTTTCTGAATCCAAGAAGTCTGGATCTCAATTTTGAGTGCTTCCATTTGATTTCTTCTCTTTCTTCCTCTTCGGCTTCTTTTAACAACTGGTAGAATGGTTTTTTATGGTATCTGGAATACAAACCAATGGCGGTGGCATAGCTGTCATATGTTACATCTTTAAGGCCTCTCTCATCACAAAAGCTTCTTAAAAGTTGCTCATCTTTTTCGTGCATATCCATATTTATTACTCCTATATAAAATGTCTTTTTGGTAAGAGCATTTGATAAGTAATAAATATTTTGATGAGTGTTGCCAGTATACTAACTCTCTTGAATCATCGCTAGATTACCCTTCGCTCCTCGAGCAACCCTCGAAACTGGCAGCCTATCCAATGCTGGGTTTCTTCTAATCATCGACAGCTAAAACTTTCCTCATAAAAGGACCGTAGGCATTGGTCAAAAAATGATACGACAATAATATTTTATAAAAAATAATATTTAATTATTATCCAAAAAAATTAAAAAAGAAAAAAACAAGTTAATCTAGTTAACTTGTATTGTATCAAAAATAGTCGCAGCAGGGTTGTCTTGAGAGTTTAAATCTGCATCAAAATCAGCATCATCGGTTGTAACGGTAACTACAAAATTGCCGTCCGCAGATAACATGACATAATTATAAACATATAATGTAGTTCCACCAGCTTCAGTAGAAAATGCTTGGAGTACAATGTCCATATCATTATAGTTCATATTCTCTTCTTGAAGAAGAGTTTTACCTTGATCAATGAATGTTTGTTTTGCTGCTTCTAAATCATCACTAACACCAGTAGCGAAAGAAATAGCATTGAATTCATCTTTTTGCATTGCGCAAGTTGTATCATCACTAGTTGCAATGGTATAACCATCAGGAATAGTGAAAGTATAAGGTTCGACTGTTGCATCTTCAGCAACTACTACTCCGACGCTAGCAATGAGAGCTAATATAATCAAAAGAATAATTACTTTATTGAATTTCATCAATTAACCTCCATATTTTGTAATACTATCTTTAAATCCTGATTCATAAATAATTTACTATCAATATTTTAAAGAAATGAAAGGTTAAAAAAAAATTATAAAGATGTACCTAAATCAAGTTCAGATAACTCTTTATATCTATTTCTGATTGTAACTTCAGTAACACCTGCAACACCAGCAACAACCTTCTGACTTTTTCTTTCCCCCAACAGCATAGAGGCAATATACAATGCTGCAGCAGCCACTCCAGTAGGGCCTTTTCCGGAATTGAAACCATTTTTCATGGATATATTTATTATATCAATTGCTTTAATCTGAACTTTATTGGATAAACCTAATCTGGTTGCAAATCTTGGGATATAATCAACAGGAGAAGTTGGCTTTAGTTTGATATTCAATTCTCTTGCTAAAAACCTATAGTTTTTCCCGATTTGTTTTTTAGGAACCTGAGACATTTCACTTATTTCCTCTAAAGTACGTGGAATATCACAACGTCTGCAGGCAGTATAAATAGAAGCCGCAACCATACTTTCAATACTTCTTCCACGAATCAGTTGTTTTTTAGTGGCCTGCCTATAAATAACTGAAGCATCCTCCCGAACAGGAGAACGTGGAAGGTCTAATTTTGAGGATACTCTATCAATCTCGCTTAAAGCATGCGCCAAATTTCTTTCACCTGCCCTAGAGACTCTAAGTCTTTTGTTCCATTTTCTTAAACGATACATCTGAGCTCTATTTCTTTCAGAAATCATACGGCCGTTACTGTCTTTATTTTTCCAGTCAATTGTTGTAGTTAACCCCTTATCTGAAATTGTATATGTTAATGGAGCCCCAACTCTTGTACGTTTGTCTCTCTGTTCATGGTCAAATGCCCTCCATTCAGGACCGTTATCAACTAGACTTTCATCTAAAACCAGACCGCAGAGGGCACATGAAATTTCAGCTCTCTGATTATCCACAATCCTTTCAGTGGAATTGCATAATGGGCATGGTTCAAGATCCCCATTTGAGAAAATATTAGATTGTATAAACTCTTTATTATGGTTAGTGGTTTTGGTTGCTATAGTATCATCCTCCTTAAGGATATAAAAAGCGTTCAACAAATCTAAAACTAATTAATAAAAAATAAAAAAGGCCTAATTAGTTATTGCGCAAATTTAATAAATGATAGTCATATAAAGGCATGGTTCGGTGGTATTATAATATAATGAGCTTGCAGCGAAATGAAATTCCCATAGAAAACCATAGTACACAAACAAAACACAAAAGGACTTCACTACTGGGATCGAAACGAGACCAGGTATAACCCCCATGCTATGACCGCAATACTTAATATACAAACCAATATGAAAATGATTAAAATTATGCAAGCGGACAATTGGAAGCAGCGGACTTAACAACTCGGAAAAAAACCACGAAGCTTACATCCCTACCCCATCAAACAAGTCTTCTACTCGCGTCCTAAGCAATCTATTTTCAGGGGAT